>DATJSH010000104.1:0-74785 GCA_035504235.1 Allostellaceae bacterium | reverse complement strand
TATTTCCAGGTGATCGCCGAGCCGGTCTCGACCTGCGTCCACGAGATCTTGGCGCGCGCGCCGCGGCAGGCGCCGCGCTTGGTGACGAAATTGTAGATGCCGCCGCGTCCTTCGGCGTCGCCGGGGTACCAGTTCTGCACGGTCGAATACTTGATCTGGGCGTCCTCATGCGCGATCAGCTCGACGACCGCGGCATGGAGCTGGTTTTCGTCGCGCTGCGGCGCGGTGCAGCCTTCGAGATAACTGACATAGGCGCCCTTGTCGGCGATCAGCAGCGTGCGCTCGAACTGCCCGCTGTTGCGCGCGTTGATGCGGAAATACGTGGAGAGCTCCATCGGGCAGCGCACGCCCGGCGGGATGTAGGCGAACGACCCATCGCTGAACACCGCCGAATTGAGCGCGGCGAAAAAATTGTCATTCTGCGGCACGACGGTGCCGAGATATTTGCGGACGAGGTCGGGATGCTCGCGCACCGCCTCGCCGAACGAGCAGAAGATGATGCCGAGCTCGGCGAGCTGGCCTTTGAAGGTGGTCGCCACCGAGACGCTGTCGAATACCGCGTCGACCGCGACCCCGGCCAATTGGACGCCAGCGAGGGCCTCGCGCTCGCGCATCGGCACGCCGAGCTTCTCGTACATCGCCAGAAGCTCGGGATCGACTTCGTCGAGCGACTTCGGCGCATCATCCTGCGATTTCGGGGCCGAATAATAGGTCGCGCTCTGATAGTCGATCGGCTCGATCTTGAGCTTCGCCCAATCCGGCGCCGGCATCTTTGCCCAGGCGCGGAACGACTGCAGCCGCCAGTCGAGCAGCCATTCGGGCTCGCCCTTCTTGGCCGAAATGAAGCGCACCGTGTCTTCATTGAGACCGGGCGGCGCCGACTCGCTCTCGATGTCGGTGACAAAACCGTATTTGTAGCCCTCGTTGAGAGCCGGAATTTGCGTGGCAACGGGCGCGCTCATTGAGCTGTCCTCTTGCGGGCCGCCTCGTGCGCACTCATCGCGACCACCGGTAGGGCGACCGCCGGCAGGAACGCGTAGGGCGAAATCATCTCATCGAGCGCCACCGCGCGCAGCGCCTCGCCGACGGCGCGGTTGATCGCCGCCCAATGCGGCCGGGTCGGGCAGTACTGGGTGTGCGTGCATTCGTCGACATGCACCGAGCATTGGGTGAGGCCGATATCGCCATCGATCGCCGTGACCACCTCGGCAATCGAGATTTGCGCCGCCGGCCGCGCCAGGCGATAACCTCCCGCCGCGCCGCGCGTTGCGACGACCACCCCGGCATGCGCGAGCGCCTTCAACAGCTTGGCGACGGTCGCCAGCGGCAGCCGCGTCGCAGCGGCGACCGAGGCGGCGTTTTCCTGGCGGTCGGGCGCGAGCGCCAGATGGGTCGCGACGATGACGCCGTAATCGGCCAGCTTCGAGAGGATGATCATGCGGTTCCGCAGCCAATTCGTACTAATTTAGTACGTGATATGTCGTTGCTTGCCGTGCCCCGGTCAAGCCGAAAATACGCCGCAGGCGAAACTCTGTTTGTGCTGGGCTACGTATTGTGCCGCGCGTGGCCGCCGGCCGGGCGGCCGTCGCCGCTACTGGTCGCCGAAATCGCCGAGATGGAAATTGACCGCAAGGCGAATGATGCCCCCCCGAAAACCGAAGGTCTTCTCGTTATTGAAATTGACGAAGGCGGTGCCGGTCGGCTGGGCGACGGTCCGTATCGAGCCGAGATCGTAGTAGAGCCCTTCGAGGCGCACCGACCAGGGACCGTCGGCGAGAAATTCCACGCCGCCGCCGACGGTCGGCCCGACGAGGTCCTGTTTAGCCGCTGCCTGATACGACCCCGCGTCGGTATTGGTGAAACTGATGCTCTGCGACACGTTGGCGCTGCCGAACATCACCCCGCCCGTGCCGTAGACCAGCACCCGCCCGACGGGTACGCCGACACGGGCTCGCAGCGACGCCAGCCACGACAGCGACTCCTTTGCGAAAAAGCTGCACGTCGTGCACGGGGAAAAGCCGGAGAGGGGAATTGGCGGCGCGATGCTTTGGGTGCCGCTCAAGCCGGTTCCCTCCACGTCGAACTCGCCACCGACCATCAGCATGAAGGGGCCGGGATAGATCGGCGCCATATATCCCACTTGGCCGCCGCCAACCGGGCCCGATGGGTTCGGACCGGTTTCGGGGATGAGCGTGCAGCCGCTCTGCGAGTCGGTAACCGTATTGGTGCAGTTGCTCCCCGATGTTCCGGCGATCCAGCCATAGCCAAGGTTGAGGCCGCCGTAAAATCCGCGCCACCGCTGGTCCAGCTCGGGCAGGGTCCACGGTTGGTAAGCGGCGGGGCTGGGAAGGTCAGCGGGCGGTGGCGCGGCCGCCGGCGGAGTCGCTACGGTAACGGTGGCGGCAGTCGGTGCCGGGGCCCAAGAGGTCGATGGCGCTACGAGTTGCGGGTTTGCCGTCACCAGGGGCGTCGCGGTGGCCGCGATTGGCGGCGGCGTGTCCGGAGACGCCACCGTCTGCGGATCCACGACTGGACCGACAATATCGTCGACCGGCTCTGCGCCTTGCGCTGAGAATGCGGCAAGCATCGCCATTCCGGAAACCATGCCCAACGTTCGAACCGACATCGCGCCCCTGTTGCGGTGTATGCAAACTGGCCGAGCTTAGCCGACCCATCGGCGCCGCCGCTGTCGAACGGCTAAGGCCGTGTAATGACGCAGATAACTCCGATCGATCGTTCATACCGGCGGCGCTAATCCGCGAATCGCTTTTGGCCGGTCGCCCGTGCGGTGCCTGCCGCGCTCGTTTCGGCGCGCAGGCAGATTAAGCTTTGGTAATGTCGCCGCGCCGCATCTTGCGTCCGCGTCGCAGCGTAACGACTTGAAATCGACGAACGAAATTCACTGCCCGCGAAGGTGGGCGAACGCCATGAAACTGCTCGTCGTCGAGGACGATCGCGAAACCGCCAACTACCTCGTCAAGGGACTGTCGGAAAGCGGTTACACGGTGGACCAGTCGGGCGACGGGCGCGAAGGGCTGTTCCTTGCCAGCTCGGGCAGCTACGACGCGATCATCATCGACCGCATGCTGCCGGGAATGGACGGGCTGGCGATGCTCGGCGCGCTGCGCGCCGCCGAAATCGGCACCCCGTCCTTGATTCTGTCGGCGCTGGGCAGCGTCGACGACCGGGTCAAGGGGCTGCGCGCCGGCGGCGACGACTATCTGGTGAAGCCTTTCGCGTTCAGCGAGCTTCTGGCGCGGATCGAAGCGTTGCTGCGGCGCGGTGCGGCAAGCACGGCGACGACAAAACTGCGCGTCGCCGACTTGGAGCTCGACCTGCTCACCCGCTCGGTCAGGCGCGGCGAGACGGGGATCGACCTGTTGCCGCGCGAGTTTCAGCTGCTCGAATATCTGATGCGCAACACCGGCCACGTGGTGACCCGCACCATGCTGCTGGAGCACGTGTGGGACTACCATTTCGACCCGCAAACCAATGTCATCGACGTCCATGTGAGCCGCCTGCGGCAAAAGATCGACCGCAATTTCGAGCGGCCGCTGATCCACACCGTGCGCGGCGCCGGCTACTGCCTGCGCGCCGCGGATTAAGGTGTTGCGGCGCCTCCTGTCATATCTGCGGCGATTGGTGCGCACGCATGCCTTTCGCCTCGCCAGCCTGTATTTTATCGTCTTCGCCGTCTCGGTGCTGGGGGTGCTGTTCTTCGTCTATTGGATGAGCGCCGATTTCATCGAGCGGCAAACCCAAGCGACACTCGATGCGGAAATCGCCGGCCTTGCCGAGCAGTACGCGCAGCGCGGCCTTTCGGGGCTGGTGCAGATCGTCGCCGCGCGCAGCGCCGGCGACCGCGGCGACGGCATGCTCTATCTCGTCACCGATGGCAGCGGTCACCCGCTCGCCGGCAACATCACCGGGTGGCCAGAGGGGACGCCGGTGGCGGCCGGTCCCGTCGCCTTCAACGTGCAGATGAAGATCAAGGGCGTCACCCAAACGCAGCCGGCGCAGGGGGCGCTGATCGTCATTCCAGACGGCTATCGCTTGCTGGTCGCGCGCGACATTAGCGATGCCGCCCGCTACCGCGAGCGCATCAAGATGACGCTGTTGTGGTCGGGCCTCGTCGCGCTCGTCGTCGGGGTCATCGGCGGCGCGGTGATGAGCCGCAACCTGTTGCGCCGGGTCGAGCAGGTCAACCGCACCGCCGAGCGGGTGATGGGCGGAAATTTGTCCGACCGCGTGCCGTTGCGCGGGAGCCGCGACGAGTTCGACCAGCTCGCCGCCAATCTCAACAACATGCTCGACCAGATCGAACGGCTGATGGCCGGGATGCGGGAGGTCAGCGACAATATCGCGCACGATCTGCGCACGCCCCTCGCCCGGCTGCGCGCGCGTCTCGAGCTGAGCCTTATCGGTAGCAATAGTACGAATGGGCTGGAAGACGGCGCGCAAGCCGAGGCGGTACGAGCCGCGATCGACGAGGCGGACCGGCTGCTCGCGACGTTCAATGCGCTGCTCAACATCGCCGAGGCCGAGTCGGGCGCGCGCCGCAACGAGGCCGAGCCTCTCGACCTCGCCCAGACCGCGCGCGCCGCCGCCGAGCTCTACGAGCCCGTCGCGGAGGAAAAGGGCTGCGCGCTAAAGATCGATGTCGAGCCCGGCATCATGATCCGCGGCGACCGGCACTTGCTGTCGCAGGCGGTCGCCAATCTGCTCGACAACGCGCTCAAATACGGCGGCGGCGAGGTGCTGCTTTCGGCGCACCAGCAGGACGGGCGCGCCGCGCTCGAAGTCTCCGACACCGGCCCGGGCATCCCCGAAGAAGAACGCGACGTGGTGTTCGACCGCTTCGTGCGTCTCGAACCCAGCCGCAGCACCCCGGGCAACGGGTTGGGCCTCAGCCTGGTGCGCGCGGTCGCCCGGCTGCACAATGGCACCGTGGCGCTGGGCGAAGTCGATCCCGGGTCGGGACAGCCCGGCCTCAAGGTGCGGCTGGAGTTCGCGGCGCTGTAGGCCGCCACGAGAACCTCCTCCCCCTGCAGGGGGAGGCAGGGAGGGAGTGATCGCCGCCGTCGCGGCGCGGATCTTCGGCACCCCACCCCGACCCTCCCCATCCCGGGGGAGGGAGCGCGTCAGCGCAGGTGGGGCTAATCCCGTTCGTCGGCCTCGCGTGACAGCCGGACGCGCTCGCCGGTCTCGACCATCAGGTCGTGAAAGCGTTCGCGGTCATAGCCGGCGCTTTGCAGCACCGGCTGCATGATGTCGTCGGCGAGCAGCTCGTCGAGGCTCGGTTCATAGCGGCAGCATTCGGTGCGTCCGGCCATGATTCCCTCCCATGTCACTCAGCTGTACGCAAGATCGCCTTCAAGCGTGTCCGCAATGTGACCCCTCGTCGGTGATTTCGCGGCATTTTGCCCATCCCGCCGCCGCAATTTCGCCTAACTGGCGATTTGATGACAAAGCCGCGCGACCGGGTTCCGCCAGGGCGAGACTTGCTTTAAAGGAAGGGGGCGGGCTCCGCCGCGCCCGACCTTCCGCACATCGCCGAGGCATTGTGATCGCCGCGCTTATCGTTCGCCTCGTCGATTTCAGCCGCCGCCACGCCGTCCTCAACGTGCTCGCCGCATTGGCGCTGACGCTGCTCGCCGGCTGGTACGCGGCGACTCATCTCAGCATCGATACAGACATCGAAAAGCTTCTGCCGAGCGATCTGCCGTGGCGGCAGAACGAGTTGACGCTCGATCGCGAGTTCCCGCAGAACGCCAACCTCTTGGCGATCGTCATCGACGGCGCCAATGGCGATCTCGCCGACACGGCGGCGCAACGCCTCGCCAACAGGCTTCGCACCGAGCCGCAATATTTTCACGACGTGCGCCGCCCCGATGGCGGTGCGTTTTTCGACCGGAACGGGCTTTTGTTCCTCTCGGTCAAGGAGCTCGGCGCGCTGTCCGACCAATTGGTGGCCGCGCAGCCGCTGATCGGCAGCCTTTCGGCCGATCCGAGCCTGCGCGGCCTGTTTGACACGTTGAAGCTTTTTGTCGAGGGCGCGACGCGCGGCGACGTGGAGATCGACAAGCTCGACCCGAGCTTGGCAAAGATCGCCGAAATCGTCGACGGCGTCGTCGCCGGCCGACCTGAAAGCCTAAACTGGCAGCAGGTACTGACCGGCACCAAGCCCGGCTCCCATGAGCTGCGCAAATTTGTGCTGGTGCAGCCGGTGCTCGACTACGGTGCGCTCGAACCGGGCGCCAAGGCGACGGCGGAAGTCCGCCGCATCGCAGGTGATCTCGGCCTCAACCCCCAAGCCGGGGTGCGGGTGCGAATCACCGGCTCGGTCGCGCTCGACGACGACCAATTTGCGGCGTTGAAGGAAGGCGCGCTGCGCTCGGCCTTGCTGTCGGTCGGCTCGGTGTGCCTCATCCTCTTTCTCGCTCTGCGCTCGCCGCGGCTGGTGCTCGCGATCCTCGCGACGGTGATCGCGGGGCTGGTGCTGACCGGCGCCTTCGCGGCGCTGGCGATCGGCTCACTGAACCTGATCTCGGTGGCGTTTGGGGTGCTGTTTGTCGGCTTGGCGGTCGATTTCAGCATCCAGTTCTCGATCCGCTACCGCGACCAACGCCACCGGCTGGGCACGCTCGACGCGGCGCTCGCCGGCGCGGCGCGGACGATCGGCCCGTCGCTGGCGCTGGCCGCCGCGTCGACCGCCATCGGCTTTCTGTCGTTCGTGCCGACCGATTATGTCGGGGTGCGCGAATTGGGCTGGATCGCCGGTGCCGGCATGGTGATCGCGATCGTGCTCAATTTCCTGCTGTTGCCGGCGCTCCTCACGCTGCTGCGCCCGCGCGCCGAGCCCGAGGCGATCGGGTTCGCTTTCGCCGCCCCGGCCGACCGTTTTCTCAAATCGCGCCGCCGCTGGGTGGTCGGCGCGGCCGGCGTCCTCGCCCTTGTCTGTCTCGCGCTGCTGCCGCGTGTCGGATTCGATTTCGACCCGCTCGACCTGAAGAACCCCGAGAGCGAGGCGATGCAGACCATTCGCGATCTGATCGCCGATCCGCAGACGACACCCTACACCGCCGAGATCGTCGCGCCGTCGCTCGATGCGGCGAAGACGCTCGCCGACAAGATCGGCGAGCTGCCCGAGGTCGATCAGGTCATCACCGCGGCGAGCTTCATCCCGACCGAGCAGGACAAGAAGCTCGCGATCCTCTCCGACCTGACCTTGCTGCTTGGGCCGACCTTGACGCCGATGACAAAACGGCCGGCGCCGACCGATGCGCAAATCATGGCCTCGCTCGCCGCCTGCCGCGACGCGCTGGCCAAATTCGCCGCCGCACATCCCGGCGGCAAGCCGGCCGCGCAGCTCGCCGCCGCGCTCGGCAAGGCGCTCGACAGCGGCCCGCAGATCGTCGCGAAGCTCGACAGGGCAATTTTGTCCGGGCTGCTGCATCGGCTCGACCTGCTCAGCCAGTTGATGCAGGCAAAGCCCGTCGGGCTCGCCGACCTGCCGGCCGATTTGCGCGACAGTTGGATCGCGCCGGACGGCGCGGCGCGGGTCGAGGTCTTTCCGAAAGGCGATGCCAGCAACCCGGCGGTGCTGCGCAAATTCGTCGCCGCCGTGCACGGCATTGCCCCGCAAGCGACCGGCACGCCGGTGACGATCCAGGAGTCGGGTCGGCTCATCAGCTCGGCTTTTATCGAGGCGGGGGCGATCGCGGTGGCGGCGATCATCGTGCTGCTGGCGATCGTGTTGCGCCGGCTGCGCGATGTGGCGCTGGTCGTCGCGCCCTTGCTGCTCGCCGCGCTGCTGACGCTCGGCCTCACGGTCGTCACCGGCATGAAGCTCAATTACGCCAACATCATCGCGCTGCCGCTGCTGCTCGGGATCGGCGTCGCCTTTGACATTTACTTCGTGATGAATTGGCGTGCCGGACTCTCCGACCATCTGCAATCGTCGACCGCTCGCGGTGTCGTGTTCAGTGCGCTGACGACGATGTGCGCGTTTGGCAGCCTATGGCTCGCGCCCGATATCGGCACCTCGGAGATGGGCAAGCTGCTCACGATCTCGTTGACGATGACGGTGTTGTGCACGCTGTTCGTCTTGCCGGCGCTGCTCGGGCTGGCGCCGGCACCGGCCGCGGTTACGGCGA
The DNA here is from genome assembly GCA_035504235.1 of Allostellaceae bacterium. GTDB lineage: Bacteria > Pseudomonadota > Alphaproteobacteria > ATCC43930 > CGMCC-115725 > DATARH01. Next base: position 66,629 of record DATJSH010000104.1, on the reverse strand, counting down.
CAGGTCGCGGTAACGCACCAAGGAAATCCCCAACTCTTCGATCCGCCGCCGCACCAGCGGGCTCACCAGCGCCGCCAACTCCTCGGCGTGGCGGTATCCGGGGACGAGCGAAGCCGCGCCGCAGGCGGGGTGGCAATAAATCTCGCTGACCCCCTCAGGCAAATGGGGCAAGAGCGCCAGCAGGCGGTCCGTGATCATCTTGCCGCTCCAGGCGATGCCAAAGACCTGATCGTTGCGCGCGACGCCGGCACGGTCGAGCCGGCGGCGCAGGGCGCTCACCACCGGCGACCAGGCCGGCGCGGTGTGCTGTTCCTGGGGCCTCGCGCGGCGGAGCGGCGCGGCGGGCTCATAGGGCAGCCGCGCCGCGCGCAGGCCGTATTCGCCGCCGATTTCGACGACGAGGCGCGCGACGGTCGGGTGCAGATGGACATGCTTGTGGCCGTTGACGTGGTCGAGCCTGAGGCCGGTCGCGCGAAACGTCTCGAACTGCGCGCGGATTTCCGCTGCCAACTGACGCCGGGCCGCGGGCGAGAAATAAAAGCGAAACCCGGCGCGCACCATGTTCGGATCGAAGCCGCCGTCGGCGCCGACGAGGGCGGGCACTTCTCCCGTTGGAAGCAGCGGCACGCCGTCGGCCAGCACCAGATGCAGTCCGACCCCGAGGCCGGGCAGCCGCTTGGCGCGCTCCACCGCGTCCGCCGCGGCCGGGGCGCCGACCATCAGGCTGGCGACGGTCAGCACGCCGTCGCGATGCGCCTCTTCGACCGCTTCGTTGACCGCGATGTCGCGGCCGAAATCGTCGGCGCAAACGATGAGACGTTTCACGCCTCAGCACCCCGGCGTGATCCCATGTCATTCCGGGATGCCGCGACGCGGCAAACCCGGAAGCCATGAACACGGACCTCCCGGAAAACATGCTGACACCGGGAGCCACCCGGCAACCGGCCGTCTTCATGGCTTCCGGGTTCGCTGCGATTCAGCGCCCCGGAGTGAGGAGTGGGTGAGGTCAGCGCCGCGCCGGGATGACGGTCTGCGGTCGTCAGCCGGCCATCTCCCGGTGGCGCAGGAACTGGAAGAACTCGACCCCCTCGCGCAGCCGGCGCTTCATCATCTCCGGGCTGCGGATCATCTCGCCGACCAGCGAGGCGATCTTTTTCCGCCGGAAATAGAAGCGCTTATAAAAGGTCTCGACCGAGTCGAAGATCTCGGTATGGGTCAGGTGCTCATAGTGCAGCGGCGCGATCTGCACGCCGCGGTCGTCGATCAACTCGGCGTGGCTCACGTCGAGCCAGCCGTTCTCGACCGCCTGGCGGTAAAGCTCCGTGCCCGGATAAGGCGCGGCGAGCGACACCTGGATCGTGTGCGGGTTGATGTCGGCGGCGAACTGGATCGTCTCCTCGATCGTCTCTTTGCTTTCGCCGGGCAGCCCGAGGATAAACGTCCCATGGATGGTGATGCCGAGGTCGTGGCAATCCTTGGTGAAGCGGCGCGCGACATCGATCCGCATGCCCTTTTTGATGTTGTGGAGGATCTGCTGGTTGCCGCTTTCGTACCCGACAAGCAGGAGCCTGAGACCGTTGTCGCGCAGCACCTCAAGGGTCGCGCGCGGCACGTTGGCCTTGGCGTTGCACGACCAGGTGACGCCAAGCTTGCCCAGCTCCTTGGCGATCGCCTCCGCGCGCGGCAGATTGTCGGTGAAGGTGTCGTCGTCGAAGAAGAACTCCTTGACCTGCGGGAAGTAATCCTTCGCTCGACGGATTTCCTCGACCACATGCTCGACGCTGCGCACCCGGTAGCGGTGGCCGCCAACCGTCTGCGGCCAGAGGCAGAATGTGCAGCGCGATTTGCACCCGCGCCCGGTGTAGAGCGACACGTAAGGGTGCTTCAGATAGCCGATGAAATAGTCTTCGATGTGCAGGTCGCGCTTGTACACGTCGGTCACAAAGGGCAGCTCGTCCATGTTTTCGAGCACCGCCCGTTCGCGGTTGTGCACCGGCGCCCCGCCGGCGCCGCGATAGCTCAACCCGTCAATCTTGCTGAAGGCGCGGCCGTCGGCGATTTCCTTGATCGTGAAATCGAATTCCTCACGGGCGACGAAATCGATGGCGCTCGATGCGGTGAGGCTGTCTTCCGGCTCGACCGCGACCTTGGCGCCGACAAGGCCGATCTTTAAGAGCGGGTTCGCGTCCTTTAGCGCTTCGGCGACCTTGATGTCGCTGGCGAAGGACGGGGTCGAGGTGTGCATCACCACAAGCTCGTAATTGCGGGCCTGATCGAGGATCGGCCCCAGCGTCAGCCGCGCCGGCGGCGCGTCGATGAGCTTGCTGCCCTCGACCAGGGCTGCCGGCTGGGCGAGCCATGTCGGATACCAGAACGAGCGGATTTCGCGCTTCGCCTGGTAGCGTGAACCGGCGCCGCCGTCGAACCCGTCAAATGAGGGCGGCTGCAGGAAGAGGGTCTTAAGCGTCACTCGCCGTCTCCGTCGACAATGATCCCGCTGGGCTCGATGCGGAACAGCTGATCGCGCCACGAAACGTTGCGCCCGCAGAAGCTGCCGATAAAGACAGCGAAAGACAAAAGGTCGCGCAACGGCAACAGCAACAGTCCCGCACTCGGTAGGCGCAGCGTCCAAGCGATCAGGCCGGCCGACGTCCAGCGCAGGGCGCAGGACAATGCGAGAAAACCGAGCGAGGTCAAGCTGAAACCGCACAGCAGCGCGGCGATCAGCGAAAGCGCCACGGCGTGGGTGAGGATCGATCCGGCAAAGCCGACCGGCGCCATGAGGCGCACCGTGCGTGCCCAACGCAGCTCATGCTGCCACAGGCATTTGAGGCTCTTCTCGGAGACCGAGGTCTCGACCAGATAGGGTGAGAGTGCGGTCGCCAGGCCTGCCTCGCGCACCGCGGTGCCAATGCGGTGATCGTCGGCCAACTCGTCGCGCACCACGGCCAGACCGCCAATCCGCTCCAGAACGCCGCGCCTGAGCGCGATCGTCGCGCCAAAACAGCCGCCGCCCGTCGCCAGGGCCTCGGCCAGCAGAGCGCCGGGCAGAAAGCCGAAATTGATGTGCAACGCGCCGAGGCGCGACCACAGCCCGCGCATCGGCATATTCATGTTCGGCAGGCCCTTGTAGAGGCAGGTCACCAGCCCGATCGCCGGGTCGCGGAGCGGCGCGGTCACGGTCGCCAGATAGTCGCGGCCGACCCGCATGTCGCTGTCGGCGAAGACGAGGAGGTCGTGACGCGCCGCCGGCAGCATGTTAACGAGGTTGGCGACCTTGAGGTTGCGCCCGCTGACGCGCGAATCGGCGATAAGTGTGATGTCCCGGCTGGGACGCTCGGCAATCACCCGACGCGCGATCGGCAGCGCGCCGTCGTCGGGCTCGCGGACGCCGAACACGATCTGCACCGCTGGATAGTCTTGATCGACAAAGGACAGCAGGTTTTCGTAGAGCCCGGGCTCGGCACCGTAGAGCGGCTTCAGCACCGAAATTGCCGGCCGCTCCTCGGGCAGGACGACCCGGCGTCGTGCGAATTTCGCCGCGGCGAGGACCGTACCGCAGAGGTAGACCCAGACCGGAGCCAATACGAGGGCGAGGATCAGCGATGTCATATCGCAGCAGTCAATCGCAAACTCGGCCAAGCGCATAATGTTTTGCGGTTGCGTTCGCAACCAGGATTGTCAACGATGCCGCCGCGCCCTCCGATTACCCCAGGATTTTGTGGAACCTTTCGTGAGCACAACGTCGTTGTTGCCCTGGTGCAGCTGGCGTCGGGTGGGCTTCGCCGCCGTACTGGCGATAAGCGCGCTTGGCGGCTGCGCCGCTCCGCCCACCGATCCGGCGGCTCGCGCCGCCTACGATCAGGCCAACGACCCGCTCGAACCGCTCAACCGCAAGACCTTTGCCCTCAACCAAGGGCTCGACAAAGTCATCTTCAAGCCGGCTGCCCAGGCCTATGTGACGGTGGTTCCCGGCGATGTCCGCAGTGCCGTTCACCATGTGCTCGACAACATGAAGGAGCCGACCCTCTTCTTTAACAACCTGCTCCAGGGCCAGTTCAAACGCGCCGCCATCACCCTGGGCCGCTTTGCGGTCAACACCACGGTCGGATTCGGCGGTATGGTCGATGTGATGACGCTGAGCGGGGTCGAGCGCCAGCCGGCCGATTTCGGGCAGACGCTTTATGTCTGGGGCGTGCCGTCCGGCCCCTATCTGATCCTGCCGATCCTCGGTCCCACAAATCCGCGCGACGCCGTGGGCAGCGCGGTCGATTCCTATGACGATCCGTTCACCATCGTCGCCAACGAGCATGGGATCACCGAGCTGACGACCGCGCGCTTTATCGTTGGCGGAGTCGAAGAGCGCGCGAGCGTCCTTGACGAACTCGACACGCTCGAGAAGAACTCGGTCGATTTCTACGCGGAGATGCGCAGTCTGGCGCAACAGCACCGGGCGGCGGAATTGAAGAATGGCAAGACGCCCGATGCCGAGCCCGATCTTTACATAGACCCCGGCAAGGCCGCTCCGCCGAAGGCCGGCGCAGCGAAGGCGCTGGCGCCGCAGGTCGCAGCGGCGCCGGCGATGCAGCTATCAGTTCAGGTCGCGGCAGCGGCGCCGGCGATACGCCCGACAGTCGATACGGCCGACAGTTCGGGGTCGCGGTGAAGGTGAAGCGGCCGGCGCCCCGTTCCGTTCATCCGGTGCAGCTGAAGCGCTGGGGGAAGCGCAACGTCAGCTGGTGCGCAGCGCCGCGATGCGTTGCGCCAAGAGCTTGAGGAGCGCGTCGCCGCCGCCCTGCTGAAGGACGCTGGTGAATTCCGCGCGGCGGGTCGCCAGCTGGCTGATCGTACCGCTCAGGTAAACATCGATGATCTGCCATGCGCCATTGCCGCCCTGGCGCATCAGGTAGTTGAGGGCCACCTTTTCCCCATTCGACTTGATCAGCGAGGATTTGACGATTGGGCCGTTTGCGCTGTCTGCCGGAGCGGGATCGACCTCGAAGCGTTCACCGCTGTAACCGTCGAACTGATTGGCGTATTCCGCGATCGTGTAGCGCGCGAAGGCTTCGGTCAGGTTCTGCTGTTGCGCCGGCGTCAGCTGGGCCCATCCCGGTCCGACCGCCAGCCGGCTCATCAGCGGGAGGTCATAGGTTTGCGTGACGGTGGGTTCGAGCCGCTGATAACGTTGGTCGAAGGAAAGCTGTTTGGCGTCTTTCATCACCGCGAGGAGGACCTCGTAGAAGCGCTGGATCACCGCAGCCGGCGCGGCATCGGCGTCCGCCGCCAGCGCGCGCCGCGGCGCAGCCGCGCCGATTGCCGCGAACGAGGCGGAGATCATCAACAGGGCGCGTCGCGAAATCGGCATCGCTGGCATGGCGTCCGTCATGGTCTGTTGGCCGTGGTTTTTTGATCGGAGCGACAGTGATAGCAAAGTGGGCGTGATGACACAGGCCAAAACCGCAGCGCCCCGCCTGCGCCGTGGGTGCGGCCCGCCGTCGCCAAGCAATTGCGCGGACAGCGCGAGTTGTGGCAGGGATAGGGCGGCCTGCGCGCGGTCGTCGAGCGCACGCTGTCGTTCGGCTTCGGAGGCGAGAACACGATCATGATTCGGGTGGTTCTGGCCCAGCCCCGCGGCTTCTGTGCCGGGGTCGAGCGCGCGATCGAAATCGTCGAGCGGGCGCTTGAGAAATACGGCCCGCCGATTTACGTCCGGCACGAGATCGTGCACAACCGTCATGTCGTCGAGCGGTTGCGCGCCAAAGGAGCGCGTTTCGTCGACGAGATCGACGAGATTCCGCCCGGCGCGGTGACGATTTTTAGCGCCCATGGCGTGGCGAGCGCGATCGAAACGCGCGCCGAGGAGCGCGGCTTGCCGGTCATCGACGCGACATGCCCGCTGGTGTCCAAGGTGCACATCGAAGGGCAGCGCTACGCCAACCAGGGGCGCGAGATCATCCTGATCGGCCACGCCGGGCACCCCGAAATCGAGGGCACGATGGGCCGCATCACCGGCAAGGTGCATCTCATCTCCAAACCCGAGGAGGTCCCGAATCTACGCGTCTCAGACCCTGATAAGCTGGCCTTCATCACCCAGACGACGCTGTCGGTCGATGACACCCGCGCCGTCATCGAGGCGCTCAAGGCACGTTTCCCGTCGATCGTCGGGCCCGACACCAAGGACATCTGCTACGCAACGCAAAACCGCCAGCGGGCGACCCTCGAATTGGCGAAGATCGTCGACGTTGTGCTTGTGGTCGGCGCGCCCAACAGCTCGAACTCGAATCGCCTGCGGGAAATTGCCGCCGAGTTCGGGGTGCCGAGCTATCTGATAGAGGACGCGAACGCGCTCGACCCACGTTGGCTCCAGGGTGTCTCGGCGGTCGGCATCACCGCCGGCGCCTCGGCGCCCGACGAGCTCGTCGACGAGCTCGTCGGGCGGCTGCGAACGATGGACGAGGTCGAAATCGAGCGCTTGTCCGGCGTCACCGAAAACGTCCGCTTTCGCATGCCGGCACAGCTTGCGGAATCGGCCGCCGGCAACTAACTCACCCTATCGCGCGTGATTCCGCCCAACACATGAGGTTCCAGTGGCGATTTCGCTGAACCAGAAAATTCGCGTCGGCGCCTATATCATGAGCAAGCACCTTCGCGGCGTGAAACGCTACCCGCTTGTCCTGATGCTGGAGCCGCTCTTTCGCTGCAACCTCGCCTGCGCCGGTTGCGGCAAGATCGATTATCCCGATCCGATTCTGAACCAGCGTCTGTCGGTGGCGCAATGCATGGAAGCCGTCGACGAGTGTGGCGCGCCGATCGTCGTGCTGGCGGGCGGCGAGCCGCTCTTGCATCGCGAGATCGAGGAGATTGTCCAGGGGATCATCGCGCGCAAGAAGTTCGTCTATCTCTGCACCAACGCGCTGCTCTTGGAAAAGAAGATCGACCTGTTCGACCCGAACCCCTATTTCGCCTGGACGGTGCATCTCGACGGCGACAAGGATGACCATGATCGCTCCGTCTGTCTCGACGGCGTCTATGACCGCGCGGTCGAGGCTTTGAAGTTCGCAAAATCGCGCGGCTTCCGCGTCAACATCAACGCGACGCTGTTCAACACCGCCGAGCCGGAGCGCATGGCGAACTTCTTCGACGCCGTCACCGAGATGGGTATCGACGGCATCACCATCTCGCCCGGCTACGCCTATGAGCGCGCGCCCGACCAGGAGCATTTCCTTAGCCGCCGCCGCACCAAGGAGCTGTTTCGCGACATCTTCCGGCGCGACCCCAAACGGCGCTGGAGTTTCAACCAGTCGAGCCTGTTCCTCGACTTCCTCGCCGGCAACCAGAGCTATCACTGCACGCCATGGGGCAACCCGTGCCGCAATTATTTCGGCTGGCAGAGGCCGTGCTATCTGCTCGGCGAAGGCTATGCGAAGACCTTCAAAGAGCTGATGGAAGAGACCGACTGGGATTCATACGGCACCGGCAATTACGAGAAATGCGCCGACTGCATGGTGCATAGCGGCTACGAGGCGAGCGCTGTCGTCGATACCGTGAAGCGGCCGTGGAGGGCCGCCGCGGTGGCGCTTCGCGGCATCAAGACCGCGGGCGAGATGGCGCCCGAAATCCCGCTCGACCGCCAGCGGCCGGCGCAATATGTCTTCTCCGACCATGTCGAGCAGGCGATGGCGAAGCTCTCCTCCGCCGCCGACGATTAAGCCCCGGCAAGCATCCGGTTGAGGGCATAGGCGGGCTCGACCAGCGCCTGCAGCGCCTGACGCGCCTCGCGCGCGACCGTCAGCAGCGTCGGTAGTTGGCGCGGGCGAGCCAGCACGGAGGCCAGCACCTGCCCGATCGCCGGCGTGCCGTCGCCGCTGAGCGGCACCAGCGCCGCCGGCGGCAGTTCGCGCACCGCCGGGTCGGCGATCGCGCGCAGTACGATAAAGGGTATGCCGAGCGCCGCCGCGGCACGCGCCACCACGACGCTTTCGAGATCGACGGCGAGGGCGCCGGTCTGCTTCCAGGCGCGGCGCTTGTCCGTCTTGGTCGCGACCACCATCCGTGCGCCGAGCACCGGCCCTTCGATCGCGCCGATTTCCTCGGCGAGTTCGCTGATACGCGGGCGGATGCTGTCACTCGTAAGCCACCGCTTGCCTTCGTCGACCACTTCGGTGGAGAGGATGATGTCGCCCGCTCGCAGACCCGGCTTCAGCGCGCCGGCGATGCCGAAGCTCACCAGGCACTCGGCCGCCGGAGCGGCTTCCTCGACGACCCGAACGGTGCGGCGATGATCGCCCGCGCCCACCACCGCGGACAGCCCGGCGCGTCGGGCGATTTTCGCCTCGGCCTCGAGGCCGGTGGTGCAGAGAACCGTATAGGACAGGGTGGCACTCCAAGCACGGTTGTTTTTCTTCGGCGGAGTCGGGATACGCGATTTCAAAGCAGTCCGCCAGGGCCAATTTGGCCTCGCATTGTCGCGCCGGATGAAGGACTTGTCTTTTGCCTAGGTTAAATGCCGAAGGCGACGCGGGGCGAATTGGCCTGGCTAAGGCGGCGATAGCGTGCGAGCGCCCAGAGCGGGAAATACGAGCGATAGCCGTGGTAGCGCAGATAGAACACGCGGGGGAAACCGACCGCTGTGTACCAGGGCTCGTCCCAATCGCCATCGGTTTGCTGGTGATCGATAAGGTAGCGGATGCCGCGTTCCACCGCCGGGTGCGTCACTTCGCCTGCCGCCATCAGGCCTAAGAGCGCCCAGGCGGTTTGCGATGCCGTGCTGTACATCGCGGCGCCATGAGGCGCGCCATCGGCGTAGCTGGCGCCGCTCTCGCCCCAGCCTCCGTCTTCTCGCTGGCGCGCGAGCAGCCAGGTGACGGCGCGCCGGATCTCCGGTGCGTCGGGCGCGATCCCGGCGGCATTGAGCCCGGCCAGCACCGACCAGGTGCCGTAGATGTAGTTGGTGCCCCAGCGCCCGAACCAGCTGCCGTCCGGCTCCTGCTCGCGGCGCAGGAAGTCGATCGTCGCGGCGATTGTCGGATGGTCGGGCGAATACCCTGCCTGCGCCAGAAAGCCGAGGCAGCGCGCGGAAACGTCGGCGGTCGGCGGGTCGAGCAACGCGCCGTGGTCGGCGAAGGGGATGTGGTTGAGATAGGTATGCGTATTGTCGGCGTCGAACGCGCCCCAGCCGCCACCCTTGCTCTGCATGCCGATGATCCACTCCGCGGCGCGCGCGAGCGATTGGCGATAGCGGCGTGCATCGAAGCGGTCGAGCGCGAGGCCAGCGGCCGCCGTGTCGTCGACATCGGGATAGTGCGCGTTCTCGTATTGGAACGCCCAACCGCCGGGACGAAGGCCGGGCCGCTGCGCCGCCCAGTCGCCGGCGATGTCGAGCACCTGCTTCGCGGCAAGCCAGTCAAAGGCGCGCGTCAGCGGTTCGGTCAGCGCATCGTCGCCGACATCCATCAGCGCGTGGCCGGCAAGCACGGTGTCCCATACCGGCGACAGGCAAGGCTGGGTATAGGCGCTGCCGTTGTTGCGTGCCACGAGCTTGTCGGTCGCGCTCTTCGCGGTGACGCAAAGCGGGTGGTCGAGCGGATAGCCGAGCGCGACATACATCATCAGCGAGGTGGCCATCGCCGGAAAAATGCCGCCGAGGCCGTCCTCGCCGTTGAGGCGTTCGGTGACAAAATCGACGGCCTTGTCGATCGCCCGCTGCCGTCGTTTTTTGGAGAAATACGGCTCGACGGCGCGCACCGCCTTGTCGAGCGCGACAAAAGCGCTGCCCGTCACCGAAGGGGTCGGCGGCGCGATCCAATCTCTGACCTGGTCGGGCGGCTCGCGGAACAGCTCGGCGATCGAGATGCCACGCGGGTTCTTGGCACGCGGTTGCTTCGCCATCAGCACCGTCAGCGGCACCACCACGACACGCGACCAATACGAGATCTTGTCGATGTGGAATGGGAACCAGCCCGGGAGCAGCAGCATTTCGACCGGCATGACCGGCACGGCGCGCCACGGCACTTCCCCCCACAGCGCCAGGAGGATGCGGGTGAAGACATTGCACCGTCTCGCACCCCCCGCCTTGAGAATGGCGTCGCGGGCGTGCGCCATATGCGGCGCATCGATCGGATCGCCGACTGCTTTCAGCGCGAAATACGCTTTCACCGAGGCGCTGAGGTCGAACGCGCCGCCGCGATAGAGCGCCCAGCCGCCATGCCCTTCCTGCGTCGACCGCAGGTAGCGCGCGATGCGCTGCTCGAGGTCGACATCGATCGTGTCGAGATAATGCTGAAGCAGGACGTACTCGGCCGGAATCGTCGCGTCGGCTTCGAGCTCGAAGACCCAATGGCCGTCTTCGTGCTGACGCGACAGCAGCCATTTCGCGGCACGCGTCACGGCTTTATCGAGCGAGGCGAGCTGCCTCGCGCTTGGGGTCGTCGGCACCGGTTCGGGTGTCATCGCTCCGCTCTGGACTGTCGGTACCCGGCCGTCCGCGAGCGATGCGGGCGCCGGAAAGCCGGGCGATCGCCTCGGCCGCGGCAAGACCGGAGCGAATAGCGCCTTCGATCGTAGCCGGCAAGCCAGTATCGACATAATCGCCGGCAAGTAGCAGATTGTTCCATCGGGTTTTTGTCGCAGGGCGTTTTTTCAGCTGCGCCGGCGTCGCGCGGAATGTCGCGCGTCGCTCCTTGACGATGCGGGCTGGCGGGACAGGCTGTTCCGGCAGCCGATAGGCCGCGGCGACATCGCGCCACAATACCGCTCGCAACTCTTCGGCGGGGCGATCGACCAGCGAATCGGCGGCGCTCACCGTGACCGAGACAACCTCGCGCTTCCGGAACACCCATTCCGCCGTGCCGCCGATCAGCCCGATGAAGAGCGGCGTGCCGCCGGGTGCGTCAACGGATATCGCCGCGCGATAGTGCGCGTTGACGATCGGCGCGTGGTCGTCGGGGGTGACCAGCTCGGGCACGAGGCGCGCGGCGACCGTCGCCGGCACCGCCAGCACGACCTGATCGTCCTCCGCCACATCGACGAGGCTGTTGTCGAAATCGAGCTCCCGGACACGCTCCTCGGCAAAGCGGATGCCGCGCAGCCGCGCGACAAAGCGGGTGTCGGCGCCGCGCGCGCGGAGCATCGCCAACGCCGGATCGATGAGGCTTTCCGACAGACCCTCGCGCGGCACCAGCGGCCGGCATGCCGCTGCGCCGCGGCCCAGCGTCTCATCCAGCACCGGCCGGAACAGCCGTGCCGCGCCCGCCTCGGCGGCGGTGTTGAGCGCCGCGACCGCGACCGGCTGCCAAAGCCGGCGATAAAGCGTGCTGCGCGGGTCGAGGCAATCGGCGACCGTGGCACCCCGCCCGGCGTCGCGCAGACGCCGCACGCCGAGATAATCGCGTGCCCGGGTGCCTGGCACGCGCCGCCCGGCGCACAACACCCACCACGGCAGCACGCCACGATTGGGGCGCAGGCTCCAGCGCTCGCCTGTCGTCAGATCGACAAACGGGAAGATCGCCTCGCCGGGACTCTCAAAGGTGTGGCGCGCCTCGATCAGGCGCAGATACGCCATCGCCGAGCGATTGCCGGAGAGCAGCAAATGGTTGCCGTTGTCGATCCGGCAGCCGAGTTCGGCGTCGAAATACGAGCGGCAGCGCCCTCCGGCGTGCGCGCTGCTTTCGTAAAGCGCGACCCGGCGGCCGGCGGCGGCGAGTGCTGCCGCGGCGGCGAGCCCGGCGAGCCCGGCGCCGACGACATGCACCGTGCCCGCCCCGCTCATATCAGCCCATGGCGCAGCACCAGCCATAATTTGCGGCCTTTGCTGAGGCTGACCCGAGCTTCGGGATCGCGCCAGTCCGCCTCGACCAATGCGTCGAGCGTCGCCCGGTAGAACGCGCTCATCACCGCGGCCGGGCGCATCGCGCGGTGCGACGAGCGCGCCATCGCCCTCTCCGCCGCCGCGAAGTGGCTGCGTCCCACCGCCGCCAGGTCGCGACAGACGGCCGGCAGCGCCGGATGGTGGAGCACGAAGGTTGGGTCGTCGCTGCGGATGCCGTGGCGGTCGAGCAGCCCGCGCGGCAGATAAAGCCGGCCACGCTCCGCGTCCTCGGCGAGATCGCGCAGGATATTGGTGAGCTGCAGCGCCCGCCCCAAGGCGTCGGCCACCTCATGCGCCGTGTCGCTCGGATCGCCGAAGACATGCACCGACAAATGCCCGACCGCAGCCGCGACCCGCGCGCAGTAAAGATCAAGCGTCGCCATGTCCGGCGCACGAATCGGATCGCCGGCATCCATCTCCATGCCGTCGATGATGGCGTGGAAATCCTGCTTGCGCAGTTGGAAGCGGGCGACCGGCGCCGCCAGCGCCCGGGAGATGAGCTGCTGCGGGCGGCCGGCATAGATCGCCTCGATCTCGTCGTGCCACATCGCGAGCCCGGCGGGCCGTTCGGGCGCGGGCCAGTCATCGGCGATATCGTCAACCTCGCGGCAGAACGCATAGACTGCGTACATCCCTTCGCGCCGCTCTTTGGGCAGCAGGCGCATCGCCCAATAGAACGACGTGCCGGCCGCTTCGACCCGGCGGCGAATGGTCTCGCGCAGCGAGGCCTCGTCGGCGACGGAGCCGACGCCGTCGAGGGCCGCACCGGTCACCGCTTGCGGCCGCGCAGGATGCCGGTCGCGAGGGCGGCGGCGAAATCGCCCCTGCTCAGCGCGACGCGGCGCGCGAGCGGATCGCCGCGCCGCAGCCGGCGCGACAGCCGCCGCGCCAGCTCGACGATTGTCGCCGCTTCCCAGCGCAAGCCGCGCGCCCCGACACCGCCCGGCAGCCGACTCGCCTCACCGATCAGCTGATCGGTCGCGTCGAGCAGGCTGTCGAGCACCCGCCGCATGCCATGACCGGACGGACCGGCGGCCAATTCCTTGACCGCGACCCCCGCGTTGTCCATCAGTTCCAACGGCAGATAGACGCGATTGAGGTTGCGGTAATCGTCACCGCAATCCTGCAGATGGTTGAGTACCTGCAGCGCCGAGCACAGCGCATCCGACGCCGGCCAGGTGTCCCGGCTCTCGCCGTGCAGATCGAGCAGCTGCCGCCCGACCGGCGCGGCCGAATAGCGGCAATACTCCATCAAATCGTCCCAGTCTTTGTAGCGCAGCTTGGTCGCGTCGAGGCGAAACGCGCACAGCACGTCGTGGCAATGCTGCGCGGTGGCGCCGGTAACGGCGAGGCTGGCGCGCATCGCGCTCGCCGCCGGCGAGTCGTCGCCCGGCGCGCCCTCCAGGATTTCGCCCATGCGGTCGAGCCGGCGCACCTTGTCGTCGGCCGCCAGATGCGGGTTGTCGGCGATGTCGTCGGCGTTACGTGCGAAGCGGTAGAAGGCATGGACGTGCGGGCGCAAATCCTTGCGGATGAGGAACGACCCGACCGGGAAGTTCTCGTCGCCCCGGCCTTTGCCGGACGGGGTTTCGAGCGCTGGTGCTTCGGTCTCGGCGAGCGCCGTCACGTGAGATACCCGTTTGCCTCGAACCATCGGATCGCATCGACAATGGCCTGCCGCGCCGGCCGCGGCGCGTAACCCAGCTCGCGCATGGCTTTCGCCGAGCTGAAATACATCTTCTTACGCGACATGCGCACGCCGTCCAAGGTGGTGAACGGCTCGCGCCCGGTGATCCGCGCCTTCAGCTCGGCCCCGGCTGCGATCGGCAGCACCACGGCATAGGGGATTTTGAGCGAGGGCGGCCGCCGCCCGGTGGCGCGCGCGACCTCCCCGAGGATGTCGGCAAGCGCCAGGTTTTCGCCGCCGAGAATATACCGCTCACCGACCGCGCCGTGCTCTGCCGCGAGCAATTGCCCGGCGGCGACATCGTCGACGTGAGCCACGTTGAGCCCGGTGTCGACATAGCCGGGCATCTTGCCCTTGGCCGCTTCGAGGATAAGCCGCCCGGTCGGCGTCGGCTTGATGTCGCCGGGACCGACCGGGGTCGAGGGGTTGACGATCACCGCCGGCAGGTCGCGCTCGCCGATCAGCGCCTTCACCACCTGCTCGGCGGCGAATTTAGACTGCTTGTAAGGCCCGATCATGTCGCCGATGCCGGAGGGCGTCGCCTCGTCGGCGTTGCCGTGCTTGACGATGCCCAGGGTCGCGACGCTGCTGGTGTAGACGATGCGTTCGACCCCGGCGTCGAGCGCCGCCAGCATCAGCGCCCGCGTGCCGTCGACATTGGCCCGGAACATCGCCGCGGGGTCGGGCACCCACAGCCGGTAATCCGCCGCAACATGAAAGAGATAGCGGCACCCCGCCGCCGCTGCCGCGAGCGAGGCGGCGTCTTCGAGCGAGCCTTCGGCGACCTCGACATCGAGCCCGGCGAGGTTGCGCCGATCGCTGCCGCGCCGCGCCAGCACCCGCACGCGCTGTCCCGTCTCGCGCAGCAGGGCGCGCGCCACCGCCGCGCCGACAAACCCGGTAGCACCGGTGACGAGGCTGAGGCCGGGGGCGAGCGGCATGGGCGCAGACCAAAATTAGCGGGGGAGCGAGGCTATGTAATACCGAAGGTCCACGAGGTATTACCATGTCGAAGATGCGCGGAGGGTCAGGTGACGATCCCCAAGCGGGTGCGCCAGGAGTTCGGACTGAAGCCCGGCTCGGAAATCGAGTTCCAGTGTCAATTAGAACGCGGCGCAAGAATCGCGGGTGATGAGGCCGACCGATTGCTGGTGGAAGCGCGCCTTGTAGGCGTCGATCACCGCGGCCAAGCGGCCGGGCAGGTCGGCGCTGCGCGTCGCGGCGATGAGCACGATCTTGACCCCCGGGTTGCGGCCGATCGCGCCGGTCGCCGGATTGCGCCACTGGCCATAACCGTCGAACACGGTGAGGCCGTCGGGGAAATTGGGGGTGACGGTCTGCGCCAGAAAATCCGCCCATTCCGCATCGCTCACCACCTTCCCGCCCGCCCTGTCGCGGCCAAAGAACAGCTCGGCGACGAGCATGCGCTGCTCTTGCGGCATAATGCATTGGTAGGCCGCGGGCGCTGCTGTCGGCGCGGCCGGCGCCGGGCTTGGCTGAGTACATCCACCCAGCCACATGACGATAGCGGCCGCCAAGCTTCCCCATGCCCAGCCTGGATCCGGGCATCCACGCCTTAAAATCTTCATCATCAAAATCGCCAAAGACGGGGATGCCCACGGATCAAGTCCGTGGGCTGAAGGCCCACGGGTCGAGCCCGGCCAAGGAAAGAAGTTTACTCCCCCGCCTGCCTTGCCAGCACGGGCTCGACCTTGGCGGCGCAATATTTGAACTCGGGAATCTTGCCCACCGGGTCCAATTGCGGGTTGGTCAGGATATTGGCCGCCGCCTCGGCATAGCAGAACGGCACGAAGACCATGCCCGGTGCGACATTGCTGTCGGCGCGTGCCTTCAATTCGATGTGGCCGCGCCGCGTGGTGACGCGTACCGGGTCCCCCGCCGCCACGCCGAGCTTGCGCAGTTCGGAGGGGGCGAGGCTCGCCACCGCTTCGGGTTCGATCTCGTCGAGCACGGTGGCGCGCCGGGTCATCGCGCCGGTATGCCAATGTTCGAGCTGGCGACCGGTGGTCAGCACCAGCGGGAACTCGGCGTCCGGTTCCTCGGCCGGCGGGATGATCGACGCCGGCACCAGCTTGGCGCGGCCGGATGCGGTGGGGAAACCGTTGCCGAAGACGATCTCGTGGCCCGGCTTGTCCTCGGCATCGCACGGATAGGTGACCGAGTCCTCGCGTAAGAGGCGTTCCCAGGTGATGTTGTCGAGCGACGGCATCGCCAGCTTCATCTCAGCGAAGACATCGGCCGGGCCGGCGTAATTCCACTTTAGCCCCATGCGCCGGGCGATTTCCTGGATCGTCATCAGGTCGAGCCGCGCGTTGCCGGGCAGCGGCAGCGCCGCGCGCCCCATTTGCACCTGGCGGTTGGTGTTGGAGACCGTGCCGTCCTTCTCCGGCCAGGCCGAGGCCGGCAACACGACATCGGCGTATTTCGCGGTTTCGGTGAGAAAGATGTCCTGCACCACCAGATGTTCGAGATGGGCCAGCGCCTCGCGCGCGTGCTCGACATCGGGGTCGGACATCGCCGGGTTCTCGCCCATGATGTACATGCCTTTGATCTCGTCGCGATGCACCGCGTCCATGATCTCGACAACCGTCAGGCCCGGCTTGTCGTCGAGCTCGGTATCCCAGAGTTTCTCGAACTTTTCGCGCACCTCCGGCTTCGCGACCGACTGGTAATCGGGATAGACCATCGGGATCAGCCCCGCGTCCGACGCGCCCTGCACGTTGTTCTGACCGCGCAGCGGGTGCAGCCCGGTGCCCGGCCGGCCGACCTGACCGGTGATCATCGACAGCGCGATCAGGCAGCGCGCGTTGTCGGTGCCGTGGGTGTGCTGCGAGATGCCCATGCCCCAAAAGATGATCGCCCGCTCGGCCCGCGCGTAAGTCCGCGCGACATGGCGCAGCGTGGCGGCGTCGATGCCGCAGAGCGGCGCCATCTTCTCCGGGCTGTAGTCGCGAATGTGCTCACGCAGCTTCTCGTAATCCTCGGTGTGGGCCTGGATGTATTGCCGGTCGGTGAGGCCTTCCTCGACGATCGTGTGGATGAGCGCGTTGAGCATCGCCACGTCGCGGCCCGGGGTGAAACGCAGCGTCTGCGCGGCGTGGCGCACCAGGCTGTGGCCGCGCGGGTCGATCACGAACACCTTGGCGCCGCGCTTCGCGGCCTGCTTGAAGAAGGTCGCGGCGACCGGGTGGTTCTCGGTCGGACGCGCGCCGATGACGATGATGACGTCAGCGTCTTCGGCCGCGGTGAACGGGGCGGTCACCGCGCCCGAGCCGATCCCCTCCATCAGCGCCGCCACCGACGAGGCGTGGCACAGCCGCGTGCAATGGTCGACGTTGTTGCTGCCGAAACCGGTGCGCACCAGCTTCTGGAACAGATAGGCCTCCTCGTTCGACCCCTTGGCCGAGCCGAACCCGGCAAGCGCCCGGCGCCCGTCACGGTCCCTGATCTTGACCAGGCCCAGCGCGGCGCGGTCGAGTGCCTCTTCCCAGGTGGCCTTGCGGAAATGCGTGTAGGGGTTCGCCGGGTCGATATCGGTATCGTGTTTCGAGACCCCGTCCTTGCGGATCAGCGGTTCGGTCAGCCGATCGGGGTGATGCACATAGTCGAAGCCGAAACGGCCCTTGACGCAGAGCCGGTTGTGGTTGGCCGGCCCGTCCTTGCCCGCGACCGCGACAATGCGGTCGTTCTTGATCTGGTAGGTGAGCTGGCAGCCGACGCCGCAATAGGGGCAGACGCTGTCGACGGTGCGGTCGGGCGCGTTGGTGAAGACGCCGTTCGCGTCGACCTGGGTCGCCGGCATCAGCGCCCCCGTGGGACAGGCCTGCACGCATTCGCCGCAGGCGACGCAGGTCGAATTGCCCATCGGATCGTCGAAATCGAAGACGATCTTCTCGTAGTGGCCGCGCGCCGCCATGCCGATCACGTCGTTGACCTGGACCTCGCGGCACGCGCGGACGCAAAGGTTGCACTGGATGCAGGCGTCGAGCTGCACCGCCATCGCGACATGGCTGCGGTCGGGCGCGGGCGCTGCGCGCTGGGGAAAGCGGCTGTCGCTGACCTCGAGCTTGTCGGCCCATTGCCAGAGCGACGAGTCCGGGTCGCGCGCGACCGCGCGGTCCGGCTGGTCGCCGACCAGCAGCTCGAACACCATCTGACGTGAGAATTTGGCCCGCTCGCTCGCCGACAGGACCTTCATCCCGGCGGTGGGCTTCCTGATGCACGAGGCGGCCAGCACCCGCTCGCCCTCGATCTCGACCATGCAGGCGCGGCAATTGCCGTCGGCGCGGTAGCCTGGCTTGGGCAGCCAGCAGAGATGCGGAATCTCGGTGCCGAGGCGGTCCGCCACCTGCCAGATGGTCTCGCCCGGCTGCGCCTCGACCTCGTTGCCGTCGAGGGTGAACTTGATCGGATCGCTCATACTTGCATCCTGGTAGCGGCCTAATTTGAAACCACAGGCCATTTATCGCGCGCGACAGCCTCCTCCCATTGGACAGCCGTCAAACCGACCTTTTTGAACCATCGTCTGTGCATGGCATCGAGAAGATCTCGATCAATGGATTGCGTTTCGAAGGCTATAACAGAATCAATTTCACAATACGGACAAAGAGCCGTTTGTCCGTCATCAACCCAGCGAGTTATTCGATCAGGGGAAAAATCCTTCAGACAATAAAAGCACCCACAGTGTCGTGACGCTAAAAGCCACGCTTTGCCACGAAAGCTTTTGCTGTGAATGATTGATAGTGGATCGCCCGCATCCGGAGATGCGACACCAAGCCGATTCAGTGCATGCTGGCTTATGCTGCGTCCTCTCCGAGATCTGAAGTCGTCGCTCATTAAATTTGCCGCAGTCGCTGTATAAATTCATGAACCTCCAGCTGCGTCCATGTATCGCCGTGGTTCCAAAAGTCGAGAAGCGCGTCCTTGTTGCGCGACACCCACTCGATCACCTGCGGCGCCATCTGCCGCAACGTGCGAGCCGGCAAACTGTTGGCGACAACAGCAGGCATATCGCCGATCGATACAGAGAAGCTCGGCTGACTCCGGCCCGGTTGAACAAAATATTTCACCCGCGGCCCGTGCTGGCCCATCGCGGTTGAGATGAAGATCGTGCCGGTTACCCCGGTCTGCGCGCTCGTCAGATTGGCCATCTCGACCATTTCCTCGCGGGAAAGTTCGTCGGCCAGCAGCGCATCGGCCGGAATTTGCGTGGTCTCGTGAATTACGGTCATGCCCGTTCCGCCAGATCCTCGGGGAAATGTTTCATCACCTGCTTCACCGGGTTCATCGCCGCCTGACCCAACCCGCAGATCGACGCGTCGCCCATCACCCGCGACAATTCCTCCAGCAGGCTGTCGTCCCAGCGCGGCTGGCTCATCAGCTTCACCGCCTTTTCGGTGCCGACCCGGCACGGCGTGCACTGACCGCAGCTTTCGTCCTCGAAAAACTTCAAGAGATTGAGCGCCACCGCCTTCATATCGTCCTTGTCGCTGAGCACGACAATTGCCGCCGAGCCGATAAAGCAGCCTTCGCTTTCCAGCGTGCCGAAATCCAAGGGGATGTCGGCCTTCGACGCCGGCAAAATGCCGCCCGAGGCGCCGCCCGGCAGGTAGCCTTTGAATTTGTGGCCGTCCGCCATGCCGCCGCAATATTCGTCGATCAGCTCGCGGGCGGTGATCCCGGCGGGGGCGAGCTTGACGCCGGGGTTCTTGACGCGGCCGGACACGGAGAAGGTGCGCCGGCCCTGGCGGCCGTTGCGGCCCTCTTTCGAGAACCATTCCGGCCCCTGCTCGACGATGTCGCGCACCCAGTAGAGCGTCTCGATATTGTTGATGAGGGTCGGTTGGCCGAACAGCCCGACCTGCGACGGAAACGGCGGCTTGTGGCGCGGCAGCCCGCGCTTGCCCTCGATGCTTTCGAGCATCGCCGACTCCTCGCCGCAGATATAGGCGCCGGCGCCGCGCCGCAGATGCAGCCTGGTGTGCCCCGACAGCCCTGCCGCCTCGATCGCCGCTATCTCCTGTGCCAACACCGCGAGGCATTGCGGGTATTCGTCACGCAGGTAGATGTAGACATCCGCCGCCTCGACCACCCAGGCCGCGATCAGCGTTCCTTCCAAAAAGCGGTGCGGGTCGGTTTCGAGGAAGTAGCGGTCCTTGAAGGTGCCGGGCTCGCCTTCGTCGCCATTGACTGCCATCAGTCGCGGCGCCGGCTCGGCCAGCACAAAGCGCCATTTGCGCCCGGTCGGGAAGCCCGCGCCGCCCATGCCCCGGATATTTGATTTTTCCATGGCCTCGATGACGCTGTCGCGGGTCCGCGCGCCCGAGAGGCAATCCGCCAGCAGCTTGTAGCCGCCGCCTTTGCGGTAGTCATCGAGGCTCACAAAAGGCGGAATGTCGGGATGGGTGTGCTTATGGACGACCGCTTCCGCGACGCTGTCGACGGTGGCGTGCTCGTGCAGCGCGTGGCCGATCGCGCAGACCGGCGCGTTGTGGCAACCGCCCATGCACGGCGCGCGCACCACCCGCACCGCGTCACCAAGCTTGTCCCGCAAGTCGGACAGCAGCTTGTCGGCGCCGAACACCGCGCAGGTGAGGCTGTCGCAAACCCGCACGGTCAGCTCGGGCGGCGGCGCCTCGTCATCCATGACGATGTCGAAATGCGCGTAAAAGCTGGCGACCTCGTAGACCTCGACCAGCGCGAGGCGCATCTCCTCGGCGAGCGCCGCGAGGTGCCGCGCGTAGAGACAGCCGTAATGGTCCTGCAAGAGGTGCAGGTGCTCGATCAGCAGGTCGCGCCGCCGCTCGCGCTCGCCGAGTAGCGTCCGCACCTCGGTCAGCGCTTGTGGCTCGACCTGGCGGCCTTTTGGCATGTCGCGACCACGCCGGCGGCCGGAACCGGGGTGCACGCGGCGGTCATGGGTTGCGGTCTGGGCCATTGGCCCGATCTTACACCGCCCCTTCTTGTTTCATCGCGGCGATTTCCGCATCGCTATGGCCGAGCCATTGCAGGATTTCCTCGGTGTGCTCGCCGAGGAGCGGCGCGCGCTTGTGCTCGACCGGCGAGTCCGAGAGGTTGATCGGCATGCCGACCTGCACGTATTTGCCGCGGGTCGGGTGGTCGAGCTCGACAAGCATCTCGCGCGCGTAGAGCGACTTGTCCTCGTAGATGTCTTTCATCGACAGGATCGGCCCGCACGGCACATCGACATCGTTGAGCGTCTTCATGACCTCCCATTTGCTCTTGGTCATCGTCCATTTCTCGATGATGGCGAAGCATTCCGGGATTTTCGGCAGGCGCGCCGCCGGGGTCGCCCACTCGGGGTCGGTGATCAGCTCCTCGCGGCCGCACAGCTTCATCAGCGGCTCCCAGCACGGCGGCTGGATGATCACATAGGCATAGTCATTGGGGCCGCCCGGCGCGCAGCGCAAGGCCGCGCCCGGCTGACCGCCGCCCGACGCGTTGCCGGCGCGCGGCACCTCATCGCCAAAGGTCTTGTTGGGGTATTCGGGGAGCGGTCCGCGCGCGAGGCGCTGCTGGTCGCGCATCTTGACCCGGGTCAGGTTCAGCACCGCATCGGCCATCGCCACCTCGACCCGCTGGCCCTTGCCGGTCTTCTCGCGTTGATAAAGCGCGGCGAGGATGCCGGTCACCATGTGGACGCCCGTGCCGCTGTCGCCGATCTGCGCGCCGGTGACGGTCGGCGGCCCGTCTTCAAAGCCGGTGGTGCTGGCCGCGCCGCCCATGCATTGCGCGACATTCTCATAGGCCTTGCAGTCGACAAACGGGCCGGGGCCGAACCCCTTGACCGAAGCGTAGATAAGCCGCGGATTGAGCTTTTGCAGGTGCTCCCAGGTAAAGCCGGCGCGGTCGAGCACGCCGGGGCCGAAATTCTCGGCGAGGATGTCGCTGCGCCGCACCAGCGCCTCGATCACCGCCTTGCCCTTGGGCTGCTTCATGTTAATCGTGATGCTGCGCTTGTTCGAGTTCAGCATGGTGAAATAGAGGCTGTCCGCCCCTTTCACGTCCTGCAACTGGCCGCGCGTGATGTCGCCGCGGCCGGGCAGCTCGACCTTGATCACGTCGGCGCCCATCCACGCCAAAAGCTGCGTGCCGGTCGGTCCCGCCTGGACATGGGTCATGTCGAGGATGCGGACGCCTTCGAGTGCTTTGCCGCTCATCACTGTCTCCCTAACTCAAACTCTTTGCCGTCGATGTCGTGTCGAGAAAATCGCCGTGCTGCTCGACATGCGCGGCGAGGCCCAGCGTGTGCTCGCGCGCGAGCCGCGCCGCTTCCTCCGAGTCGCGTCGCTCCAGCGCCTCGATGATCGTCATATGGTCGACGATCGAGCGCGCCGCGCGGTTGTCCTGGTGGATCGTCACCTTGCGGATCGCCCGCATGTGGATGAACAAATTCGCGGTCAATTCGGCCAACAGCGCGCAGCCGCTCATGCGGATGATCGCCTGGTGAAAGGCGATGTTGGCGTTGGAATATTCCTCCAGCCGCTCGCCGTCGGTGCCGTCGTGGAACGCGTCCATCAGCCGGCGCAACTCGGCGATGTCGTCATCGGGCGCGTGCAGCGCGACGAGCCGCGCCGCCATGCTTTCGAGCGCCGCCATGACGGTGACGATCTCGACGATCTCGCGCTTCGTCTTGCGCACGACGTAGATGCCGCGGCGCGGCAAGGTGCGGACAAATCCCTCCTGTTCGAGCAGCGTCATCGCCTCGCGGATCGGCGTGCGGCTGACCCCGAGATCGGCCGACAAGGCGCGCTCGTCGAGCCGCACCTCATCGGGCCGGTCATAGATGTCGATCGCGGTGATCGCCCGCTTCAGCGCCGCATAAGCGAGGTCGCGAAACGTCGATTGCGGATCGAGCCGTGGGATGTCGATTGCGCCGGGGGCACGGGCTGAAGCTTCAGGCATTCTCTATGGTATCTGGTATACCAGATACCGGCAACGATCTTATTCGAGCCGCAAAATGCCGCCGGAATGGTTGCGAGTCGTGCTAGGCCGCCAGAACCTTGGAGTGGAGGTCGCAAAGTCGAGCGATTGATTCCGCAGGAGCTTCGGTGAAGCCGATTTTCGGATAAGCGCAGAACAGCTGGAACAGCTTCTTCTCGCACAGCTGCTGCCAGAGATATTCCAGACGCACCGTCGCCCCGGAATCGCCGCGCGCCCATAACAGCGCCACCATTTCGCCAAAAGCGACAATGTTGCGGCCTTGCATGCCGCGCGCCTGGCGCAACACGCCCTGGATCACCGACTCGAACAAATCGTCGTCGGGCCAGCCATTAACCATGAACCGGGCGAGCGTCTCCTCCGCGTCGAGCGCGAGGTAACGGTGGTCCCGCCGGTAGGCCGAAACGTCGACTCCGCGCTCCGTCAGCAGCGCCTTCAGGCCTTCGCGATGGGCCTCGGTCGCGATCACGATCGCCGCGTCGCCCCGCGCCAGTCCGCCATGGATGAAGTTGGCCAGTGTGGCGAGAAAGGCGCCATCGTTCTCGTAAACCTGGACAAAATGCTCGCAGGCGCTCAGCTCAGCCCAAAAAGTATTCGAATCCAACTGCCCCATCGCCCGCCACCCAGCTCTGCCACGCCGTCCGGCCTCATCTTGGCACCTCCACGGCTAACGCCACTGTAGGGCAATTCCGCCGCGCAAAAAATTGTCGCGGGTACAAAAAGCAAAACCCTCCGCCCGGGCGGGCGGAGGGTCTGCATCTTGGCGAATGGAGCGTTACTCCGCGGCGGCGAGGTTTGGCGTCGCTTCCAGCGGCAGGCCGGGGTGGCCGGTTAGCCGCTCGCCTTCCTTCCACATCTCCAGAGCCCGCTTTTTCATCTTCGGGAACACCTCGGCGAACTTGCCGGCGTCGTAATCGGCCGCGACGCCGGGATAGCCGGCGCGGGTGATCATCGCCGGCAGCTTGCCTGCCTCGAATTGTTCGAGCGTCCACTCCAGCGGATCCTCGACCAGCGTCCGATCCCAGTAGATGCGGTGGTTCTTGTTGCGCGGACCGTAATGATAATGCGCGCCGTTCCAGAAATGGTCGAACGCGAGCATCTCGGTCTCTTCGGTATAGGCCTTGCCCGGGGTGCCGCCGATATCGGCGAGAACATGGATCGCCAGCCCGCCATCGCCCATCGGCAGCCGGCGCATCTCCAGCCCGAAGCGGAAATTGCCGCATTCGAAGATGTCGGTGCCGCGGTTGTGCTTCACGGTGTTGCGCTTGGTCGCGTAGACCTCGCGCGCGCAGGCCTCGACTTCGGGCAGCACCTTCTTGACCGCCTTGTAGTCGACGGTCTTGGCGATCGCCGAATAGCCGGCGCGATCCAGCATCTTGTCGAGCTTTGAGCCGAGCGTCTTGATCGTCCAGCCGATCGGATTGCCGCAGGCGATCGGATCCATCTGGTAGTGGTTGGTCAGCATCGCGCCGCCCAACATCTCCGGTCCGGCGACCGACAGCTCGCGATTTTCGGGGCCGTAATCGTAGCTCTTCTCGACGTCGAAGCAGTTGAAGCGCAGCAGCGTGGTGTCTTTGCCGGCGACCTGCGCTTTGACCATGATCGCGACGCCCTGGTCGGCGTGGTCTTGGATGTTCTCGTCCCACAACTCGTGCTTGACGGCGAAGGTCAGTGGACCGGCGATAAAAGTTGCCTGCTTTGCATCCATCTACGGGCGCTCCTCTGCGAGGGGTCTTGAGAATATGTATATCGCTAATTATCGCACGGATATCGCTTAAGTCGAGCATCGTGCGCGAGCCGCAGCCATGCCGCCCGCGCCGATCTCCCAACGGTAACTGCAGCGCAAGGAATCTTGGCTTACGTCGCAGCGGCGCGACGCCGTCTTCCGGTCATCAGATAGACATTGGCGCGCGGCTCGAACAGCGGATCGGCCGAGGCGTCGATCCCGTCGAGCCGCGGGATCGGATCGAAGATTATGTGCTGCTGGGCCTTGGCATTGTCGGCGGCGATTTCCGTCAGGTTGATCTCGCCGAAAGCCAGTTGCGAGCGGGTTTCGGACCAGCGGACCGTGGCGTCGTCGGTGATGTCGCCGGCTTCGGCCAGTTGCACGACGACGCGAAAGCTGACCGGTTCCTTCGCGATGCGCACCTTGAGCTCGTCGAACAGAAAATCGGAGCTCTGCGCCGCCGCGGCGGCTTCGTCGAGATAGGCGTTTCCCGCGACCGGCAAGATACGATAGCGCCCATAACGGCTGACGCCGCTGGCGTTGGTGAACTTAAACGCGGATACCGCGAAAAACGACTCATGCGCGAAGCTGGTCGGGATCGGCTTGGGAATTTGCACGAAGGTCATCGCCGCGGGATGCGCACCGAGAAACTCTTCGATCGCGTTGGGATGCGGCCCCGCCGGATCGGTGGCAATCAGCGCATTAAGGAACGCCAGCAGGCCCTCCGCCGTGCGCGCCGGGAAGCTGTCGACCGAGTGCGCCACGATGTCGGTGTGAACATGCTCGCCGAGATGAAAGCGAACCGCGAAACCGCGCGGTCCGGCGCCTTGCGGGTCGTTGTCGGGGATCGTCGGTATACCGGCGAAGTCGGAGAACCGCACCGTCACCGGTGTCAAGGATCGCTGCAGATGCGGGGCCCGGGTCAGCGACGCCGCGTCCGGCGCCGGTGTGAATGAGCCGGTCAACAAGATGCCTTTGGCGTGCGCGGGCCGGAAACCCGAATGAACGCCGCCGTCGACTTTGTCAAACGCGGTAACGATTTCCTGGCTCAAAGCCATGAGCTTTTCGTCTGTCGTCAGGGGCATGGCTGTTCTCCGTTCGGGGGCGGGAGAAGGCTAGGAGTAGCCCTACGCCAATTATGTGACTTTTCGCCGGCAGCACGATGCAGGAACCTCGCCCGGCTGGATGCGCCGCCGTTCCGAAAACGTGACTTCGGTTGACGATCGAGGCTAACACTCATTAGACCCTACGCCACTCAGGAACGGGGACCGATATGAGCGAAGCGGAACTCTCTGGCGATATGACCGACGGCTTCCACCTGGTGGTGGAGGCGCTGAAGCTGAACGGGGTCGACACGATTTTCGGCGTCGCCGGCATCCCGATCACCGACTTGTTGCGGCTCGCGCAAAACGAGGGCATCCGCTATCTCGGCTTTCGCCATGAGCAGCAGGCCGCCAACGCCGCGGCGATCGCCGGTTATCTCACCGCCAAGCCCGGCATCTGCATGACCGTGTCGGCCCCGGGTTTCTTGAACGGCGTCGTTGGCCTCGCCAACGCCACGACCAACTGCTTCCCGATGATCCTCATCTCGGGATCGAGCGACCGCGCGATCGTCGATCTCGAACAGGGCGACTACGAGGAGATGGACCAGCTCGCCGTCGCCCGCCCGCATTGCAAGGCCGCCTACCGCGTCAACCGCCCACAGGATATCGGCATCGGCATCGCCCGGGCGATCCGCGCCGCGGCATCGGGGCGGCCGGGCGGCGTCTATCTCGATCTGACCGCCGAGGTGCTCGGCTCGGCGCTCGACGCCGAGGCCGGCCGCAAATCGCTCGTCAAGGTCGTCGACCCCGCCCCCGCCTCCCCGCCCGCGCCTGAAGCGATCACGCGCGCGCTCGACCTTTTGGCGCATGCCGAGCGGCCGCTGGCAATCCTCGGCAAGGGCGCCGCCTATGCCCGCGCCGAAAGGGAAATCCGCGCCTTCCTCGAAGCGACCGGCATCCCCTTCCTGCCGATGTCGATGGCCAAGGGCCTTCTGCCCGACGACCATCCGCAATCCGCCGCCGCCGCGCGTTCCTTCGCCATCGGCCAGGCCGACGTGGTGCTGATCGCCGGGGCGCGGCTCAACTGGCTCCTGTCGCATGGCCGCGCGCCGCTGTGGAACCCGAACACCAAGATTGTGCAGGTCGACATCTCGCCGACCGAGATGGACAGCAACCGCGCGATCGTCGCGCCGGTGGTCGGCGACATCAAATCGGTGTTCACCGCGTTAAACGCCGCGCTGAAGCCCGGCCAGGTCAAGCCGCAAGGCCCTTGGCTCGACGAGATGGGCAAGCGCAAGCAGCAGAATGTCGAGCGCATGGCGGCACGGCTCAACGCCGACCCGAACCCGATGAACTTCTCGTCGGCGTTGCGCGCGGTGCGCAACGCGCTCGCCACCCAGCCCGATGTCTATGTCGTCAACGAGGGCGCCAACACCTTGGATTTCGGCCGCAACATCATCGACATGGACAAGCCCCGCCACCGGCTCGACAGCGGCACCTGGGGCGTCATGGGGATCGGCATGGGCTACGCGGTCGGCGCCGCCGCGGTGACCGGCAAGCCGGTCGTCGCGATCGAGGGCGACAGCGCGTTTGGCTTTAGCGGCATGGAGATCGAGACGATCTGCCGCTACGACCTGCCGGTGACGACGATCATCTTCAACAATAACGGCGTCTATCGCGGCGACCCCGAGGGCATGCCCTACACCCCGACCGGCCTCCTGCGCGACGCGCGCTACGAAAAGCTCATCGAGGCGTTCGGCGGCAAGGGCTATCACTGTACCGACACGCCGAGCCTCACCAAGGCGGTGACCGAAGCGCTCGCTTCGGGCAGGCCGGCGCTGATCAACGCGGTCATCGACCCGACCGCCGGCACCGAAAGCGGCCACATCCAGAGCCTCAACCCAAAGAGCGCGGCGGCGCAGAAGAAATAGGAGGGGGGAGTAAGATCGGGCGCAGCGCAAGCAATCGCAGGAGCCCCCATGATCCGCGAACCCGTCTACCACTCGACGCCGCTCAAGGATTTGCGGCCGACGCAGATCACCGTCGGCATGCGCGAGGTCGAGGAAAAGCGCCGCGGCTGGCGCGAGAGGCACGGCAAGAAGGCCGGCGCGTTCCTCGCCAGTCATATGATCCCGGTGGTGCTGGGGCCGAAAGACCGGCCCTACGTTACCGACCATCATCACCTCGCCCGCGCGCTGCACGAGGAAGGTGTGACGCATGTCGCGACAACGGTGGTGCTCGACCTCAGCCGGCTTGAGCCCGACTCGTTCTGGTTCGTGCTCGACAACCGTGGCCTGATGCATCCCTTCGATGAGAAAGGCGAGAGGCGGCACTATCGCGAGATACCCGACACAATCGAAGAGCTGATCGACGATCCCTACCGTTCGCTGGCCGGCGAGTTGCGCCGCGTTGGCGGTTTTGCCAAGGACACCACGCCGTTCAGCGAGTTTCTGTGGGCCGATTTTCTCCGCCACCGCATTGACCGCGGGCGGATCAAAAAGCATTTCAAGCGGGCGCTCGATGACGCGCTGAAACTCGCCAAGAACCAACAGGCTGACTATCTGCCCGGCTGGTGCGGTTCGGTCGATGGCTGAGCCGCGCCGCGCGCCGTTGCCGGTCCGGCGCCAGCAGGTCTAACCTTTCTCCCAGACCATTTGGGGAGGAACATGCCATGACTACCTTTGTCGCCGGCGGCACCGGCTTTATCGGCCGGCGCCTGATCCCGCTCCTCGTCCAGCGCGGCGAAGAGGTCGTCGTCATGGACATCAACCCGCAGACCGCGGATTACTCGGCCTATGGCAAGCAGGTGCGGGTGGTGCGCGGCGATGTCAGCCAGTTCGACGATTTCCTGGCGCGCATCGTCGAGGCGAAGCCGGACCGGATCGTCAACCTCGCCTATTACATCGGCAGCGATCTGCCGCCGCGTGTCGCGTTCAAATTGAACGTGCTCGGCATGGACAATTGTTTCGAAGCGGCGCGGCTCGCCGGGGTCAACCGTGTCGTCTATGCGAGCTCGGTGGCGGTCAGCGGCGAGCAGAAGCATTACGGCGAGCGCCTGGTCGACGAGACCGACTTCAAGCACGGCCACGTGCAATACGCGATGCACAAGATTTTCAACGAGTGGCAGGCGCAGGACTACCGCGAGAAGCACGGCATGGAGATCACGACGATCCGTCCGGCCAATGTCACCGGGCCGGACAAGATTTTCGGCTCGGTCGACCATGTCTTCATCGTCACCAAGCCGGCGCGCGGCGAGCCGGTCACCATGCCCTACAAGGATTCGATGCGCGCGCCCGTCCATGTCGACGAGATCGCCGAGATCTTCGCCCGCGTGACGATGAAGGACAAACCCGAGCACGCGGTCTACAACACCGGCGGGCAGACGATCAGCCTCGGTGAGATCGCCGATATCGTGCGCGAATTCATCCCCGACGCGCGGATCGCTTTCGACCATGAGACCGGCGGCCGCGAACTCAGCGGCAATTTCATGATCGACAACTCGCGCGTCGTCACCGAGTTCGGCATCCAATTTCGCCCCTATCGCGAGCGGGTGCTGCAGATCATCAACGACGTGCGCAAAGAGCAGGGAAAGCCTCCGCTCGCCGATCGTTGATGGGAGGAAACCTCAGCGTCTGAACAGCGCCTCGGCGCCGCCGCGATGCTTGCGTTTCTCGGCGATCTCGGCCTGGGCGCGGGCGATTTCGCTCTCGAGGCCGGCGATGTATGCCTCGAGCTCGGCAATTCCCAGGAGCGCCAGGTCCTTCAAGGGGGCCGGCTTCTTGCTTCGTGGCAGCTCTTCCTCGTCCATCTTCGCCTCCCCGCCCGCGCTTGCCGCTTTCATCGGCGGCCGCCGCCCATTATATCGATAGGGACGCAGCGCGGTACGCCGCGCCATGCCGATGCCCTCTATTTCAGGACGTTACCATGCGCTCACCGTTGATGCCGAAAGCGACCGCTGTGTGGCTGGTCGAGAACACATCGCTGACCTTTGATCAGATTGCGGAATTCTGCGGTCTGCATCCGCTGGAGGTGCAGGCGATCGCCGACGGCGAGGTGGCGACCCAGATGCTGGGGCTCGATCCCGTGGCCAACGGTCAGACGACGGCGGCCGAGATCGAGCGTTGCCAGGGCGATCCCGAGGCGCGGCTGAAATTGTCGGAGACCGCGATCCCGCCTCAGTACGTCAAGCACAAGGGGCCACGCTACACGCCGATCGCCAAGCGACAGGATAAGCCGGACGCGATCTTTTATCTGCTGCGCAATCACCCCGAATTGTCGGACGCGCAAATCTGCCGTCTGGTCGGGACCACCAAGCCGACGATTAACGCGGTGCGCGACCGAACCCACTGGAACAGCCCGAACATCAAGGCGCGGCATCCGGTGGGGCTGGAGTTGTGCACGCTGGACGAGCTCGACCAGGCGGTCACCAAGGCGACCCGCGGCAAAAAATCGCTCGCCGATATCGAGGCCGAGATCGCCGCCCGAGCCGCCGAAGAAGAGGACGTCGAAGCCTGAGGCCTGTCATTCCGAGCGGCTCGGAGAGCCGGCCCCGGAACGGCACGAGAGGAAGCCAATGCCGAACCTGATCCTCGTCGGCGATGTCAACCTGATGAACCTCGAGGACCCGGCGGTGCCGTTCCGCCGGATGGGCGAGGCGTTTGCCGGCGGGGATGCGCTCTTCGGCAACCTCGAATGCTTGCTGTACAGCCCACCGGACGGCCATAGCGTGGAGCAGGAGGGGTTTTTCGCCGATCCGGCGAGTGCCGGCGAGGCGCTAAAGCTCGGTGGGTTTTGCGCGGTCGGCCTCGCCAATAACGTCAATTACGGCGGCGCGGCTATTCTCGGCTCGCTCGCGCAACTCGACCGGCTGGGCATCGCGCATACCGGCGCGGGCGCGGCCCTCGCCGCGGCGCGCGCGCCGGCGATCGTCGAGCGCGGCGGGTTGCGCATCGGCTTTGTGCAGCGCAGCTCGGTCTATTGGCCGACCAATCACGAGGCGAGTGCCACCAGCGCCGGTATCGCCGCTCTGCGCGCCCACACCGCCTATCAGGTTCCGGCGCACAAGACGCGACCGGAAATCCCGCCGATGAACCGGCCCGGCGTGCCGCCGATCGTCGTTACCTGGCCGGACCGCGCCTATCTCGCCGCCTTTGCCGACGACATCGTCGCGCTGCGGAAAAAGGCCGATATCGTCGTCGCCTCATGCCATTGGGGGCTCGGCGAGGAAGTGCTCGACTACATGACCGAGATCGCCCACGCGGCGATCGACGCCGGCGCCGATATCGTCATCGGCCATGGCCCGCATTATTCACTGCCGGTCGAGGTTTACAAAGGCAAGCCGATCTTCTACGGGCTCGGCAGCTTCTCATTCCACACCGGGCATGGCGGCCGCCGTCACGGCGACTGGATCGGCATGATGGCGCGGGTCGGGATCGACGGACAGGCGGTCAAGGACGCGAGCTTCCGCTTTGTGCGCCACAACGACGCCAACGAGACGGTGCCGTGCCGGCTGGCCGCGGAAGCGGAGACCTTGGCGCGCCTCACCGACCGCGCCGCTCTCACTGGCACGCGGCTGGAGCCTGCGGGGGATGCTGTGAGGCTACAGTTAGGTTAAACGTATCGTTCCGGCTTTCGCCGGGACGACAGACACGCCTCAGATCGTCATCAGCTGCTCGCGCAGTTCCTTGTTGTCGCGCAATTCGGCGGCGGGGCCGGCATAGCGCACCGCGCCCTTTTCCAGCACATAGACCCGGTCGGCGAGGGCGAGGCAGAACTCGACCCCCTGCTCGGCCAAGAGGATGGTGAGCCCCTGGTCGCGCAGCTCGCCGATCTTCTCGCGCAGCATGTCGACGACCAGCGGCGCCAGACCCTCCGAGGGCTCGTCGAGCAGCAAAAGTTCCGGGTTGCCCATCAAGGTGCGGGCGATGGTTAGCATCTGCTGCTCGCCGCCCGAGAGAAAGCCGCCCTGGCGATTGCGCAGCTCTTCGAGTTTCGGGAACAGCTCGTATACGGTATCAACGGTCCAGTGGCCGCGCCGGCCGCCGGCGCGTGCGGCGACGTCGAGATTTTCCCACACGCTGAGCTCGGCAAAGATCCGCCGGTCCTCGGGTACGAAACCGATGCCGGCGCGCGCCACCTGGTGCGGCGTCCGGCCGGTGATGTCGCGCCCCTTCCACAGCACGCGGCCGTTCGACGGCGGGGTCATCCCCATCACCGAACGCATCGTCGTCGTCTTGCCGACGCCATTGCGGCCGAGCAGGCAGACGCACTCACCGGAATTGACCTCGAGCGAGATGCCGAACAGTACGCGGCTGAGGCCGTAGGCCGTGTGGATGCTGTCGACGGTGAGCAGCGGTTCGGACATCGGCTAATGCTCGCCGAGATAGACGCGCCGCACTTCGGGGTCGGCGCGCACCTCCTCGGGTGTGCCGTCGGCGATCACCTGACCCTGGTGCAGGACGGCGATTTTCTGCGCGATCTGAAAGACGACCTCCATGTCGTGCTCGGTGAACAGCAGTGTCAGCGACCGCTCGCCGGCGATGCGCTCGATGAGGTGGATCGTCTCGTGCGTTTCGGCCGCCGACATGCCGGCGGTCGGCTCGTCGAGCAGCAAGAGGGCGGGGTCGCTTGCCAGCGCGAGGCCGAGTTCGAGCTGCTTCTGGTTGCCGTAGCTCAAGGTGCCGGCCACCGTGTCGCGCTGCTCGGAAAGGCCGATGGAGCCGAGCAGCGCGGTCGTCTCGTCGCGGTAGAGCGAGGCGGCGCGCGACCAGAAATCGCGGCCGCGGCCATGATGCACGAGAAAGGCGGCCTGCAAATTCTCGAATACGGTGAGCTTGGCGAAAATGTTGGTGCGCTGGAACGAGCGGCCGACCCCCATGCGCACGATCTTATGCGGCGCCGCGCCGGTGATGTCGCGGCCGTCAAGGGTGACGCTGCCCATATCGGGGCGCAAATGCCCGGTGATCAGGTTGAACAGGGTCGACTTGCCGGCGCCGTTTGGGCCGATGACCGCGGCGATCTGGCCGGTCTCGACGGTGAGATCGACATCCGAAACCGCGCGAAAACCGGAGAACGACTTGTTGAGCCCGCGCACCTCAAGCACGTCGCGCTCTCCGCAAACGCCGCCACAACTGATCGATGCCGCCGAGAATGCCGCCGGGGAAGCCGAACAACAGCAGCAACAGGATGGCGCCTAGGAAAAACGGCCAATACTGCGTGTAGTCGGTGATCTCCTGATTGAGCCACACCAGCGCGAAGGCGCCGATCGGCGGACCCCAGAAATAATTCATGCCGCCGAGGATCGTCATGATCATGACCTCAGCGGATTTCGACCAGAAGACGTAGTCGGCGAAGACGCCGCGGCTGAAAATGCCGTAAAGCGCGCCCGCGAGCCCGGCGAAGGTTCCGGCGACCACAAAAGCGGCGAGCTGGTACAGCTTGACATTGACGCCGATGAAAGCGGCGCGCTCGGGGTTGTCGCGGATCGTCGTCAGCACGCGTCCAAACGGCGAGCGGACAATGCGGTGAATGATCGCCAGCGACACCGCGATCAGCACCACCGTGAGCAGATAGAACTGGTCGCTGGTCTTGAGGTCGCCCAGCCAGGGCACGTGGTTCAGCCAGTCGAAATTGGGGAACGGGATTTCCGGCAGCCCCTGGTCGCCGCCGGTCACGTCGTTCCATTTATAGGCGATGGCCCAAATGATCTGTGAGAACGCGAGCGTCAGCATCGCGAAATAGAGCTTGATCAGGCGGACGCAGAAATAGCCCGAGACCAGCGCGAACAGCGCCGCGCCGAGACCCGAGGCCGGAAAGGCGATAATGAACGGCACGCTGTAGGTCTTCATCAGGATGCCGCAGACATAGGCGCCGACGCCGAAATAGGCGACGTGCCCGAAAGACACCAACCCGGTCGTTCCCAGCAACAGGTTGAGGCTTACCGCGAACAGCGCGTCGATCGCGATCTGCTCGGCGAGGAACGTGTTGTAGCGTCCGCCCACCCACGGCACCGAGCAGGCGATCAGAAAGACGATCAGTGTCCACGGGATGCGGCTGACGAGGCTCGAGCCGGTGCCGATGACCCTCCCGGTGGGCGCGGCCGCGGCCGCCGCCACCGCGGGATCGGTGGTCGTTGTTTCGCTGGTCACAGCGGCCGTCCGAACAGGCCCCACGGGCGCACGATCAGGATCACCGCCATCAGCGCGAAGACCGAGAACAGCGAGAAGCCGGGGAAAATGAGGATGCCGAACGACAGTACCTCGCCATAGATCACCGAGCCCCAGAACGTGCCCCAGAACGAACCCATCCCGCCGATCACCACGACGATGAACGCCTGTACGATGATCAGCACATCCATTCCCGGGACGATGCTCTGGATCGGCGTCACCAGCGCGCCCGACAACCCGGCGAGGAACGAGCTGAAGACGAACATCCCCGTGTAGATCGTGCCGACATTGGCGCCCAGCGCATCGAGCATCTCGCGGTCCATCTGCGCGGCGCGAACCAAGCGGCCGACCCCGCTGCGGTTCAGCACCAGCCAGCCGCCGAACGCAATCAACGGGCCAAGCACCGTGATGAAGAGGTTGTAAAGCGGCTCGGTGGCGCCGAAAATCTGCACGCTGCCGGTCAGGATCGGCGGGGTCGAGACCGAGAGCTGGTCGGTTCCCCACAGGTACTTGGCGGCGTCGCCCAGGATCAGCACCAGCGCGTAGGTGAACAGCAGCTGGTAGAGCTCGTCGCGCCCGTAGAGCGAACGGAAGAACAGTCGCTCGACCACCGCCCCGAGCGCGCCCACGGCGCAGGCGGCGAACAGCGAGGCCGCCCAAAACCCGGCGCCGGTCGGGTGGAACCATTGCACGCCCTGCCAGGCGAGATAGGCCCCGAGCATGTAAAACGAACCATGCGCGAAATTGATCACGCGCATGATGCCGAACACCAGCGACAGCCCCGAGGCGATCAGGAACAGGAACATCGCGGTGGTCAGGCCGCCCATGAATTGGCTGAACAGAAACGAGGCCGCCACCGCTTATCGATCTCCCAATGTGCGCGCGTCGCCCGCGATTATGTCGTGCTCGCGGGCGACGCCCATTCGTGCTCAGCCGCCGCTAGTTGCTTGGATGAAAATCCGTCGGCATCGGTGTCGGGTCCTTGATGATCGCGAACGGGTAGTCGGGATCCTTGACCATAACGCCGGTGTATTCGGGCGCAAAGGTCTCGTGCGACTTCTCGCTGAAGCTGCGCTGGCCGACCGGCGTATCGAAGGTCATGCCCGCCATCGCCTTCGAAACGTCGTCCGACTTGGTGTCGCCAGCCTTCTTGATGCCCTGGGCGAGCGCCTCGACCATGACATAACCCTGGATCGACCAACCCGAGGCGTACTTCGCGTTGGTGAACTTCTTCAAATCCTCGATGAATTTCTTGTGCTCCGGCGGCTCGTTCCCGCCGCTCCAGATGACCGGATCATAGGCATTGGCGATGATGCCGTAGGGATAGTCGGCGCCCAGGGCTTGCGCCTCGTCGGGCGTGCCCACCTCGCCGCCGTCGATCATCCGGTTGTCGATCGCCTTGAACAAGCCGAGCGGGGTCGCCTGCTTGACGAAGGTGACAAAATCGCCGGCAAACAGCGAGCAGTAAACCGCATCCGGCTTCTTGCTCATCATGGCGTTGATGAAGGCGGTAAAATCGGGCTCGCCGAGCTTCGGCCATTGCGAATCGACGACCTGCATGTTCGGCGCCTTGTCCTTGAGCGCCTTGATGAACGCGGCGATCGAGTCACGTCCGTAAGCATAGTCGGGCGCGATCGTCACGATCGTCTTGACGTTCGTGAACTTGGCCATGTCCTCGGCACCGGCCAGACCCTCGACATCGGTGTTGGAGGCGAGGCGGAAAATGTAGGGATGGATGTGCTGTGCGTCGGTGAGGATCGTGCTCTTCGACGACGGCGTCATGAACACGATCTTGTTCTCCTTGGCGACCGTCGACACCGCCGGCGCCTCGGCCGACGTCAGCGTGCCGAGCAGGAAGTCGACATTGTCCTTGATGATCAATTCGCGCGACAGGCGCACCGCCTCGTCGGCGTTGGCCTTGCTGTCGCGCGGCAGCAATTCGAGCTTTTTGCCGAGCACGCCGCCCGCCGCGTTGATCTCCTGGACCGCCATTTGCGCGCCCTTGAGGATCGGCTCGCCATAAACCGCTGTCGGGCCCGACAGCGGGATCGGAAACCCGATCTTGATCGTATCCTCGGCTTGGGCAGCCAGCGGCGCACTCACCGCGACGGTGAGGGCCAGCCCGAGACAATGTTGCAACCGCATGAAATTCCTCCCCAACAAACGCCGCCGCGAAGTGCGGCGGCGCGCCCCTTATCCGGTTTAAGGCGCGTGACAATGGTTCGGGGGGTAAATCGTGTCAAGAACGCTACCCTGGCGCGCGAATTTACCGCAGGTCGCGGGTTGCCGCCGCGCGAGTCAAGCCCCACGCCCGGCAACCCCGCCGTGGTCAATTCGTCGCGGTCGACGCCGGCAGCAGCTGCGGATCCTTCATGATCGCGAACGGGTAGTTCGGGTCCTGGACCATCGTTCCCCAATATTGCGGGGAGAGGGTTTCGTGCGATTTGACGGTGAAGGTGCGTTTGCCGACGGGCGTATCCCAAGTCATCCCCGCCAGCGCCGTGGAGACGTCGTCCGACTTGGTGTCGCCGGCCTTCTTGATCCCTTCGGCCAGCGCATAGATCGATTCGTAGCCCATAACCGACCAGCCCGAGGCATATTTCGCGCCGGTGAACTTCTTCAGATCTTCGATGAATTTTTTGTGCGCCGTCGGCTCGTTGGCGCCACCCCAGATCACCGGGTCGTAGCCGTTGCCGATGATGCCGTACGGGTAATCCTTGCCCAGCGCCTGCGCCTCGTCGGTAGTACCGACATCGGCGCCATCGACCAGACGATTGTCGATCGCCTTGAAATAACCGAGCCCCGCCGCCTCCTTGGCGAAGGTGACAAAGTCGCCAGCGAACAATGAGCAATGGATCGCATCCGGCTTCTTTGCCATCTGTGCGGTGATGAAGGCGGTGAAGTCCGGCTCGCCGAGTTTCGGCCATTGCTGATCGACGATCGTTATGTCGGGACGCAGTTTTTTCAGCGTCGCGACAAAGGCGGCCTCGACATCGCGGCCATAGGAGTAATCGGGCGAGATCGTCGCGACGGTTTTGACGTCCTTCCATTTCGCCAGTTCGGCTGCGCCCGTCGAGCCTTCGATTTCGGTATTGGTCGCGACGCGGAAGATGTAGGGATGGATGTGCTCCGCATCGGTCAGCATCATCGTTTCGGATGCCGGCGCGATAAAGACGATCTTGTTTTCCTTCGCCACCGTCGATACCGCCGGGGCCTCGGCCGAGGTCAGCGTGCCGACCAGGAAATCGACATTGTCCTTGATGATCAACTCGCGCGAGACGCGCACCGCCTCGTCGGCGTTGGCCTTGCTGTCGCGCTCCAGGAGTTCGAGCTTGCGGCCGAGCACGCCGCCTTGGGCGTTGATCTCCTGGACCGCCATTTCGGCGCCCTTCTCGATCGGCACGCCATAGACGGACGCGAACCCCGACAGCGGGATCGGAAAGCCGACCTTGATCGAATCCGCGGCGTTGGCGGCAAAGGGCAGGCTCGCCGCGACGGCGGAAAGCATGCCGAACCAATGACGCAAATGCATTTGAAACCTCCCCTGTTCGCTGCCTTCGTGTCGCGTTCCGCGCGGCTGCGAAGGCCTTTTATCAATTTGCGGGCCGACCCATGGTCGAGGCGCCCCACTTTGTCATAAAACTATACGAGGTTTTTGCGCCAGCGTTGGCGAAAATCGTCACCGCCACGCGGTTGCGAGGCACAGCGGCGGGACGCTCATTGGCGCGGACAGGAGAGGAGACGAACATGGCCGGTGCCCGACCGCTCGTCGAGGCTGACCTCAAGGAAGCCCAGCGCATCATGCGAACCGCGTTCGGCACGTTTCTCGGCGCGCCGGACCTCGACAATTTCTGGACCGATTTTGATTACATCTACGGCCGCCACGGCGCCGAGCACACCAAATCCTTTGCGATCGATCATGACGGTCAGCTCGCGGGATCGAATTTTGCGACACGCTGGGGCAGCGCCGGCTTTTTCGGGCCGCTGTCGATCCGTCCGGATTTTTGGGATCGCGGACTTGCTCAGCCGCTCGTCGCGGCGGCGTCCGACACCTTCAACGAGTGGGGGTTGAGCCATGCCGGTCTTTGCACCTTCCCGCACAGCACGAAACACATCCATCTCTATCAAAAATTCGGCTTTTACCCGCGGTTTCTGACGCCGATCATGGCAGCGCCGGCGGCGGCCGGGACGCTGTCCGAGTATTCGCGCTACACGGCGCTTGCTCCCGAGGGACGCGCAGCGGCCGAAGCGGCCAGCTACGAACTGACCGACGCGCTTTATGCCGGCCTCGACCTGCGGGCGGAAATCCGCACCAACGCGGCGCGCGGTCATGGTGACACGCTGCTGCTATGGGACGGAGCAAGCCGGCTCGGCGGGTTCGCGGTTTGTCACTGGGGGCCGACAAGCGAGGCGGGCGGGGGTTGCCTCTTTATAAAGTTCGGCGCGGCGCGCTCCGGTCCCGGAGCCGGCGAGCGCTTCGCCGCACTGCTTGACGCGGCGGAGGCGCTCGCCGCGGCGGTCGGCATGGGAACGGTGCTGGCTGGTGTAAACGCTGGCCGCGAGGAAGCCTATCGCCAGATGACTGGCCGCGGCTTCCGCGCCGTGAATAACGTCGTCACGCTGCATCGGCCCAATGAACCGGGCTACAGTCGCCCCGACGTTTATGCGTTGGACGATTGGAGATAGTGCATGAAGGCGGTCGTTTGCGAGGCGTTTGGCGGACCCGAGGTGCTGGCGCTGCGCGAGCTGCCCGACCCGTCGCCGCCGGGACCGGGTGAGGTGCAGGTGCGGATCGCGGCTCGCGGGGTCCAGTATGTCGACGTGCTGATGCTCGCCGGCAAATATCAGTTCCGTCCCGAGCCGCCGTTCATCCCCGGCAACGAAGCGGCGGGAGAGGTGGTCGCCGTCGGACCCGGTGTCACGCGCTTCAAGCCGGGCGACCCGGTGATGAACCGGGTGCGGCTCGGCGCCTTCGGCACGCTGGCCAATTCGAGGGCGGAGGATTGCGACCCGATCCCCACCGGCATGAGCCTCGAGGAGGCGGCGGTGTTCCGTGGCGCGCATCACACCGCCTATCACGCGCTCATCCAGCGCGGCCGGCTGGAGGCTGGCGACTGGGTGCTGATCCATGGCGCGGCGGGCGGCATCGGCATCGCCGCGATCCAGGTCGCCAAGCTGTTCGGCGCCAAGGTCATCGCCACCGCCAGCACGGATGAGAAGCGCCGGGCCTGCCTCGATGAAGGCGCCGATTACGCGATCGACTACCGCGCAGGGTTCCGCGACCGGGTCAAGGAATTGACCGGCGCGCATGACGGGGTCGATATCTGCTACGATCCGATCGGCGCCCATGTCTTCGACGAGTCGCTGCGCTGCCTGGCGTTTGGCGGGCGCATCCTGGTGCTCGGCTTTTTGGGCGGCGGCCCCTCGACGCCGCGCACCAACTATCTGCTCATCAAGTGCCTCGAAGTGATCGGCGTTAGGCTCGGCGGGGCGACCGAGCATAAGCCGGAGGTCGGCCGCGCCAACACCAAGCTGCTCCTCGAGCTGGCGGGGCAGGGCAAGCTGAAGCCCCGCATCTCGCACCGCTTTCCGCTGGAGCGCGCCGCGGATGCGGTGCAGACGGTGATCGACCGCAAAGTCATCGGCAAGGCGGTTCTTATCGGTTAGCTCCTGAAACCTTTGGTCGCGGGCGGCGTTCTGTTCACGTCTGCAACCAGGGAGCTGCACCATGGCGGCATCGATGGAAACCGACTTTGCGGCCTTGCAGGCCGACATTCAGCAGCTACGCGCCGACTTTGCCAAGATGACGACGGATGTGCGCAATCTTGCCAATAACGGCTACTCGCAAGCGAGCGGCAAGGCACAGGAATCGGCCGAGAAGGTTTGGGGCGAAGTCCGCCGCCAGGCGCAGAACGTGACCCAGGAGATCGAGGAGCGGCCGTTTGCTTCGGCGCTCGCCTCGTTCGCCACGGGATTGCTGCTCGGTATGCTGCTCAACGCGCGCCGCGGTTAGCCCGCGGTGACTCGCATCGCCATTGCCGTCGCGGCGGGTATCGTCGCGCTTATCGTTCTCGCCGTCACGGCGTGGTTCCTCGGCGATGCGTTGATGCTGTGGATCGAGAGCAAGGGGCTTTCGCCGGCCGCCGCTGCCGGGTTGACCGGTCTGGCCGGTCTGATCTGGACCGGGCTGATCGCGCTCGTCGCGCGCTGGGCGCTGCACCCTCGCCGCCGCCCGGCGGGACCCGCGACCACGGCGTCGCCGGGTGTTAACGGTGTCGCCAATGGCATTGCCGCCGACCTCGGCGCGCTGGCGGCGCAACAGATCGTCAACACGACGCGCTCGCATCCTTACGGTACGATGGGCGCGGCGCTTGCCGCCGGCCTCGCCGTCGGCGCCGTGCCCGAGCTGCGCAAGTCGCTGATGGGACTGCTCAAGCACTAAATCTTATGTCGGCACGGCCGAGATCGGCCGTGCGCCGAAAGACGTGATGTTAGCCGAGCGCCGCAAGGCTCCGCGGACGGAGGGCTAAAGCACTAACGTATGGGCGCTTCGCCGCAGCGATTGCTGAGCCTCCCGCCATCGGCGATCGCTATCGCCACCATGATCTCGTGCGGCCGCGGCGAATCGGCGATCGACACGGTGATCGTGTCGAAGTGCGCAAACGACCAGGAATCGTCCTTGTGGCCGAGCGGGATGTCGATGCTCGCCCCCGGTGGAGCGACCTTGACATTCGATGGAATCACCGCCTTGCCGCCGCCGACCGCGGCTCGCATCGGCCGGCCCAGCATCGGGTGGACGCACGCGCCGCCATGCTCCATCTCGCCCTGGACTCCGACGATCGCGCCCTTGCCGTAGCTGGTCGCCCGGCCGTCGAGCATCTTCACCAGCTCGGGCATCAGCCGCTCGCCGAGTTCCGCCCCCGCCTCGAACAGCGGCCGCAAATCCTCGGCGTACTTGCCGGCGAACGGGTTGTGGAAGACAGCGAGCCCGATCGCTCGCAGCACCGGCTTTGGCGGTGCATGGCCGAGCTCTGAGAAGGTGACCTCGCGCAGCGTGACGATCTTGCGGATGTCGAGCATATGCCCTCCTGCTGGATTGCCGCTCTTGCGTCCTTCGACACGGCGCTCCGCGCCGGCTCAGGAGACGAGTATTCTTCATGCCCTACCAAAGTCATCCTGAGAGCGCCGGAAGCGCGTCTCGAAGGACGCACGGGCGACAGCGCCGCCTCAGTCGTAGACCATGCCGATCGTCTCCGAGATCAGCACGGGGCGCGTGCCGCCCTCGATCTCCATGGTGCCCTCGTTGGTGACCCGCACCCCGCCCTCGACCTTCTCGACGTTCTTGATCTTGAGTCGCAATCGAATGCGTGCGCCGGCTGGCACCGGACCGGTGAAGCGCACCCGGTTGGCGCCGTAATTGATCCCGCGCGAGCGGTGCTTGACCCGGTAGATGGTCGAGGCGAGCCGCGGCACCAGCGACAGGGTCAGCCAGCCATGCGCAATGGTCTTGCCGCCGGGCATGTCCTTCTTGCACCGCTCGACATCGACATGAATCCATTGGTAGTCGCCGGTCGCGTCGGCAAATTTGTTGATCTGATCCTGGGTGACCTCGTACCAGTCGCTGACGCCGATTTCCTGGCCCTGATAGGCGACGAGATCGGACCCGCGTTCGACTTCCAGCATAATTTGATTTCTCCCTCGAGCGTCATTGCGAGCGGAGCGAAGCAATCTCGATCCGCCTTGGCCCGCTATCGCACAAGATTGCTTCGTCGCTGCGCTCCTCGCAATGACCGCAACTCACGGCCGCATGCAGAATTTGCTCTCGCCCGGCACGCGCAGCTTGTCGGCGAGGCGGGCGAAATCCACCGCCAGACGCCGCGTGTCGCGCGGATCGATGATCTCCTCGACCCAGAATGTCTCGGCGGTACGAAATGGCGAACGCAATTTTTGCAGCCGCTCGTCGATCTCCGAAATCTTTGCGTCGCGGTCGGGCGCGGCGTCGATCTCGGCGCGATAGGCCGCCTCGATCCCGCCTTCGAGCGGCAACGAGCCCCAGCGCGCCGAGAGCCAAGCATAGCGGATCGAGAACCGCCCGGCCGGCTGGTTGACCGCGCCGGCGACCCCGAACACGTTGCGCACCAGAAACGTGCACCACGGCACCGTGGTCTGATTGACCGCCGCCATCGCCCGCACGCCCTTACGGATGGTCTGCGCCTTTTCGGCCTCGACCCCGATATGAAAACCGGGACAGTCGCAGAGATAGAGCACCGGGAGGTGGAAGGTCTCGGCGAGGTCGACAAGACGGATGATCTTGTCGCAGACATCCGCGGTCCAGGCGCCGCCGTAGAAGAAAGGGTCGGAAGCCATGACCGCCACGGGCACGCCGTCAATCCGCGCCAGGCCGGTGATCATGCCGCGGCCGAACATCCGGCCCATCTCGAAGAAGCTGCCCTTGTCGACGACCGCCTCGACGATCGGCCGCATCTTGTAGACCTTGCGCACGTCGCGCGGGATCACGTCGAACAGGAACTCGTCGCGCCGCTCGGGATCGTCGGTCTGCGGGCCTTTTGGCAGAACCTCGAACACCGAGGACGGCAGGTAGGAGAGAAACCGTCGCGTCGCCTCGAACGCCTCCTCCTCGGTGTCGACCGCGTGGTCCACCGCCCCGCAGCGGCACTGGATTTCCCAGCCGCCCAGCTCAAAGCGGTCGAGATCGTTGCCGAGCGCGTTCACCACCGGCGGCCCGGCGACAAACATCGCCGAGGTCTCCTTGGTCATCACCGAATAGTGGCTCGACGCCAAGCGCGCCGAGCCGAGCCCGGCAACCGAGCCGAGCCCGAGCGCCACCACCGGCACGCGGCCGAGATTGGCGGTGGTGAAGTAGTAGGGGAGCGCCGAATTGACCCGCCCCGGCAAATTGGCGCGGCCGGTGGTCTCGATCGTCTTGACCGAGCCGCCGCCGCCCGACCCCTCGATGATGCGGATGATCGGCAGCTTCAGATCATGCGCCATCTGCTCGGCCATCAGCGGCTTCTCGCGGATCGTCGCATCGGCCGAGCCGCCGCGCACCGTAAAATCGTCGCCGACCACGACCACCGGCCGCCCGTCGATCTGTGCTCGGCCGAACACGCAATTCGCCGGCACCAGCTCCTTCAGATTGTTGCTGGCGTCGTACTCCGCCTTGCCGGCGATCGCGCCGATCTCATGAAAGCTGCCGCCGTCGACCAGCCCATCGATGCGCTCGCGCACGGTGAGCTTGCCGGCGTCGTGCTGGCGCTTCACCTTATCCGCGCCGCCTAGCTGACGCGCCAACCGCTCGCGCTCGCGCAGCTCGTCGAGTTCCGGCTGCCAGCTCATCCCGTTCTCCGCCCGTCGATCGACGCCATCATATTGCCGTTATGGCGTGTCACCATTCAATTTCGGCCCAGAGGCTTGGCTGACGCACCGGCCGGTGCAGGAGGATGGCGCCTCCTGTTATTGCCATCGATAATAGGAGGATAACAGGAGGTGAGCCTCCTGATATCACGATGATGGCTGGACAGGCCTGCGGCCGGGCGGCCATGCTCTCGGCCAGCCACCATCGGAGACAGCATCACATGGCCATCGAACTTCATGCCTGGGGCACGCCAAACGGCCGTAAGATCTCGGTCGCGCTGGAAGAAATGGGCCTACCCTATACGGTTCATCCGGTGAATATCTCAAAGGGCGAACAGTTCAACCCAGCCTTCCTCAAGATCAGCCCCAACAACCGCATCCCGGCGATCGTCGATCCCGACGGACCGGGCGGCCAGCCGATCAGCATTTTCGAGTCTGGGGCGATCCTGATCTATCTCGGCGAGAAGACCGGCAAGTTCTGGCCCAAGGGCGATTTGCGCAAGCAGGTGCCGGTGCTCGAATGGCTGATGTGGCAGATGGGCGGTTTCGGCCCGATGCCGGGACAGGTGCACCATTTCCTCATGGTCAAGGACGAGGCCGATCGCAAATACGGGCTCGAGCGCTACATGAAGGAGACGCACCGGCTCTATGGCGTTTTCGACAAGCGGCTGGGCGAGGCCAAATACGCCGCCGGCAGCGAGATTTCGATCGCCGATTTCGCGATCCTCGGCTGGGCGTGGCGCCATGAGCGGCACCAGGTGGATCTCAAGGATTACCCCAACGTCAAGCGCTGGTATGACGAGCTGATGGCGCGCCCGGCGACCAAGCGCGGCATGGAGGTTTCACTGGGGAATTAGGTTGCCATTGCGACGACCGAAGGCGACGAAGCAATCTCCATCAAAGTAGAGGGCCAAAACGCCGGGGGATTGCTTCGCTCCGCTCGCAATGACGACCAAAGGAGATGCCCCCATGCCGCTGCGCTCGTTCCTCTTCGCTCCCGGCAATCACCCGCGCCGGGTCGAAAAGGCGCTGACGCTCGACGCCGACGCGGTGATCCTCGACCTGGAAGATGCGGTGGCCATCGCCGAGAAGCCGGCGACACGCGACGCCATCGTCGCCGCCTACGCGCAGCCCCGCACCGGGCTCCTTTATGTGCGGGTCAATGCCGCCGACACCGAGTTCTGCCACGGCGATTTCACTGCGATCGTGCAGGCGGGGTTCGACGGCATCATCCTTCCGAAGGTCGAGAGCGCAGCGACAATCCAGACAATCGACTGGCTGCTCGGCAATCTCGAACGCGAGCGCGCGTTGCCGGTCGGGGGCATCGACCTGATCCCGATTATCGAGACCGCCAAAGGGCTGCGCGACATCGATGCGATCCTTGGTGCCGGCACACGCGTCAAGCATTGCGCATTCGGCGCGGGGGACTTCACGCTCGATGTCAACATGCGCTGGACGCGCGACGAGGGTGAGCTGGCTTATGCCCGCGCGCGCGTCGTGACCGCGAGCCGCG
This sequence comes from Allostellaceae bacterium, assembly GCA_035504235.1. Lineage (GTDB taxonomy): Bacteria > Pseudomonadota > Alphaproteobacteria > ATCC43930 > CGMCC-115725 > DATARH01. The sequence continues at coordinate 22,272 of DATJSH010000104.1, read as the reverse complement.
CCGCCGGGATCGAGGCGCCACTCGACACGGTCTGGGTCGATTTGCAGGACGAAAAGGGCCTCGAAGCCTCGACCCGGCAGGTGCTGACGCTCGGCTTTCAGGGCAAGATGTGCATCCACCCGAACCAGATCGGCGTGGTCAACCGCGTCTTCACCCCGACCAACGCCGAGATCGATTTCGCCGAGCGCGTCGTCGCCGCTTTTGCCCAGGCCGAGAACGAGGGCAGTGCGGCGATCCAACTCGACGGCAAGTTCATCGACTACCCGATCGTCTACCGCGCACAGCGGACGTTGGATGCGATCGCGGCGATCCGCGCCAAGGCACAGAAATGACCGCGCCGGAAGGACCGCTCAGCGGCATCACTGTCCTCGATCTGTGCAGCTATCTCGCCGGACCCTATGGCTGCACGCTGTTGGCCGATCTCGGCGCGGCGGTCATCAAGATCGAGCCGCCGCAGGGCGACCAGTTGCGCCAGTTCCCGTCGAGCCTGCCCGGCGGCGACAGCCGATTCTTTATCGGCGCCAATCGCGGCAAGCTCGCGATCTGCCTCGACCTCAAGCACAAGGAAGCCCTGGCGGCGCTGCACCGCATGGTCGCGCAGGCCGATGTCTTGGTCGAGAATTTCCGCCCGTCGGTGCCGGCGCGGCTCGGCATCGACTATCCGCGCCTCAGGAAGATCAACCCGCGACTCGTGTACGCCGGGATCACCGGCTATGGCGACAGCGGGCCGCTGTCGGACAAGGGCGGGTTCGACCAGGTGCTGCAATGCCTGACGGGGATGACCGTGTTTCAGGGTGGCGGCATCGACAAGCCGCAACTCGTGCTCGGCTCGGTCGTCGACTATTTCACCTCGGCGCTCGTCGCCTATGGCGTGGCGGCGGCCTTGTTCCATCGCGAGCGCAGCGGTAAGGGCCAGTATCTGGCGCTATCGCTGTTGCGCAGCGCGCTGACCATCCAGGCCGGGCGCTTTGTCTGGGCCGACGGCGAAGGCCGCGACGTGGCGCGCGATTCCGGCACGGGCGGCCTCACCGGCATCCACCCGACCAAAGCCGGCATGCTCTACATCTCGGTTCATTCGAACCATTTCTTCCGGGCGATGTGCGAGTTGGTCGGCTTGAGCGAGCTGGCCGATGACCCGCGCTACGAGTCGATGCGCAAGCGGGCCGCCGAGACCCCGGTGCTCGTGCCCAAGGTGCGCGCCGCGCTCGCCGCGAAGACCGCGCTCGAATGGGAGGAGCTGTTCGGCGAGCGCGTGCCCTGTGCCGCGGTGCGACCGATCGAGGACATGTTCGACCACCCGCAGGTGCAGGCGCAGGACCTGGTCGCCTCGGTCGATCATCCGGTCATCGGTCGTTACCGCACGATGACCAAGCCGATCGCTTTCGCCGACACGCCCGGCCCGCCCGCCACAGCCGCGCCGCTGCAAGGCCAGCATTCCGACGCGGTGCTCGCCCGCTTCGGTTTCGCCCCTGCCGAGATCGCCGCGCTCCGGGATAAAGGCGCGCTGAAGTAGGGCGGCTCAATATTCCTTGTAGCTCAAAAACTTGCCGCTCATCGTCACCTTGACGCGGTCGCCTTTCTGGTCGGGCTGGCGTTCGACCGCCATGTCGAAATCGATCGCGCTCATAATGCCGTCGCCGAATTCCTCCTGGATCAATTCCTTCCAGGTCGTGCCGTAGACCTGGACCAGCTCATGGAAGCGGTAGATCAGCGGGTCGCTCGGCGGCAGCGCCGGCAGCGAGCCGCGATACGGCACCTCCTGCAGCAGCAGCGTCTCCTCCTCGCCAAGCCCGAACAGCTTTGCCGCCTTGGCTGCCTGCTCGGGGCGCAGCTTCATCTGGCCGAGCAGCGCCGCGGTGACGTAGGTCGCCGAACCGCCGCCGATCTCGGCGCAGATGGTCTTCCAGCTCAGCCGCTTAAGCCGCTTGGCGGAGCGGATTTTCTCGGTGACATCGGCGCGCTGCATGCAAGCCTCCCTGGTCATGGTCAGGAAAAGCTCCGCAACGGCCATGCCAACCGGGTAATCTCGGCGCCATGCTTTCGCTGTCCGTGCTCGACCAATCGCCGGTGCGGCAGGGGGTAACCCCGCGCGACGCGCTGTTGGAGACAATCGAGCTGGCAAAGCATTGCGAGGCGCTCGGCTATCGCCGTTTCTGGCTGGCCGAGCACCATGCGACCCCGGCGCTCGCCGGCAGCGCGCCCGAGATCATGATCGCCCGCATCGCCGCCGAGACCAGCCGCATCCGCGTCGGCTCGGGCGGGGTGATGCTGTCGCATTACAGCTCGCTGAAGGTGGCCGAGCAGTTCCGCATGCTGGAGACGCTTTATCCCGGCCGCATCGATCTCGGCATCGGCCGTGCGCCGGGTAGCGACCAGCTCGCCGCGGCGGCGCTGGCGCACGGGCCGGGCGCGCTCGGTATCGAGCATTTCCCAAATCAGATCGCCGATCTCATCGGCTATCTCGAGCACACGATCCCCGCCGAGCACCCCTTTTCACGCATCCATCTGATGCCCGACGGCGAGACACTGCCGGAAATCTGGATCCTCGGGTCAAGCGACCAGAGCGCGATCTTCGCCGCGTATTTCGGCCGCGCGTTCAGCTTCGCGCATTTTATCACCGACGAGGGCGGTCCGCGGATCATGGCGGCGTACAAGGCGCAGTTTCGGCCATCGGCAAAACTCACCGCTCCCAAGGCGAGCGTCGGCGTGTTTGTGATCTGTGCCGAGAGCGAGAAACGCGCCGAATATCTCGCCGCCAGCCGTGACCTAGCGCGCCTGCGCCAGCGCACCGGCCAGCCGATGCCGTTTCCGCCGCCTGAAGAGGCGCTTGCCTATCCCTACACCGAGATTGAGCGCCGTTTTGTCGAGCACAGCCGCCGCCGGCAGATTGTCGGCACGCCCGACACCGTGAAGCCGCAGATCGAGGCGCTCGCCGAGACCTACGGGGTCGACGAAATCGTCGTATTGACCATCACCCACGACTTCGCGGCGCGCAAACGCTCGTACGCGCTGCTCGCCGAAGCATTCCAGTTAAGGTCGCCAACATAGATGCTCACCAAGCTGGTGATCGCGGTGTCGGTGGTGGCCGGGCTGGCATTGGCGACGCGGCTCTATATGGGACGGGCCGCCCAGGACACGCTGCAGCCGGGCGAGCACGTCGCTATCCGGGAGTTACACGACCCACTTCCCGACAATTCGTTTCTCGTCTGCCCGCCGGATTATTGCGCGGCGACGGCGGGTCCGAGCCCGATCTTCGCGCTTCCTGCAGACCGCCTCGAGCACGACTGGCGGCAAATGCTCGCCCGCGAGCCCGGCACCGTCATCGTCGCCGACGAGCCGGCGCAACACCGCCTCGTCGTCATCCAGCATACGCGGCTGCTGCGATTTCCCGATATCGTGACGGCCGAATTCGTCGCGCTCGATGGCGACCGGTCAGGCGTCGCCGTCTACAGCAAGTCGCGCTACGGAAGCGGCGATTTCGGCACCAACCGCAGGCGGGTCCTGGCATGGCTGGATCGGCTGCGGCGGCAGGCCGGTCAATAAAGCCCACCCGTGCCGGTGCCAATCGCTCGCGGCGGCGGAGGTACCACCGTGCCCAGGGGTAAGCCGCCGGGAACCCGCTCGTTGACCGGCATCATCGGCCCGCCGCCCATCTGCGCGTTGGCCATGCCGCCCGCCGCGCCGTAGGGCATCGCCGCCATCTGTCCGTCCGGCGCGGCGCCATCGATCGCATCGGGCGCCTCCTCTTGCGACGGTGCGCCTGGCAGCCCGGCAACCGCGGGGTTGCTGTCGTAGTGCCGCTCGCTAGGAGCGGTGCCGGGGCGATACGCCATTAGCACCGCGTTGGGGTCGCCGGCGACGGTCTGCTGCCCGCTATAAGAATTGATCAGCACCATTTCGCCGCCATGGTCTTCCGGGAATGGCACATCCGGCTGATTTTTGAGCGCGTCCGCCATGAAGTCGCGGAAGATGGGCGCCGAAGTATTGCCGCCGACCTCGCCGTCGCCGAGGGTGCGCGGTGTGTCGAAGCCCATATAGGCGCCCGCGACGAGATCGGGCGAGAAGCCGACAAACCACCCGTCAAACCAGTCGCTGGTCGTGCCGGTTTTGCCGGCAAGCGGCTTGCCGACCGCGGCGACCTTAATACCGGTGCCATGTTGCACCACGCCTTGCATCATGGTGACGATCTGCTCGTCGGCGACCGGGTCGACCAGCGGGTCGGGCTTCGTCGGCTTGTGCAGGATCGCCCCGGGGGCATAACTCGCGCCTCTGAGCCAGATCAGCGAGGGATCGGCGCGGCCGGCCGTGGTGTAGGCGGGGTCGTTGTCGGGCTGGGCGCGCAAGCCGGCGGTGATGTAGCACGCCGCGCATTTAGCGGTGCCCTTTTGGTAGATGATCTGTCCGTCGCGGTTCTGGACGAGATCGATCAGCGAGGCATTGAGCCAATGCCCGCCATTGTCGAGCATCCCGTAAGCGGTGACCATGCGGAACAGCGTCGTGTCGCCGGCGCCAAGAGCCATCGAATAATAGAGCGGCATCTTGTCCATGATGCCAAACGCCTGGACCGTCTTGGCGATCGCCGGCATGCCGATCATCGAGGCGAGCCGCGCCGTCACCAGGTTCTTTGAATGCACCAGCGCTTCGTAGAGGGTGCTGGGGCCGGACGAATTGCCCTCGTAATTGACCGGGCTCCACATGGGTAAGCCCGGCCCTTGCGGCAGCGAAATCGGCGCATCGTCGACAATGCTCGACGGGGTATAGTCGCCGTCGAGCGCGGTGATGTAGACAAACGGCTTAATAGATGAGCCGGGCTGCCGCATTGCCTGCATCGCGCGGTCGAACTGGCTGTCGTGGTAGCTCCAGCCGCCGATCAGCGCGAACGCCCGCCCGGTCTTGGGGTCCATCGCGACAAAGCCGCCGCTGACATCGGGAACTTGGCGCAAGCCGTAGATGAGGCTGGCGCCGGCTTTCGGATCGGCTCCGCCGGGAGACGCGGCGCCAAGCGATTCCGCCAGCACGACGTCGCCTGGGCTCAGCACTTGTTGGGCGCGAGAGACATAAGGCCCGAGGCGCTGGTCAGGGGCGGTCTTTCGCGCCCAGCGCATCTCCTCGAGCGGAATGCGGCCGGTCGCACCGCCCTTGAGCACGATGTTCGCGCCCGTATTGTCGACGCTCGTCACCGCCGCGAGTTTCCAGCTCGGCATCGCCGTCGGGTCATTGAGCGTGTAGATCGCGGCCTGTGCCGCCGCTGCGGTCGCAAGATGCTCGACCGGACCGCGCCAGCCATGCCGACGGTCATAGTCGGCCAGCCCGTTGTGGAACGCCTTCTCGCCCATCGCCTGATACACCGGCACGTAGCTGGTGCGCACGGTGAGGCCGCCTTCGTAGACTGCCTTCTCGCCAAACCGCTCGATCAGCTGTCGCCGGGTCTCCTCGACGAAATATTCGCTATTGACTGGCGGCTCCGGCAGCGACCGGGGCGACGCGTCGAGCGGCTGGCTTTTGGCGAGCTCGGCTTCTGCCGAGGTGATCCAACCTTCGTCGGCCATGCCGTCGAGCACCCAATTGCGCCGCGCCAGCGCGGCGTCGGCGTGATGCACGGGATTGTAGTTGTTGGGCGCCTTGGGCAAGGCCGCGAGGAACGCCGCCTCCGCCGCCGTCAGCTGATCCAGCGGCTTGCCAAAATAGGTGTCCGCTGCCGCCGCGACACCATAGGCGCCAGCGCCGAGATAAATCTCATTGAGATAGATTTCGAGGATGCGGTCTTTGCTCAGTTGGTTTTCGATGCGGTAGGAGAGCAGCGCCTCCTTGATCTTGCGCGAGATCGAGACCTCGTTGGTCAACAGGAAGTGGCGGACAAGCTGCTGGGTGATCGTCGATGCGCCGAGCGGACGTTGGCCGCGCCCGTAGCGCACCACGTCAGCCATTGCGGCGCGCATGATCGACCAAGGGTTGACGCCGTTGTGGTTGTAGAAGTCGCGATCTTCGGCGGCGAGGAACGCGTGCACCACGAGCGGCGGGATCTGATTGAACGGCGTTAGAATGCGATGCTCGGCGGCGAACTCCGCGAGGAGCGAGCCGTCGCCGCCATAGACCCTGGTCCCCGTCGCCGGCTGATAGCTCAGCAACTGCTGCTGATCGGGCAGGTTGCGGCTGAAATGCGCGATTGCCAGCGCCACCGTGCCCGACACAAGGATCGCGCCCAATATGCCCAACACAAAGATGAGCTGGGCCAATCCCCGCAGGAAATTGGTCGTCGCGGTGAAGGCGGGCAGGCCGCTCGGGAACCGAAACGGTCTCATCATAAGAAAACTGCCATGGGAACCCCGCGCGCCGCCAGAGAGCAAATTCACGCGGGGGCGCACTCCCGCAAACACGCGATCCCGCGGATTCATTCCCGCGGACTGTTCAACCGTTGTTAACCCCCCTTATGGCAGATAGAGCCACCGGAAAAGTGTTTAATCCGGAGGAGGCGCGTCATCGGCGACACTGCTTTGCTGCACAGCGAGGTCGGATGCGAAGCCATGCGCCAAACGCCCTTTACCGATCCCCGACTGGAGCAGGCCCATCTTTATTGGCTCGAGAAGGCCGCGGGGCGAGTGATGCCGAGCCGCGCCGATATCGATCCGATCGATATCCCCAAGCTGCTGCCCGATGTGATGCTGGTCGAGCGGCTTGACGATGGGCGCTACCGCTATCGGCTGATCGGCACCGAGAACGCGCGCGCACACGGCGTCAACGCGACGGGTCGCTTTCTCGACGAGGTGTTGCCCGGCCCCGATTACAGCGCGCATGTGCTGGCGCTCTATGACGAATGCGTCGAGACCCGGCGCGCGCTCTATTCGGAATGCCTGTTCTTTTCGCCCGCGCGCCACGATCCGGAGCGCCACACCAAGGTGCTGTTCATGCCGCTCTCGTCTGACGGCGACACGGTCAACATGATCTTCGTGATCCAGGTGTTCCTCTATATCGACCGGGCGACGCGGGAGCGTCATTTTGTCGATCATCGCGCCTACAAGGAAATCACCCACATCCGGCTATAGGTCGCCGTTCTTCTACGGAAGGGGAAAGGAGGAGACCGGCTGCGACGCGGTTGCCGCGGCAATTGCGGCCGCGGCCGTTCCTGCGGAGCGACGTGCGTCGTTAATCCCACGGGCCGCGTCGGCGAAAACGCGACGAGCCGCTGTCCGGCACGCTCCCGTGGAAGGTGCGGCGGCCGGCAAAGCGTCGCGCCGGTGCGGCGATAAATCCCGCTGTGCGTGCCGGCTGAAGCAGCATGAGCGAGGCCGGCCGCATCGCCAGCAGCAGCACGATGCCGGTCGTGAACCCGCTTACGTGAGCCCAGAACGCCACGCCGCCGGTGACGCCGCTGCTGAAGAGTCCGCTTGCCAGCTGCACGGCGAACCACAGCCCGAGCATGATCCACGCCGGCACCGTCACGATGCGCAGGATAATGATGATCAGCACCAGGACGTGCACGTTGGCTTTCGGGTAGATCACCAGATAGGCGCCGAGCACACCGGCGATCGCTCCGCTCGCACCGAGCATCGGCACGGTCGAGGTGGGGTCGGACAGCGCCTGGCCCATGGCCGCCGCGACGCCGCTGATGAGGTAAAGCAACAAATAGCGGAAGTGGCCCAGCACATCCTCGACGTTGTTCCCGAAGATCCACAGGAACAGCATGTTGCCGCCGATATGCAGCCAGCCGCCATGGAGGAACATGCTGGTGAGGATCGTCGCCCATGGCGGGACGGCCACGAGGCTTTGGGGCAAGTGCCCCTCGCCGAACAGCACCGCTGGGATCATGCCGTAGCTGTAGGCGACGTCTTCGGCATTCTGACCGAGCTGCCACAGAAACACCGCGACGCACGTGCCGATCAGTAGATAGGTAACGACCGGCGCGCGATTGGTCGGATTGTCGTCATAGAGCGGCAGAAAAAAGAACATTCATCCCGCTCCACCCATTGGGGGGAGAGGGAGAGGGAGAGGGAGAGGGCCAGCGCGGAGCGCTGGGAGGGTGAGGTGGGCGCGCTGGGACACGTCTGTGGAATCCCCCACCTCACCTAACCTCTCCGCCCCCACGGCGAAGAGGGACGTTGCAGGAATTACGTCCCGACCAGGCCCAGCTGCGGGCTCGATGGCTCGGCCATGCTGCGCTTGGGGATGCGTCCGGCGAGCCGAGCGAGCCGTCCGCCTTCCACCGCGGCCTTCATCGCGCCGGCCATGCGCACGGGGTCGTGCGACTTGGCGATCGCCGTGTCGACCATCACCGCGTCGCAGCCAAGTTCCATCGCCAGCGCCGCGTCCGACGCGGTGCCGATCCCGGCGTCGAGCACCACCGGCACCGGGCTGCGTGCGCAGATCAGCTCGATCCCGCCGGGGTTGGCGACGCCGCGCCCGGAGCCGATCAGCGAGCCCAGCGGCATCACCGCCGCGCAGCCGACATCGGCGAGCTTGCGGCAACTCACGGGGTCGTCGTTGCAATAGGGCAGCACGACAAATCCCTTGCGCACCAGCTCATCGGCGGCGTGCACGAGCTGTTCGACATCGGGGTAGAGCAGCTCGCGATCACCGATCAGCTCGAGCTTGATCCAGTTGGTGTCGAGCGCCTCGCGCGCCAGCTCGGCGGTCAGCACCGCGTCGCGCGCGGTCACGCAGCCGGCGGTGTTGGGAAGGATCGGATAGCGGTCGCCCAACAAGTCGACAAGGCTCTCGGCATAGCCTTCAAGACTGATACGGCGGATCGACATCGTCACCATGCATGGGTTGGCCGCCGCCATCGCGTCGAGCATCACCTGCTGGTTCGGATAGCGCGCGCTGCCGACAAAAAGGCGCGACGCCATGGTCGTGCCGGCGATGATGAACGGGTCGTCGCTGCTCATGTCCGCTATCCTAAAATACTCTTACCCAACCCTTGCTATTTTCTTTTTGTCTCCTTGGCCGGGCTTGATCCGCGGGTCAAGCCCGCGGGAGGCGACGGGGGAGATCACCCGCCTTGCAACGGCCGGACGATCTCGACCGCATCGCCGGCGCTGAGCGCCGCCTCGTCCCAGCTCGTGCGGCGCACCACCGCGCCGTTGATCGCCACCGCGAGAAACCGCGCCGCCGGGTCGATCCCCCGCGCCGCGAGAAGCTGCGCGACGGTGGTCGCGGCGACTTCCTCATCGATGCCATTGATCTTGAGCCGGGTCATTGCGCCGCCTCGGCAAGCGGCGCCGGCCGGGTTTTGGCGAAACGCTGCGGGTCGAACGGCCGCGCCATCTCGGGCAGATGCCCCGACAAAATATATTCGCTCATCACGGCGGCGCTGATGGGGGTCAGGAGGATGCCATTGCGGTGATGGCCGGTCGCGACGACAAGCCCGTCGACGCCGCTCGACCCTAGCATCGGCGCGTCGTCGCGCGAGCCGGGGCGAAACCCGACCCAGGTCTCGGCGATCGGCAGTTCCTCGATCGTCGGCACCGCGCGCCACGCCGCCTCGATCAGGGTCAGCAATCCGCCGGCGGTGATCGCCGTGTCGAAACCGCGTTCTTCGACGGTGCCGCCGACGATCAGCCGCCCGTCGTTGCGCGGCACCAGATAGCCGCCATTTGGCAGCCACACGACATGGCGCAGCAGCGGCACGGCCTTGTCCATCTGCACCGCCAGCATCTGGCCCTTGATCGGTCGCACCGGGGGGCGGAACGCTGCGGGGATGCCGCCCACCTCGCGGGACCACGCGCCGGCGGCGAGCACCGCGACATCGGCGTCCTCGCGGCCGTGCACGGTTTCGACCCCGCAGATTTTGCCTCCCGCCATCGCGACTTCAGTCACCGGGCAACGCTCGTGAATGGTGACGCCGGCGCCGCGGCAGGCGGCGATCAGCGCCCGCGCCAACGCCCGGTTCTCGACCTGGTGGTCGTTGCGGCTCAACACGGCGCCGGCAATGCCGGGCTTCAGATGCGGCTCCAGGCGCCGCGCTTCGGCGGCGTTGAGCCACTCGATGTCGAGCCCGAGGCCGCGCTGAAATTCGAACGAATGGCGCAGCGCCTCCGCGTCGTCGCGGTTGAGCGCGACGACCAGTGTCCCTTCGTCGCGGTACTCGCAGGAAATGCCGGTCGCCGCGGCGAGCTCGCGGGTGAAGTCCGGCCACAGGCGCTGGCTTTCGAGGGTCAGCGGCAGCAGCGGCTCTTCGCCCGGCTCGGCCTCGGCCGCGGCGGCGAGCATCCCCGCCGCTGCCCAGCTTGCGCCGTGCCCGGCCTCGCCTTTGTCGAAGACGTCGACCCTGCAGCCGGCCTGCGCCAGACGCCAGGCGATGCCGAGTCCGATGACGCCGGCCCCGATGACGACGGTTTTCGGCCGAGGCGAATGTGTTGGAACTTGCGCGGTGATGACGGACTCCCTCCACCGGGACCAGGCCCGGCCAGGTTCAGTGGGTCTGTTCTCAGCCGCCTCGCAGCTCGCGGACGCCCCGCGCGCCGGGCAGCACCCCAGCCTCACGACAATTTTTGGACCGCGCCCCCGGCGATGCAAGGGTTTTCTTTGCGGCGCGCGACATGCGCGAGCAAGACGATGCTCGATTAACGTTTCAGTGATCTTTGCCCATCATTCTGTACGCCGACGTACATCTCGCGATGTGCGCTGCCCGCATGGGCATCCTCCCCTCAGCCTTTGAGGCCGCTTTCGTAGCGGCCTCTTTTTTTGCTAAACCGCTCCGCAGCAGGAGCGGTGCGATGAACAAGACCTATCCCGACGCCAAAGCGGCCCTCGCGGGGCTGTTGCACGACGGCATGACGATCATGGCCGGCGGGTTCGGCCTCTCAGGCATCCCGGAAAAGCTGATCGCGGCGATCAAGGAGTCCGGGATCAAGGGGCTGACGGTCATCTCCAACAACGCCGGGGTCGATGGCGCGGGGCTCGGAATTTTGCTCGAAACCCGGCAGATCAAGAAGATGATCTCGTCCTATGTCGGCGAGAACAAGCTGTTCGCCGAGCTCTACCTGAAGGGCGAGCTGGAGCTGGAGTTCAATCCACAAGGCACGCTCGCCGAGCGCATTCGCGCCGGCGGGGCGGGCATTCCGGCGTTTTTCACCAAGACCGGGGTCGGCACGCTCGTCGCCGAGGGCAAGGAGACCCGCGAGTTCGACGGCGCGACCTATGTCATGGAGCGCGGGCTCGTCGCCGACCTCGCGGTCATCCACGCCTGGAAGGCGGACACCGAGGGCAATCTCGTGTTCCGCAAGACCGCGCGCAACTTCAACCCCGTGATGGCGACGGCGGCGAAGACCACGGTGGTCGAGGTCGAGCACCTCGTGCCGGCGGGCGAGATCGACCCCGACCAGATGCATACTCCCGGCATCTTTGTGCAGCGCATCGTCCATTACGACCATTATGAAAAGCGTATAGAGCAGCGCACCGTGCGCCAGCGCGCTTGAGCTTCGAGGAGCACCATCATGCCCTGGACACGCGATCAGATGGCGCAACGCGCCGCCCGCGAGCTGAAGGATGGTTTCTACGTCAATCTCGGGATCGGCATCCCGACCTTGGTGTCGAACTTCATCCCGCCCGGCATCACCGTCCAGCTACAGAGCGAGAACGGCATGCTGGGTATGGGTCCGTTCCCCTATGAGGGCGACGAGGACCCCGACCTCATCAACGCCGGCAAGCAGACCATCACCGAGCTGCCGACGACGAGCTATTTCGACAGCGCCCAATCCTTCGGGATGATCCGCGGCGGGCATATCGATTTGTCGATCCTCGGCGCGATGCAGGTCGCCGAGAATGGCGATCTCGCCAACTGGATGATTCCCGGCCGTGTGGTCAAGGGCATGGGCGGCGCGATGGACCTCGTCGCCGGCGTCAAACGGGTTATCGTGCTCATGGAGCATACCGCCAAAGACGAGCCCAAGCTGCTCCATCGCTGCACCTTGCCGCTCACCGGCGCGGGCGTTGTCGATGTGGTCATCACCGATCTCGGCGTCTTCCAGATCGACAAGGCCAAGGGCGGCATGACCCTTATCGAGCTGGCGGCCGAGGTGTCGCTGCAGGAGATTCGCGGCAAGACGCAAGCGGATTACGCGCTCGGGTCGGGGATCGGCTGAGCGCTGCTCGGCGAAATCGACCTCCCTTGACTGACGGGGCCGAGGCCCGTGGGAATACCTCGGGGTCAGCGGCGCCGGTTATCAGCGGGAGATCGGCCATGTCCGTGCGCCAGGCAATCCACGATCTCGAAACGTCGCGTATTGCCGATATGGTCGCCCTCGGGTTTGGCGATCCTGAGGTCGTCGCGTTGTGGTATGGCGAGAGCGACGTGCCGACCCCGTCGTTTATCGGCGAGGCGGCATCCGCGGCGATGCGCGCCGGCGAGACCTTCTACACCTACAAGGCCGGCTTGCCCGAACTGCGCCAGACCATCGCCGATTACTTGACCGAGCTTTATTCGAAACCCGTCGGGATGGAGCGGATCGTCGTCACCAGCGCCGGCATCAACGCGCTGACACTGGTTGCGCAGGCGCTGATCGATCCCGGCGACAACCTCGTCATTGTCGCGCCGATCTGGCCGAATATCGCGGCAGTCGTGTCGATCATGGGTGGTGAGCCGCGTTTGGTGTCGCTCGATACGCTGCCGGGCGGCGGCTGGCGGCTCGACATCGATAAGCTTATCGCCGCCTGCGACGCGCGCACCAAGGGCGTCTTCATCAACTCGCCGGCCAACCCGACCGGCTGGATGGCCTCGGCCGATGAGATCGCGGCGCTGGCCGATTTCGCTCGCCGGCGCGGGCTGTGGCTCGTCGCCGACGAGGTCTACAACCGCATCGTATACCGCAACCGGATGGCGCCTTCCTTCCTGGAGGCGGGCGATGCCGAAGATCGACTCATCGTCGTCAACAGCTTTTCGAAAAGCTGGGCGATGACTGGCTGGCGGCTCGGCTGGATGGTGATCCCGCGCGATCTCTTGCCGACGATGGAGAAGTTGATCGAGTTCAACACCAGCGGCTCGCCGACCTTCCTGCAGCGCGCCGGCATCGTCGCGATCCGCGACGGCGAGCCGTTCGTCCAAAGCTTTGTGACGCGCTGCCGCGATGCGCGCGAGGCGGCGATCGGCGCGCTGCAGTCGTGCCGCCGCGTCGAGGTCGCGCGGCCGGATGGTGCTTTCTACGCATTTCTGCGAGTCGCCGGGATGCGCGACAGCGCCGCCTTCGCCAAGGAGCTTCTGGCCCGCACCAAGGTCGGGCTGGCGCCCGGCAGCGCCTTCGGCCCGATGGGCGAGGGCTGTTTGCGGCTGTGCTTTGCGCGCGAGCCGGCCGCGATTGCCGCGGCCGTCGAGCGTCTGCGCCCGATGCTGGATTAGTTTCGATCCGGTACTTATCGTGCGGACTTGAAAGCTCCTCGGCTTCGTCCTTGATTCGATGGCAGGCGGCTCTGCGCCGCTTGTCGTCGCGTCAAAGGATAATCGGATGGATACTCCCGTCGTTCTGATCACTGGCGCGTTGACCGGTATCGGCCGCGCCACCGCATTCGCTTTTGCCCGGAGTGGCGCGCGAGTTGTCGTCTCGGGCCGCCATGATGACGCGGGCCGCGCGCTTGCCGGCGAGCTTCGCGATGCCGGTGCCGAGGCGGAATTCGTCCGCGCCGATATTCGCGAAGAAGACGACGTGCGCGACCTCGTCGACCGCGCGGTCGCGCGTTTCGGGCGCCTTGACATCGCGGTCAACAATGCCGGCACCGAAGGCCAGCCCGGCCCGCTGACCGAGCAGAACGCGGATTGCTACCGCGCGATCTTCGACACCAACGTTCTCGGCACGATGTTGAGCCTCAAGCACGAGCTGCGCGTGATGCGTCCGCAAGGGAGCGGCGCCATAGTCAACCTGTCCTCGATCGCCGGCCACAAAGCCTTGCCCGGCGCCCCGCTTTACATCGCGAGCAAACACGCGGTCGAGGGACTGACCAAAGCGGCGGCGCTCGAAGCCGCCGAATTCGGCGTGCGGGTCAACGCGGTCGCCCCAGGGCCGATCGACACCGGCATGCTTGATCGCTTCGCCGGCAGTGACGACGCGAAGACGGGCCTGCTCGGCAGTGTGCCGTTGAAGCGCGCCGGGACGCCCGACGAGATCGGCCGCGTCATCATGTTCGCGGCGTCGGACGCGGCGTCGTATATGACCGGCTGCATCCTTGCGGTCGATGGCGGCATGACCGCAGACTGAGGCGACACGTCAGGCGGTTTCGGACTTTGGGCGTTGAAGGCCGGCAGGTCGACGAGGGCTATCGGGGTTTGCTAGATTTCTCGGCGTCATCCCATGAATACTGCCCTCGCATCGCATCCGCCGGCGCCGACGCGCGACCTGCGCCTCGATTTTTTTCGCGGCCTGGCGCTGATCTGCATCTTCATCGACCACATTCCGGAAAATTTCCTCAATTACTTTACGATCTCATCAATCGGCTTTTCCGACGCGGCCGAGGTCTTCATCTTCATCTCGGGCTTTACGGCGTCGCTCGTTTACGGCCGTGCGCTCGCCGCGCGCGGCGCACTGATCGCCACCGTGCAGGTGCTGCGCCGCGCTTGGCAGCTCTACGTCGCGCACGTCTTTCTGTTCATGATCTTCATCGCCGAGGTCTCCTACACGGTGCGGGCGTTCAACAACCCCATGTACAACGAGGAAATGGGGGTCGGCGATTTCCTCGAGCAGCCGCATCTTGCGGTGGTGCAGGCGATGCTGCTGCAGTTCCAGCCGACTTTTCTCGACATCCTCCCGCTTTACATCGTGATGCTCTTGATCTTCCCGCTGGTGCTGATCTGCCTGCGCTGGCGTCCGTTTGCGGTGCTCGTTCCTTCGGCGCTGCTTTATGTCGCCGTGCAGGTGTTCGGCATCGCCATGCCGGCTTACCCGCCTGGCCATGTGTGGAGCTTCAATCCGCTTGCCTGGCAGTTTCTCTTCATCCTCGGCGCGACGCTGGGTCACGCGGGGCAGCGTGCGCAGGGTCGCGCGCGGCTTGTCGAGCTTGCGTTCTGGCCGGCGCTCGCCATCGCATCGATCGTGCTTCTCATCCGGCTGAGCTGGACCTTTCACAATTTTTGGGAAAATGTGCCCGACCTGTTCGCGCGCGAGCTCTGGCCCACCAACAAGAGCAATCTGTCGCCGATCCGCCTGGTCTCGTTCTTCGCGTTGGTGATGCTGACTGCGCATTGGGTTTCGCCGCAGGCGCGCTTCATGCGAACCAACTGGGCGCGGCCGCTGGTGCTGTGCGGCCGGCATTCGCTGGAGATTTTCTGCCTCAGCATCCTGCTGTCGGCGCTCGGCCATTTCTTGATGTCCGAAATCAATACTGGGCTGACCATGCAACTGGGCGTTAATGTCGTGGGGATCGCGGTCCTGTGCCTGACGGCGGCGATGCTCGACTGGTACAGGGTGGTGCAAAGAGTGCCGGTAACAACAATCGCCGGGCAGTCGTGAGGGGAGTGGCGGGGGAGGGATGACGACCTGGGGGCGATTGCTCGCCGGTCCGGCCCTAGCAGTGCTGGCGGGACTTGCTGTTACGTGCGCGGCGAGCGGACCGGTGCGCGCCGATACCGACGACTGCGCGACGCCGCCTGAAATGACCGATGCCGACATAAAGCTGCCGCGCTTCGCCGGGCAACTGTCCGCGCACAAGCCGGCGACCATCGTCGCCATTGGCGGCGCCTCGACGATCGGCAAGGCCGCGGGCTCGCCCGATCTCTCCTATCCGCACCGGCTCGAACAAGATCTCACCCAGGATTTTCCGGGCGACAAGATTGCCGTCGTCAACAAAGGCGTGCCCAAGCAGTCGGCGAAGGACATGTACGAGCGCTTCCCCACCGATGTCCTCGCCGCGGACCCGGTGCTCGTTGTCTGGGAGGTCGGCGTCATGGACGCGGTGCGTGGCACCGACGCCGAGGATTTCACCGCGACGCTGCAAGGCGGGATCGACGTGCTCAAAAACAAGGCAATCGACACCATCCTGATGGACATGCAATTTTCGCCGAACTCGGCGACCGTCATCAATTTCGAAGGTTATTTGAAGGCCGTGCACCGCGTCGGCGACCTCGCGGACGTGTATGTCTTTCCGCGCTTCGAAATGATGCGCTATTGGAGCGAGCAGAACGTGTTCAATTTTGACAATGTCGCGGACGCCGATCGAGCCAAGCTCGCCGCACGCGTTTATGACTGTCTCGGGCGGAAGCTCGCCGAGGTCATCCAGCGGGCGGCAACGCCGTGATGCGCGCGCCCGCGCTGCTGGCAGCCGCCATTCTCGCACCGATTTTCGCGCGGGCCGACGATGGGGCGCTGTGCGCGCCGCCGCCGGGCAACCTGCCGATCGCCGCGCCGCTGGAGCATGTCGCCGCCCGTCTCAACGAGGGCGCGCCGCTCACCATCGTCGCGGTCGGCTCGTCCTCGACCTCGGGAATCGGCGCGTCGAGCCCCGAACTCAGCTATCCGAGCCGACTCGAAGTCGAACTGCAACGAAGACTGCCTCGGCACGAGATCAGCATCGTTAATCGCGGCAAGGGAGGAGAAGACGCGCCCGAGGAGCTTGCCCGGCTCGGTCGGGATGTGGTCGCGGCGCATCCCGATCTCGCGATCTGGCAGGTGGGCACCAACGCAGTGCTGCGCCGCGACGATCTCGGCACCGACGGTGAATGGATGCGCGAGGGCATCGATCTCATGAAGAAGAGCGGCATCGACGTCGTCCTGATGGATATGCAGTACGCGCCGCGCGTCCTCGAACGCCATTCGTACCCGGTCATGGAGGAACTCATCGCCAACACCGCGGTCGAGGACCATGTCGGGTTGTTCCGCCGCTTCGCGCTGATGCGCTTTTGGCAAAGCAGCCACGCGGCAGACGCACCGCCGATGGTCGGCGGCGACGGTCTTCACATGACCGACGCGGGGTATGGCTGCCTCGCCGCAGACCTCGCCGCGGCATTGGTCGCCAATTGGCAGGCGGAGACGAAGCTCGCACAACGCGCGCACGCCGCGCCCGACTCGATAGCTGGGCTGACGACGCGGCCCTCGGTGAGCGCTGCCAGCGCGCGTCCCGCGAGAGAAACGGGCCGAAACGACGCGGTGCCGTTCAATTAATTTTTGGTTTCGCGGCACCATTTTCCGTCACTCAACGAAGCGCCAACGTAACAGTAGAATCAGGTTGGGTTCCCCAGCGGCTTCATATATGCTGGGCGAATTGCAGCAGGGCACCACAAAATGTTGTTGATGTCCGCTAGGGCGCCCATATCTGTCTCTTACCGGTGCATCCTGCGCCGCGGCGGTCGACTTGGCGACGCCGGACCGCCGATCGCCCCTAATGTCGCCACAAAGCCGTGGCATATGGCTTGCGTAGCGGCTCGGGACACATTGTGGCGTGTGGGGAAAGCCGCTTGGGGCGCCGCGTTACAAACTGTAAGCCGAAATTTACATACACGCGCTGCAATTATTTTTATCGCGGCGTGTTGAAGTCTGCGTTGGTGGTGCAAACAGTAGCGTCGACATCGGTCGATTGAGGTGAGCAATGCGATCGTCAATGGATGATGGAATCTTCGGGCTTTACTCGCGGCTTTACGAAAATCGCCGTGAGGTTGAGTACTCGCTCGAGGACTATCTGAGGGCGTGCTCCGATGACGCCTCGTTTTATGCCGGACCGGCAGAGCGCCTGCTGAAGGCGATCGGCGAGCCGGTCATGATGGATACGAGTCAGGACCCGCGGCTCGGCCGGGTCTTTATGAACCGGACGATGAAAATCTACCCGGCCTTCGAAGATTTCTACGGGATGGAAGAGACGATCGAGCGGATCGTCGGCTTTTTCCGCCATGCGGCGCAGGGTCTCGAAGAGCGCAAGCAGGTGCTCTATCTTTTGGGTCCGGTCGGCGGCGGCAAATCCTCGCTCGCCGAGCGCCTCAAGATGTTGATGGAGAAGGAGCCGATCTACGTCCTCAAGGCGGGTGACCAAATCAGCCCGATCTTCGAAAGCCCGCTCGGGCTTTTCGACCCCAGCACGCTCGGCCAGGAGATCGAGGAGCGCTACGGCATCCCGAGCCGGCGGCTCACCGGCACGATCTCACCTTGGGCGGTGAAGCGGCTCGAGGAATTCGGCGGCGACATCTCGAAATTCACCGTCATTCGCATGCAGCCGTCGCGGCTGAAGCAGATCTGCGTCGCCAAAACCGAACCGGGCGACGAGAACAACCAGGACGTTTCGAGCCTCGTCGGCAAGGTCGATATTCGTAAGCTCGAAATGTATTCGCAGAACGATCCCGACGCCTACTCCTTCTCGGGCGGCCTCAACCGAACGACGCAAGGGCTGATGGAATTCGTTGAGATGTTCAAGGCGCCGATCAAGATGCTGCACCCGCTCTTGACCGCGACGCAGGAAGGCAACTACGCGGGCACCGAGAATATCGGCGGCATCCCCTATCAGGGCATCATCCTCGCCCACTCCAACGAAGCGGAATGGCAGAGCTTCAAGAACAACAAGAACAACGAGGCTTTCATCGACCGCATTTCGGTCATCAAGGTGCCTTACTGCCTGCGCTCGACCGAAGAGCGGCACATCTACGAGAAGCTGCTGCAGAACAGCGAGCTGGCAAAAGCGGCGTGCGCGCCGTCGACGCTCGACATCCTGTCGCGCTTCTGCGTGCTGTCGCGCCTCAAGCCGCACGAGAATTCGAACCTGCACTCGAAGATGCGCGTCTACGACGGCGAGAGCCTCAAGGACACCGATCCGCGCGCCAAATCCGTGCAGGAATACCGTGACGCCGCCGGCGTCGACGAAGGGATGGACGGGATATCGACGCGGTTCGCATTCAAGGTGCTGTCGGGCACGTTCAACTTCGACACCCAGGAGGTCGCGGCCGACCCGGTGCACCTGATGTATGTGCTCGAGCAGGCGATCTGGCGCGAGCAGTTCCCCGACGCGGTCGAGAAGAAGTACCTCAACTTCATCAAGGCCGAGCTGGCGCCGCGCTACGCCGAATACATCGGCAACGAAATCCAGAAGGCCTATCTCGAATCGTACTCCGATTACGGACAGAACCTGTTCGACCGGTACGTCGCCTATGCCGATGCCTGGATCGAGGATTCGGACTACAAGGACCCCGACACCGGGCAACTTATGAACCGAGAACTCCTCAACCAGGAGCTCTCAAAGATCGAGAAGCCGGCCGGCATCGCCAACCCGAAGGACTTCCGCAACGAAGTGGTCAAATTCGCGTTGCGCGCGCGGGCCAACAACAGCGGACGGAACCCCTCGTGGCAGTCCTACGAAAAGCTGCGTGAGGTCATCGAGCGACGCATGTTCAGCCAGGTCGAGGACCTGCTGCCGGTGATCAGCTTCGGCACCAAGAAGGACACGGACACCGAAAAGAAGCACGCCGACTTCCTAGAGCGCATGGTGTCGCGCGGCTACACCGAGCGGCAGGTGCGCCGCCTGGTCGAGTGGTACATGCGCGTGAACAAGGCCGGGTAGGGTATCTCGTCCGGCGGTTATAAGGATGCGTTGATGAACGTCGTCGATCGCCGCCAGAACCCGAAAGGCAAGAGCCTTAGCAATCGCCAACGGTTTCTGGAGCGCGCACGTGCCGAGGTCAAGGGCGCGGTGCAGGACGCCTTGCGCAAGCGCAAGGTGCAGGATGTCGAGCATGGCGAGAAGATCGCCATCCCGACGCGCGGCATTACCGAGCCCGTGTTTCACCACAGCCGCCGCACCGGCCGCACCGATCATGTCGTTCCGGGCAACAAGGAATATGTCCGCGGCGACGAGATCCCGCGGCCGCAGGGCGGCGGCGAGGGCGGTGGCCGCGAGGGCAGCCCCGACGGCTCGGGCGAGGATGCGTTCGAGTTCACGCTGACCAAGGAAGAATTCCTCGATATGTTCTTCGAGGACCTTGAGCTGCCGGACCTCGTCAAGAAGACGCTCAAGGACACGACCGCGGTCGATCTCCAGCGCGCCGGCTATACCGTGACCGGCTCGCCCGCCAATCTCAGTGTACCGCGCACCATGCGGCAGAGCATGGCGCGCCGCATCTCGCTGAAGCGGCCAAAACTGGGCGAACTCGAAGCGCTGCGCCAAGAGATCGAGAAGGCCGAGGGACGCGGCGCCGCCGACGAGGTCGAGCGCCTCAAGCTGCTTCTCGAAAAGAGCGAGCGGCGCAGCAAGATCATCCCCTACATTGACCCGCTCGACGTGCGCTATCGCCGCTATGAGCGGGTGCCGCGGCCCAACACCGAAGCCGTCATGTTCTGCCTGATGGACGTGTCAGGCTCGATGACCGAGGCGATGAAGGACCTTGCCAAGCGGTTCTTCATGTTGCTCCACGTTTTCCTCATCCGTCGCTACCGGCATGTCGATGTGGTGTTCATCCGCCACACCTCGACCGCCGAGGAAGTCGACGAGGAAACGTTCTTCTACAGCCGAGAGACGGGCGGCACCGTTGTTTCGACCGCGCTCGACAAGATGATGGAAATTGCCCGCGCACGTTACTCGACCGACCGCTGGAACATCTACGGCGCCCAGGCCTCGGACGGTGACAATTATGGCGCCGATTCGAGCCGTTGCGTGTCCCTGCTCGGCGGCGACGTGCTGCCGCTCTGCCAGTATTTCGCTTATGTCGAAGTCGGCGACGGTACCAGCGGCAGCCTCACGGGGTTGTCGCGCGACAGCGATCTGTGGCGCGCCTATAGTGAGGTCGCGCCGGCGCATCAGCATTTCGCGATGCGGCGGGTCGGCGATCCGGCGCAAATATTCTCGGTCTTCCACGAGCTTTTCGCCAAAGGGGGCGTCCGTGCCTGACACGCTCGCCGCGACCACGCGCAAATCGAAGACGAAATCCGACGTCGCGCCGGCGACACCGCTCTTCACCGGTCCGAATTGGGATTTCGGCGGATTGCGCAAGGTGCATGACGCGATCGAGCGCATCGCCGTCGACGAATTGGGGCTCGACACCTACCCGTTGCAGATCGAGGTCATCACCTCGGAGCAGATGCTCGACGCCTACGCCTCGGTAGGCTTGCCGCTGATGTATGGGCACTGGAGCTTTGGCAAGCGCTTCGCTTATCACGAGACGCTCTACCGCAAAGGGCTTGCCGGCCTCGCCTACGAGATTGTCATCAACTCGAACCCGGTTATCTGCTACATCATGGAGGAGAACTCCATGACCATGCAGACGTTGGTCATCGCGCATGCGGGGTTCGGTCATAACCACTTCTTCAAAAACAATTATTTCTATCGGCAATGGACCGATGCCGACGGTATCCTCGACTATCTGAGTTTCGCCCGCGACTACGTCGCCAAGTGCGAAGAGAAGTATGGCATGGAAGCCGTCGAGCAAATCCTCGACGCGGGCCACGCGCTGAAGGATCACGGCGTCAACCGCTACGCTCGGCGCTCGCGGCCCAACCTTGCCGAAGAGCAGCGGCGGATGCGCGAGCGCCTCGCCTACGACGAGCAGACGTTTAACGATCTGTGGCGCACCGTGCCTGTGCCGGACAAGGACGAGGAAGAGCAGGAAGGGGAAGACAAGCACCTCGACATGAAGCGCAAGCTCGGCTTGCCCGAGGAAAACCTGCTCTATTTCATTGAAAAACGCGCGCCGCGGCTGGAGGATTGGCAACGCGAGCTGATCCGCATCGTTCGGCATGTCTCGCAGTATTTCTACCCGCAGCGTCAAACGCAGGTGATGAACGAGGGCTGCGCCACCTTCGTCCACTACGAGATCATGAACCGGCTGCATGACCGCGGTCTCGTCACCGAAGGCCCGATGCTCGAATTCCTTCACTCGCATTCGAGCGTCGTGTTCCAGCCAGGGTTCGACGATCCGCGATATGGCGGGCTCAATCCCTATGCGCTTGGCTTCTCGATGATGGGCGACATCAAGCGCATCTGCACCGACCCGACCCCGGAAGATCGCGAGTGGTTTGCCGACATCGCCGGCAACCAGGACCCTTACGGCGTGCTGCGTCACGCCTGGGCCAATTACCGCGACGAGAGCTTCATCCTGCAGTATATGAGCCCGGAGATCATCCGGCAGTTCCGCCTGTTCCAGATCAACGACGACGCCTCGAAGCCCTCGCTGCGGGTCGAGGCAATCCACGACGAGCTCGGTTACCGCAAGCTCCGGAGCGCCCTCTCCAAGCAGTATGATCTGTCGCGCCGCGAGCCCGACATCCAGATCGTCGATGTCGACCTCACCGGCGACCGTCAGTTGGTGCTGGCGCATTACGTGCACGACGGGGTGCTGCTCGACGAAAAGAGCTGCCGTTCGGTGCTTCGGCATACCGCGCTGTT
>DATJSH010000103.1:0-15940 GCA_035504235.1 Allostellaceae bacterium | reverse complement strand
GCAAGATGAAGACCGACGAGCGCCACCTATGGCGCAAGCAGGCGGCCGATCTTGGCTGGGAGCACCGCACGGTTATGGAAGGTGTAGTCCACGAACGCCCGAGCGACGCCGAGCGCTTCGAACGCGCCTACGAATTCGCCGTCCGATACCTGGCCGACGAATTTCGCACCGCAGCCGTCGTCGATCACGAAAAACTCGGCCTCTATGCCGCGCGCGGGCTGATCGGCGCCGGCATCCGCCGCGGCCCCGACGACATCAAGCGCGTCGTCGCACTCTTGGAGGAACGGGGCCTCCGGGTAAACGATGAACAGGTCGCGCTGGTCGTGGGCCTCTTCGACGACAGGGTGCGGGTAGCGACGACCGCGCAGATCCAGATCGAACAAAGCTTGGCCGACAAGGCGAAGGCCGCAGCGCGCGATAGAAGCGGGGCGCTCTCCGTCCAGGCCATCGAGGCGGCGATCGCCGCGACCGGGGTCAAATTCACAGCAGAGCAAAAAGCGGCGATCTATGCGCTGGGCCAAGGCGGCACGTTGACGATGCTGACCGGCGTCGCCGGTGCCGGCAAGACGACCTTACTCGAGGCACTCGTTACCGCCTGGCACGCCGACACACGGTTCAGTGTCGGCGGCCGCGAGGTCATCGGCGCCGCTCTCGCGTGGCGCCAGGCCGATGCGCTCGAAGACGCCGGCATTCGCCGCACCTACGCCCTCGCGCCGCTGTTGCGCATGATCGACAGCGGCGAGTTCCAGCCGACCCGGAATACCGTGCTGGTGCTCGACGAGGTCAGCCAGATCGGGCCGAGGCCGCTCCTCCAGCTCCTCGAACTGCAGCAACGCACCGGCATGACGGTCAAGATGCTCGGCGACCGCGAGCAGGCTCAGGCGATCGAGGCCGGCGACGCAATCGAGATCTTGCGCCGCGCACTGCCGCCCGAGGCCCTGCCGGAACTGCTGACGACGATGCGCCAGGCAACGCGGCGCGGCCGCGAAATCGCCGGTCTCTTCCGCGACGGCGAAGCGGCCCGGGCGCTCGCGATCAAACGCGAGGACGGCCATGCGATGCTGCTCGGCGGAGATTACGATCAGGTTGTCGAGCGTATCGCCGATCTCTATATCGCCCGCCGCGACATGTTGCGGGCCTCGGGTGCCGGGCGCGGGATCACGGTCAGCACGCCGACCAACGACGACGTCGCTGCGATCAGCCGGGCAATCCGACGGCGGCTCCAGGAACGCGGCGAGATCGCCGGCGACGAGATTCTCTGTCGTGCAATCGACCAGGACAATCGCACCTACGACCTGCCGATCGCGACCGGCGACAGGCTGCGCCTCTTCCGCCGTACCTGGGGCACCGTCGACGGCCATCTGCAGCGCGTCGGCGACAACGGCGACATCGTCGAGGTGCTCGGCCATTCCGCGACCGGCCTGCGCCTGCGGATCAAGGATGGGCGCACGGCCGCGATCGAGTGGCGGCGCTTTCACGACGAGGCGACCGGCCGGGTTCTGCTCGGCTTCGGCCATGCGCTAACGATCAACGCCGCCGCCGGTATTACCTCAGACGAACATATCGACGCGCTGCCGCGCGGCACCACAGGGATCACCGCCTTCAACGCCTATACCGCCGAAAGCCGCAGCCGCGGCACCACCTGGACCCTGATCTCGGAAGCCGCCGTCCACGAGGCCGAACGCTACCGGCGGGCGCTCGGCGACATCACGCCGGTCACCCAGGATGATCTCTGGGCCCGCGCTGCCGAGGACATGTCGCAGAAGCCGTACAAGGCTCTCGCGGTCGATTTGCTGGCCGCGGCGCTTGCGGATCGCGAGTGGGCCGTCGACACCTTCATCGCCTGTCGCCACAGGCTCGAAACGGCGCAGCTCGACAACCCCAATCTGGGGCGCGACGCTCTCCGCCGGCTGCGCGCACGGGCGATAAACCAGCACCTCTCGCGCCACCGCACCGCGCTCGGCCGCGCCATCGCCGAGAACGGTAGGTTGATCCACGACCTCCGACGCGAGCAGGAAGCCCCCGATCATACGGCGGCGGCCCAGGTCGAAGCGACCGATCCAAAACGACGGATAAACCAAGCTGCGGCGTCAGCCGGACCTGGCCACTGAGCTCCGCTCGCCGCCTGCGGAACATGCGGTAAGTGCGCCGGGTAAATGGCGAGACGCGCCCCTTGGGGCGGTCAATGAAAATCGGAGATGGGGCCACCGCCGTCGCGCAAAACCCAATGGCCGTCCTCCAGTACGATGTGTGAGCGGCGGCGGCCCTCGCTTGGCATTGCCCTCTGCCATTGGATGTTGTCGCCGTCGAAGGCATTCGCGACCGCGACTGTGAGCCAAGTGTAGGCGAAGCGGGCCTCGTCGGCGTCCTCGACCAGAACATACCGCACTTCCCGGATGCGCAGGCTGCTGTCCACGAACTCCGGCAAAAACACTGCGTTGTCGGCGTCGCCGCGCATGCGCATCGTCGGATAGACGGTGCCGGCGATTCTCTTGTGTCTGGGCGCGTCGGGGTCGCGATCGGGGTTGGGATATGGGAAGGTGACTTCGTGCGACAGGCATTCGTTGATGGCGATGGAGAGCTTGTAACGGTATTCCTTGCCTGGGGGCACGTTGGCGGTGAAGGCGAGCGAGAGCCGATGCCGCATCTTCCGGTTTTTCTTCGTCTCGTTGGGAATGGAATGCGTCACCAGAGGGCGCATCGCAATACCGTCGCGCTGCATTCCCATGCGCAGCAGCGCGTTCGGGTGGTAACCGAGGTTATGCACCCAAAGCGGCTCCATCAGCTCCCATGTGGACAGGGCGAGGCAGTCTCCTTGCCGGGCGTGCAGCTCGTAAAACACGGCGGGGGCGGCTACGCTACAGTAGAAGCGCGGTTCTCCAGCGCGGTTGACGCGGCCACAGGTCGTGACGACCGAGGCCGGGGGATAGAAAATCCGGCGGGTCGTGGCCGGGCAGGCGTCGCAGTGGACGCCGCGATAAAAGAGGTGGTGCGCCGGTATGTCCTTTACGGCGATGACGTACCCGCCGAGCTTCGCGCGAAGCATCCGGCGAAGGGTGTCAATGTCGAGCCGTTGAAGCTGCGCGTCAGTGAATAACTCCACGGTAAGCCTTTAGCGGTGTGCTGCCAGTTCAAGTGGGCGGGGTGCGAGCTATGCCTGCAAGTCTGAGAAGAAGGTCTTGGAGATTTCCGGGCAGGTTTTCGGCCCGGCTTACCGGCCTTCCGTCCGGCATGAACACTTGTTCAAGGTCTATATCCGGTGCGATCGGGAATTTCCTATCATCATTGAGACCATCCAACGCCTGCGACAGATTGGAAGCCATTATGTGCAGGCGAGCCGCTATACGTTCGCTTGTGATGTTCACGGTTGGTCGTCCGGCAAGGCTCTCCCTGGACTGGTCGTTGAGTTCGAGCACGTTGGTGTAAAAGCCGATTATTGCCAGTGCTACCCACGGGTGAGGCACGAGGCCGATTTTCGGGAGGTTCGCCTGTAAAACAAAGGGTCTTGCAGGACGGGCCAATCTGTCCGGACCGGCTGGTTGGGAGCGGTACGTAGTCGCTGGTTCCATGTCGAGGCTGCTTCTATAATCCCTCGTGAATAGACGAATAGCTCAGCGGTGAATCCCACCTTCAGGGTGTCGAGTTCGTGGATGCTGCGCGCACTCTCGATATTCTCGGCGGATTGGATTTGGCGCTGAACGCTTTTCCAAGCGAGGACGGCGGCCACAATCACAAAAGCCCCGGCGAAGAGCGTGGCGAGCGCTCCGAGGCAAGGTAGCGAAGCCTTCGGGTATGTTCCACAGGGGGCAAAGCACCGACGCCACGAAACATCCCCTGCTGTGTTGCTGTTGATTCTGGCCGGGGCGGCAGCAATGTCAACATTTTGTGTTGTTGCCGGCGACCGGTGCTAGATTTTCCGTGGTTCTCCTATCGTTTCCTATGGTAAAATTGACGTCAGCGGGGCAGGACGCGCCAGGAGTCCGGCCCATGACGAACGGAGTTGTGAAGAGAGATGGCGAAACACAGCGAGTATTTCGTCGAGCCGCACGCAAGTGGCGGCTGGGCGGTCAAGCTGCCTCATGCGGAGCGAGCGAGCGCAGTGCTCGAAACGCAGCAAGAGGCGATCGCGCGGGCCAAGCAGTTCGCCCCGGAGGGCGTCATTCACATCAAGCAGCTCAACGGAAAATTCCGGCGGGCGTAGGCAGAACGACAGTTATCCAGCCCCGCCTACAGTGCTCAATCGCATTGCGCGGCGGGGCTGCGAAAACTGCCGGGCATAGCGGGCAGCGGTCATGGATTTTACCTACGGCAGATACCCCGTCTTCTCAAAGGTCGAGCCAGGGCGTCCTTTTCTGATCGCGAGCCTTGGCCGATACGTGCTGAGCATCCAGGTGGGGTTTACCCCGAACAACCCGCCGCGAGGTGCATTGGTCGTTGATGACCTCCGTCTCGGCATTTCGTTCGGAAGCAACAAGCAGGATTTCGGGATAGCCCGGCCATACGGCGATTACGAGAGCTGCATCACGGTGCAGCGATTGGTGCTGGGACAGCAGCAAGAGGCGCGTCGGCAGTTCGGGTTATACCTGTCGGCGTCAATGCTGGAAGCGCTCGAGGCGGTCCGCAACGGCGAGGACGCTGTTTTTCAGATCAGGGTGTCCGGCAATATCACGGGATATGCCGCTGAGAAAGCCGACCTCGACATAAGGCCCCCCGAAAATATTCTATGGTCTGAGAACACTATCCTCAATGCACCGCCTGCCTGGGTATTCAGGCCGGAGCGGAGATTTCAGGATATTGTTCTGACGGTTCCTCAAAGCGAGTGGATAACGATTTTAGACAAGGCCGGGTATCAGAAAACGGTCTTTCTCGAAATCCCGGTGCCCACCACCGGCGAACTCGCCATAGCTCTAAAACATCTGAAAGAGGCGCAAGCCGCGTTTGTTGCGGGCCGCTATGACGACGTTGGGGTGGCATGCCGGAAGGCGCTTGAGGGTGCAGTTTCGGTAGAAGATAGTCCGTGGCCGGAGGAAGCAAAAAACGGCGACGGCCGTAGAAATATGACCATTGAAGAAAGGTTTCGATTAAGCTGGTTTGCCGTTCGGCATCTTACAAATCCGACGCATCACGCCAACGGAATGCGAGCAGATTTCAATCGTCCAATGGCTCAATACCTCCTAGGCGCAACCTCTCTGGCTCTATCCCTGGCGAGCAAGGAGCGCAATCTTTTCATCAACCGGAAAGACCAAGAGCCGGGCGAGAAGTGACCGCTTCGGTCTTCGCTGTGGGCCTGTGCAGCCGAGGCGTGGGGATCAGCCCTTGCCGGATGGCGAGATTTCAAAGCTGCGCGCCGGGTCGGGGTTCCAAATCCAGTCGTCAATAACGATGTCGGGGAAAACAAGCGCCGACAACGCCTCGGTAGCACTCGGTTGACCCAGCATCCAGCAGACCGCGCGGAAGCTTCAGCGTCTCGAGAAGCGGCGTTTCCGCGTCTAGCCCAGGAGAAGCCCGGCTGTTCTGGCGCTCGGCTTCCGGCCTGGCAAAGCCAGCGTGCCCTCCGGCATTCCGCTCAGTCACCTCCATAATGGGGTGGCACCCACACCCATTCCCCGTTGTCCCAGTCGTAGACGTAGCGGCCCTCGATCGCCGGCCGATTTTCGACCGGCCGCGGCTCCTTGTCGGGCGGGATCCAGACAGATTGCGCGCCATCGAGCTGCCAGTGCCCCGGCAAAAGCGCTGAGGTGACCATCGGTCCCGCCGGCGGAACGGGTGCGCCCGGGAGCGGCGCCGGGAGCGGCGCCGCGATTGTCGCAGCCGGATGCGCCTCGTTCGGCTGCGCGGCGGCCAACGCGGGTCCGGCCGGCGTCAGGGCCGCAGAGCACACCGCGACAAAGACGAACCGGCGCATCATTTCATTGCTCTTTGCTGCATTCGGGGAAACGACGCCGAAATTCACCCGCATCACGCTGCCCTCCGGCGATCGGCGCCGCCGCGCAACGCTTCGAGCTTCCGCAGGACCACCGCAAGATGCGCCCGGAACGTCTCGACGGTCATCGACGGTGACTCGGCGGCGAGCGGCGCCACGAGCCCGGCGTTGCGCTTGGCGAGGATCGCGAGTGCGCGACTCCGCGCGGCCGCCGCTGGGGCTCCGGCAGCCGTTTCGATCGCTGCTAGGCTGTGCAGCAGGCTTGCATCGATCGGCCCGCTCAGCGCACAGGCGGGGTCCACGCCCGGCGTGAGGACCGCCTTGATCGCGGCCGCCAGCATTGGTGCCACGTCGGTAACCGGCATGCCCCCGGTAACGGCAGGCGGGCATCCGGGAGCCAACTCTTCCGAAAGCTGGCCGATCTCCTCGAGCGCGCCCTGCGCACAGTCAGCCGCATCGGCGCCGCGGCGCGCCGTTTGTGCAAAGCCGCGCAGCAAAGCCGCGAGAGCAGGCGAGACGTCCTCTGGCGGTCCGTGCCCCACTTTGCCGCTTTCGATCGCCGCCCCGATTTCGCCGATCCTCGCGAACCGATGGCGCACCTCATGCGGATCGGGCGGGCGCAGCATGACGGTGCGACCGAGCCGCTTCGGACCGCGGTCGTCGATCTTCGCATGAAAGACGCGCGCGTAGATCCGACGCCCGCCGAACAGCACGATCGCCTCGCCTTCGATGAGGTTCGTCAGGTCGTTCCAGTCGATGCGCGAGACCGGCCGCACCTCGGCGTGGCGCGCCTCGCGATAGGCGCCGTCGGCGGCGCCGTGATAGGCGGTCGCCTGCGTGATGTAGGTCTGCCCGGCGGTCTTCTCGATCCATTCCCGGGTGCGTCCCGCATCCTGCTGGCGCATCGCGATCGTCAGATTGGCGTTGCCGAGCAGCGACGCGGTCTTTTCGCCGAGCCGCGCCCAGATGCCGGAAACTTCCTGGAAACCCAGGATGAAGGCGATGTTGAGCCCGCGCCCCATCGCCAGCATGCGGTCGAGACCGCTCGTCGCATAATAGGCGAGTTCGTCGAGCACGACCGGGAACGGGGCAGGGCCCATTCCCGGCTTGTCGGCCTCGGTGTAGTCGCCCTCGAGCGAGGCGCCGAGCAATTGCGCCATCATGCCGCGCAACGATGCGACGACCAGCTTGCCGAGGGCCGCCAATGTCGCATCCGAATTTTCGAGGGCCGGCAGGTTGACGACGAGAATGCGGCGGTTCAGCACGATGTCGCGCATGTCGATGTCGCCGTTCTCGACCCGGAAGATGTGACCGAGCGACACCGCAAGCTGCGTGAAAGTCGCCGTGAAATAGAACTGCGCATAGCCGTGCTGCTTCGACGGCTCGTCGCCCTTCTGCTTGTCGAGCGGCACCGACGGGTCATAGCCGGGCAATTCGCCGAGATAGGACTTGAGCGGCCAGGTGATGTCCTCGGGGATCTCGGCGCCGACATCGAGCTCGCTGACCGCCCCGGTCTCGGCATCGCGCAGCAGGACGATCTTTTCCATCGCCAGCTTCCAGATCCAGCGCAGCTCGATCGAGAAGCGGATGACGTCGATGTTGAGCGCCACGCCCTTGTGGTCGCGCAGCCACACGAGCACCGGGGCGATCGTGCCGATCAGCGCCACCGCACGCTCGCGGAAGACGCCATTCGGGTCGTTCTGCTGCTGCTCGCCGAGCTGGCTCGCCAGCAGTTCCCGGATCGCATCGGCATTGCCGGCGGCAAAGGCGTTGAACGTATGGCTGTCCTTGAGGCCGGAGGCGACCATGAAGTTCAGCACGCGGACGTCGTCGTCGCGGCCGAAGCGGCGGGCAAGTGCCAACACCTTGCCGAACAGCTCGCGGTCGGCCTTGCCGTCGACCAGCACAAAGCCCGAGCCTTGCGCGAGCGCATTGGCGAGGAGGCTCAGGATCGCCGTCGTCTTGCCGGCCCCGGTGGTGCCGGGGATCGCAATGTGCTGGCGGGCGTCCTCGGCCGTGGCCCAGAGCTCGTGACCGGCGACGCTCCAGCCGAGAAACCAGGTACCGTTCGCCGGCTTCGGCTTGCGGCTGCCCGGCGCCGGGTCGCTCGTGTCAGGACAGCCCGCCGTCCGCGGCAGACGCATCGGCAACCGTGGCCGCCGCGTGAGCACCCACAGCGCATAGAGAAGCGAGAGCGGCATCGTGAGATGCACGAGAGCCGGCTCCACAAAGGTGCCGACCGCGGCCGCGGCAAGCACGAGGCCGGAGGCCGAGCCGCGCAGCCCTTGCGCCAGACGGACCGTAAACGGCCGGATGTCCCTGAGGCTCTGTGCGCCGCTGCGCTCATACTGCTCCTGCGGTCCGACGATCCGGCGCGCGATCGGCACGCTCAGTTCTCCAGGCCGAACGGATTCCTGCCCGGAGCCGCGGTTGCGGGCCCGGGAGGCGGGATCACCGCCGGCCGCTCTTGCAGCTGCCGCCGGAACGCCGGCGGTACCTGGGCGGCCACCGTTGGTGGCAGCGGATCACCCGGGACCCCAAGTTGCGATGCACCGGATGCCGCAGCGTACGCCGGATTGATCCTGTCGGGAGTTTTTGCGAAATAATCCCCCGCGGCAAAAGTCGAGGCCAGCAGTAGCACAGCGACTGCGCCCTTCAGCAGCCGCCGACCGCCGCGCCCGGCGCCCGGGGAAGCTGGCAGCCCGCTCTCCTCGATCGCCGGCCGCGCGCGGCCGACGATGATCTGGACCTGCGCATCCGTCGGGATTTCGATTTGCATATGCAAGGCTCCGTGACGGGAGATCGCTCCCTCCCACGCTCGCCACGCCTTCTGCGAACGGCGACACCTTCTCGATCAGTGGTCTCGATCGCGTACCGGCCAAGAGACCAAGGCCGGCCGACGACCAATAGAGCGCCATGATCGGGGGCGGCCCGCGTTCGACGTTCGACTTTCGCCTGCAGGCCTGTAGGTCGCAGCGAAAGCCCCATGACCGTCGAACGTTACCGGACCTCCCCCTCGTTTCGCGGCATGCCGTGGGTGCCGTCGTATCCGCCCCCACTCTGTGAGTCGTCGGCTCGCCGGCTCGCGATAGACCGGCCCGAAACATCGACCCGGAAGGGGCGCGGTGCGGCAAAAGCGGGCACTCGGCCCGGCCACATTTGTCAGAACCGCCGCGGGAAATCAGCCCGTTAGTTGAGACAATTACGCGAATTTCGCCCGACACCAACCCGCCCACCGACATCGGAAAAGCATCACGCCCGCGAGTGCTGTCGCTAGCACCTAATACCCACCTGAGTTGGTGCTGACTCGCCAGTAGGATTGCATCGGTGGCTGGTGGCGAGTAGCAGATGTTGTGGTTGGGGATGGGGAAACCGCAATGTCTGCTCTAGTGATCCGGGACGACATCAGTTCGGGGGAATTGCGCCGGCAGGCCCGGCGGGAACGCGACGGCCGCGTCAGCGCCCGGCTGATCGCGATCGCCAACGCGCTCGACGGGATGGACCGGGCGAGTGCCGCGCGACTGGCGGGGATGGATCGGCAGACCTTGCGCGACTGGGTGCACCGCTACAACGCTGAAGGGATCGCCGGGCTGTGCGACCGACCAAAGCCGGGGCGCATGCCCAAGCTGAGCGAGGGTCAGATGGCCAGCCTGAAAGCGATTGTCCTGGCTGGCCCCGATCCGGGGATGGACCAGGTCGGGCGTTGGCGGATCGTCGATTTGTGCCGGTATGTCGAGGAACGCTGGGAGGTCAGCTACAGCGAGACCGGGATGCTGCGACTGTTATGGTCGCTCGACCTGAGCCACCGCAAGACCCGGCCACGCCACCCGCAGAGCGACGCGAAGGCCCAGCAAGCCTTCAAAAAAGGGGCTTTGCTGCTTGCCTGAACGAGATTGCCGCGGCGCATCCCGAGGCCCAGCGGTTTGAGATCTGGAGCCAAGACGAAGCCCGGGTCGGGCAAAAGGGACGCACCGGCTATGTCTGGTGGCAGCGCGGTCACACCCCGCGCGGGCGGCGCGATGTTGGCTACCAGTCGGCCTGGATCATCGGCGCTGTCTGCCCGGCGCGCGACACCGGCGTGGCACTGGTGCTGACCCGGCTCGACACCGCGGCGATGAACCTGTTTCTCGCCGAACTCTCCCAGGCCGTGCGCCCCGGCGCGCATGGTGTGGTGCTGATGGACAAAGCGGGCTGGCACACCGCCGGCGATCTCGTCGTTCCCCAAAACCTCAGCCTCGTCTTCCTGCCACCCTACTCGCCCGAGCTCAATCCGATCGAGCGGCTGTGGCTGCATCTACGGGACAATCGCCTGTCGCACCGCGTCTTTCGCACCACCGAGGAGATCGTCGACAGTTGCTGTGCGGCGTGGAATTGGCTGCTCGGCGAGACCGGCCGCATCCGCTCGCTGTGCTCCTATCCCTGGCTCGCACGGGTTAGCATTTAATCAGGTCGGTATAAATAGTCGCGGCTCGGGGACGGGGTTCTACGCCGCAAGTATTCGATGGCTGGCTACGAACGGTGCCGGCGCCACCAGATGGTTCTGCGCGAATTGACTGGGAGTTCCAAAAAGGGCAGATCAAGCTCGTTTCTTTAACCTGGCATCGAGCTCGACAAGATCGTGCCGAAGCGGGTCGAATACCGGCCGCGCTACTTCCGCAAGGGCACGCTGTCGCGGCTGATTCGCGACTATCTGCGGGAGCCGAGCGCCTGCGCTGCGATTTCGAGGTGTCCGGGATGGCGCACGAGGTCTGCGGCAAGTTTCGAGGCGCGGGTGAAGGGCAGCGCCCGGCATGCTCGACGCTGATCGTCCGGTCGATGCCTGAAGCGGTACAAGAAGGCTATGGACGCCGTAGGCCAGACGCTGCGGCTGGTTATCTTCTACGTGCATAGCCGGCGAAGCCGCGAACGAGTGGGCGCGCCGCAACGCCATGCTGCCTCAGGCAGGGCTGTCGATCCTCAGACTAGCCCTCGCGGAGCTGGCGCACCATTATAGGCTCTGCGAGCTGCCGGCGCCCTCCGTGATGTAGGCGGAGCGCCGCAGGCGGAGGACGTGGGTAGAGTTAACCTGAGGATCGAACAACTGGTGATTGGGATGTGGGCCGATAGAATCGCCTTCCTGGGGCTGAGCCGATGGTTGCTGGGGCGACACACGCCAAGGGGTTCTTATCAATGGAAATTGTGGAACGATCTGCATTGATCCGCGCAGGATTCTACTATTCGGGCGGCTTCGTTGAACGTCTCCGGGGCGAAGAGGCTTAGTGACAACCGGGCGCCACATAGTCGCGCTGCTCCAGAGCCACATCGACGGCGATGACGAGCGATTTCTCTCCGTCGCGACACAGGTGGCCGCGCAAGAAGCGCGTCAGGGGCACGGTAAGCTTGCGCAGGAGCTGCGCGAACTGATCGATGCTGCGAAGGGCAAAATCGCCACCGTTGCGCGCCGCGGCGCGGGTCCGGTTCCCCTTGTCCAGCCTAAAGGCGAATTAACCAGCCTTCTCGAAGCGCGTTATTCAGACGTGCGGCTGGGCAGCATGGTGCTTTCCGCCGATCTTAAATCACGGCTGCAGCGCATATTGACTGAGCAGCGCCAACAGAACCGATTGCACGCGCGCGGTTTGTCGCCGCGAAGAAAGATTCTTTTGATCGGGCCACCAGGTTCGGGAAAGACGATGACCGCGGCGGCGCTGGCGGGTGAACTTAAGCTGCCGATCTTTACAGTGCTTTATGATGGCCTGATCGGAAAATTATTGGGTGAAACGGCGAGCCGCCTGCGTCTTGTTTTCGAGGCTATAAAAATTCAGCGAGGCGTGTATTTTTTCGACGAATTCGATGCAATCGGCTCGCAGCGGGCTGGCCCCAACGATGTTGGCGAAATCCGGCGTGTGCTTAATTCGTTTCTGCAGTTCCTTGAAAAGGATGATAGTCGCAGTTTAATCATAGCAGCCACCAATCATCCGGAGCTGCTGGATCGAGCCTTGTTCCGCCGGTTTGATGAGGTGATCACCTATCAGCTCCCCGACGAAACCATAGTTCGTGGAATCGTCGAGGCCCACTTGGCGACTTTTAGGTTGGATGAAATTGAATGGGCGAAGATCGTCGTCGCAGCGGCTGGCCTTAGCCAAGCTGAAATCGCGCGCGCTGCCGATAACGCAGCAAAGGTTGCGGTTCTTAGCGAAACCGATCAGATCGGGCTTTCGACCCTACTCGCGGCGATCGAAGAGCGGACGACGCCCGTGTCGTGATGGTTTGAGGCTCGTGCATAATGCCGATAGGGCCACGCGACCTCCCTCACATTCATATCGCGGGTGGCGGCACAGAAGAAGCATACACATCCCCTCGGCGGCCGATCAGAGGTCGTCCTCCCGCTCGCATTAGGGCCGAGCATGCTGAGCGCCTGTTGCTCGCAGTAGGTCAGGCTGTTGAAGCGGCTAGAGCAAACATCGCAGCGCGGGAAGCTGCCCTCGAAAGCGGTGAAAGAGGCGTCTACCTTGAGTTTGAGATTCCGGTCGAAGATCGGGAAGCGGTCGATAGCCTAGAGAATAAACCCAATGGCATCGAGCTTGTCGCTGTTCAGCCAGTTACCGCAGAAGATCCGACTATTTCTGCAACGGTGTTCGTTCCTGAGCAGGCGGCGAATTTCTTTGAAAACAAGATAGAAGCATACCGCGATGAAGATACGCCACTCAGAGGCCGGCCAAAAAATGAAGGCCTCGTTGCTCGGATCGATGATATCCGGTTGGCCGCAGTCTTCTCGCTTTTTACGGACGACGCAGGTCTATATCCCGCCGACGATGAAGAGATTTGGTGGGAAGTATGGCTGAGAGACGGCCGATCGGCGGGATTCCGGTGGGCGGCTCAAGCGCTCGATATTCAGGTGCAGGAACACACAATTAATTTCCCGGAGAGGGAAGTGGTGTTGGCGCGCAGCCGGCCAAGCATGATGGGCCGGATTGTGGCAAATACGGACGCGGTTGCCGAGCTGCGAATCGCCAAGGATATCGCGTCGATTTTCGTGCAAATGCGGGCTATCGAGCAGGTTGATTGGGCAAGGAATTTATTGGAGCGCATGCGCCCAGCACCCCGAACAGCACCGGTCGTATGCTTGCTCGACAGCGGTGCAAATCGCGCCCATCCGTTGCTCGAAAACAGCCTCGCCGAAAACGATCAATACACCTTCCGGGCTGAATGGGGCGTGGGCGATAGCGCGTATTGGAATGGCCACGGCACACAGATGGCCGGCATGGCTCTATATGGCGATCTTCAGCAGCTGCTCGGCGGCTCTGGCGGGGTCGTGCTTACTCATCGGCTTGAAACGGTGAAGATTTTGCCGCCGGCAGGGCAAAACAGGCCGGAGCTTTACGGCGCGATCACAGAAACCGGGATGGGCCTGGCTGAAGAGGGAAGCCCTGGCCGCCGTCGAACATTCTGCATGGCTGTGTCGAGCGAAATTGGCCTCGGTCGTGGGCGTCCGTCCTCATGGTCGGCCGCAGTAGACAAACTTTGCTATAATGGAGGAGCCTCGCCGCGCCTTCTCGTATTGGCGGCTGGGAACCTCCGAGGCCCGGACCCGATCCTTCCCGCGGATTATCCGGATCGCAATGACTTGGTTGAATGTGAGAGCCCGGCGCAGGCCTGGAACGCGATCGTAGCAGGGGCGTGCACCGACAAGATCAACATCGTCGATAACCAATTTTGGGGCTGGCGCCCGCTTGCTCCCGCCGGGGAGCTTTGCCCATCAAGCCGAACTTCAGGAATCTGGGATCGGCAATGGCCGGTTCGTCCCGACATTGTGTTCGAGGGCGGCAACTTTGCTTACAACGGCAACAATCCCGCCGAGCCGATTGATGATCTGCAACTGGTAACAACACATTTCCGCCCGAACATCCGTTTATTCGATGCCTTTGGCGATACTAGCTCAGCGACCGCGCTCACAGCGAAGCTTACCGCCGGTATATTGGCTGCCCGGCCCGACCTATGGCCTGAAACCGTGCGTGGACTCGTAGTTCATTCCGCCGAATGGACTAGAGCCATGCGCGCCCGTTTCGCCGGCTCACAGACAATGAAAGCATCCATGTTGCGCCGCTACGGATGGGGGGTTCCTGACCTCGGCCGCGCGCTTTGGAGTGCATCAAACGATGCCACTCTGATGATTGAGGACGAGCTATTTCCGCTTCGCAAAGATGGCTCGGCCATAAAATCGGGCAATATGAATATGCATCGACTGCCTTGGCCGCGGGATGATCTGCGCGCACTTGGTGGCCTCGACGTGGAAATACGCGTCACACTTTCGTATTTCATAGAGCCAAACCCGGGCGAACGCGGCTGGGCAAGGCGACACAGGTATGCGTCGCATGGCCTGAGATTCGCGCTCAAACGGTCATTGGAAACGCTCGGACAGTTCCGGCAAAGAATCAACAAGGCTGCAGAAGACGAAGAGGCCGCTGTGGCGGGGCCGATGGCGGGCGGAGATAATTGGCTTCTTGGCCCGACCCGTGACAAGGGTTCAATGCATTCCGATATATGGCGGGGGACCGCTGCTGAGCTTGCTGATCGTGATGCGATTGGGATCTACCCAGTTGGCGGTTGGTGGAAAGAAAAACCTCAACTGCGGCGATGGGATCGGTCCGCGCGTTACGCTTTGATCGTGTCTTTACGCGCACATGAAGCAGAAATTGATCTGTATACTGCAATTGTTAATCGGATCGCGGCCGAAATACCAGTTGGTTAATCAATGACCTGGCTTCAGGCTACGGCAGAAATGGGGCAATCAGAGACACCCAGGGTCGCTGTCTACGTCATTGGCCCAGCCCAACCCTACAGTTTTCCTATGTTGAGGGATCGCGGACCCACTATCATCGTGGCCGCCACTTTCCGCAGCGCTTCGACCGCGCGATCGAGGCTCGGCTCTACGGCCGGCACGCCGACGAGCCGTTCGGCGGCCCAGTGGTCGCGTACTCCCAGCGCCTCGACCCGCGGGTTCGGATGGAGGCTCTGCCCTTTGCCCGGACTGTCGAAACCGAGCGAACTCAGCGCGAACCACAGAGAACGGTCGACGAGCTTCAGCCAAACAAACTGCGCCGGGGCCAGCACCCCGGCCTGCAACCGCGCCGCGTTCAGCAGCGCCATCAGCGCGGTGTTCGCATAGGCGTGCCGGTTCGCGATCGCCAGCGCCGGCGCGACGAGCAAATCGTCGCGCAGCACCTTATCCGCCTCGGCAAGCGCCCCGGCCGGTAAGGCGAGCGGCCTCTCCGGACCCTCGGGTTGCTCGCTGGCCGGGTCGCTCAAACCGATCGACAGATCGCCGAGCAGCCGCAGCGCCTCGGTCCGGCGTTGAGCGAGATGCAGCGCGAACACCGCGAACATCGCGCGCACCTGCGGGCTCGCTTGCGCGATACCGTGCCAGCGCGGTCCGAGTTGATGCCGCAACACGCGCCGTGCCGCCGTCTCGTCGAAGCCGCCGCCGCTTCCAGTCGCGAACCGTGCGATCCACTCCTCGGGAGTGAGTGCGTAATCTGCCGGGCGCGGCATGCCCGCGGCCGGGCGTGAAAGTCGAAGACGGCGCCGCACGATCGCGGCGCTCAGCGGGAAGGATTTTGCCTGCTCTCGGAGCAGGCCGTCGAGATCGAAGGCCCGGCGGTACCGGGCCGGCGCCGCCCGTCCCCCACACGTCGCCGCGAGCACCAACAGCAAAACTGCAGCGGGAAGGCGGAAGAACATTCCGACCGCGCGGCTCGCCCGGTAGAGGTCGCCGAGGGTCGCCGAATTTGGATCGATCGCCCGGATTTGCCGCTCCATCAGATCGTAGCGATCGGTGAACAGGCCAATGAACGTCATCTGATGATCGAGGAGCGTCAGCACCGCCGAGCTGACCTCGACGTGAAACGCGCTCCACAACAGCCACGCGCCGATCACGCAGCCGAGTACGACGACGATCAGGTTGAAACCTGTGTTGTCGTCGGCGGACGGCCAGGATGCCCTCGGATCGGGCCGCGAACGCATACGTCACCCGCCCGCCGG
>DATJSH010000102.1:0-9607 GCA_035504235.1 Allostellaceae bacterium | reverse complement strand
AACGAGGAATCGTCGGTCTCCGGGGCGTTGGCGACAAGCCAGTAGCGCCAATAATCCGATGGGTACTCGGCGAGCGCCTGGTCGAGAAAGATGCCGCGCTTCTGGCTGGTCGAGAACTTGCCGCCGTAAAAGGTCAGCCAGGAGAAGCCCTTGATGTAGTCGGCGAGCTTCCAATTCTCGCCGGAGCCGAGGATCGTCGCCGGGAAGCTAACGGTATGGAACGGCACGTTGTCCTTGGCCATGAACTCGACGTAGCGCACGCCCTCGGCGTCGAACCACCAGCCTTTCCAGTCGCGTATTTCGCCCGGCGGGGCGGCGTCGGCCCATTCCTTGGTCGCGCCGATATATTCGATCGGCGCATCGAACCAGACATAGAACACCTTGCCCTCGAAGCCCGGCCGGTCGACCGGCACGCCCCATTTGAGGTCGCGGGTGATGCCGCGATCCTGCAGCCCCTCCTTGAGCCAGCCCTTGGCGATCGAGCTGACCAGAAGCGGCCAGTCCTGGCGCGAATCGATCCATGCCTCGACCCGGTCGGCGAGCTTGGTGAGCTTTAGGAACAGATGCTTGGTGTGGCGGACTTCGAGGTTGCGGCCGCCCGAGATCGCCGAGCGCGCGTCAATGAGATCGGTCGGCTCCAACAGCCGCGTGCAGTTCTCGCACTGATCGCCGCGTGCGTTCTCGTAACCGCAATGCGGGCAGGTGCCGGTGATGTAGCGGTCGGGCAAGAAACGGCCGTCATCGATCGAATAGACCTGGGCGATCGAGCGCTCCTCGATAAACCCGGCATCGTCGAGGCGATGATAGAAATGGTTGGTCAGGTCGTGGTTTTGCGGAGACGAGCTGCGGCCGAAATAGTCGAAGCTGAGTGCAAAATCGCGGTAGATGCCGGCCTGGATTTCATGCTGCTCCCGACAGTAGTCCTCGACCGGCAGCCCGGCCTCATGCGCCGCGATCTCGGCCGGGGTGCCATGCTCGTCGGTGGCGCAGATGAACAGCACCTCGTTACCGGTCGCGCGCATAAAGCGCGCGTACACGTCGGCGCTCAGCATCGAACCGATCAGGTTGCCGAGATGCTTGATGCCGTTGATGTAAGGCAGCGCCGAGGTGACGAGGACTTTGGCCATAGGCGAGCTATATCACAACACCGGCACATGCGAAGCGAGGCGGCCGCCGAGGCGCACCGGCTCGGTGCGGCTAGCTAACCCGGTCAGGTCGTCGGTCACGACAAAGGCGCCGCACAACGTCGCCTCGCCCACCGCGGGTTCGGGCTTTTTCGGGCCGGGCATCTTGGTCAAAAAGCGACGGATAGACGCCTGTTTTTCCAGGCCGATTACCGAGTCGTAATCGCCGCACATACCGACATCGCTGATATAGGCGGTGCCGCCCGCGAGGAGGCGCGCATCGGCGGTCGGGATGTGCGTGTGGGTGCCGATCACCGCCGAGACCCGGCCATCGGCGAAATGGCCGAGCGCGGTCTTCTCGCTCGTCGCCTCGCCGTGAAAATCGACGACGATCGCCGCCACGTCATGGCCTAGCCGATGACCGCCGATCGCCGCATCGAGCCCGCGGAACGGGTCGTCGAGCGCGTCCATGAACAGCCGGCCCATTAGGTTGATGACGAGCACGGCGCGGCCGTCGCCCAGGCGGTGCAGGCGCATTCCCAAGCCCGGCGTGCCGGGCGGAAAATTCGCCGGGCGCAACACGCGCGGGTCACGGTCGAGATAGGGGATGAGCTCGCGCTGGTCCCAGACATGGTTGCCTGTCGTGAGGACGTCAGCGCCGGCCTCGTACAGCTCGCCGGCGATCTTCTCGGTGAGGCCGAAGCCGTGCGCCGCGTTCTCAGCGTTGACGATCGCGGCATCGATCCTGAGGTCGCGGCGCAGCGCCGGCAGATGCGCCTTCACCGTTTCGCGGCCGGGCTGGCCGAATACATCGCCGAGGACCAGGAGGTTCACGCGTTTCTCATCATGGCAGTGCGAGCGGAGCCACCTCGGCCGTCGGCTTGCAACTCCCTCGTGGCCCGCCGTAGCAGGTGGGCGCCGTATATCGAGGCCACGACCCCGATAGGCACGGCTCCCAAGAGGTAGGTATCGGCCCCGGGGCTAATGCGTCCTAACGCACCGCGCAGCCCCGCTCGCAAGGCTATTAGCTAGGAAGATTCGAGCCGCGCCGCAATGCTTTCGATGCGCCGGGCGATGCCGCGAATACCGGCCGCCATCGCACCTCCGTCATCGGCGGGCTCAACCTCGCGTGTCGAGCGGTTCCGCTCCTGCCGCACGAGGTCGCTGGTGTCACTCAATTCGTCGGCGATGACGAGGGCGGCCAGAAGAATCAGCCGCGCCTCGCCGATCTGGCCATGCATGCGAACAAAATCGCCGATCTTGCTGTCGACATATTGCGCGAGCCGGCGGAGGCGCGGCTCCTCGCCATCGGCGCAGTTGAGCGGGAAAGCGCGGCCATTGACCGTGACGACGATCTCGCCCATGCGACCTGTCAGCCTTCCCCGTCGAGCACCTGGCCGATCTTGTCGAGCGCCGCCTCGACGCGGGCGACAATCTCGGCCGCCGTGGCCGCGAGCTTCTCGTCCTCGGCCTCGCGCTCCGCGGTCAGCCGCGCGGCGGTTTCCTTGCCGTCCGACAATGGCACCGCCTCTAGCCGTTGCACCGCACGCTCCAGCATTACCAAAGCGTCATCGAGTTCGCTCATGTTGCTAACTTAGGTTGGCAGAGCCAACGGCGTCAACGCGCTAGCGGCACGTTTCTATGAGCCCATCCTAAGATCAGCGTACCCGCTCGTATTTCTGCAGCGAGCGGATGTAATCGGGCCGCGGCGTATCGGGATAAAATTGCGGCCACTGCGTCCACGAGACCTCACCGACATAAAGATCGCCCCGCGAGTCGACCGCAATGCCATGCGGCCCGAGGAACGCAGTCGGCACGGTGCCGGCGAGCCGGTCGCCAAAACGGCACAGCAAGTTGCCCTTGTGGTCGACGATGCTGACCCGAGGCCCGAGATTGCCGACAAACCGGTTGACGCTCTGCACCGGCCCCAATTCGCCGATGTAGCAGACCGGGTGATGGGCATAGTCCATGTACATGCCGCACGGCCGGTGCAGGTTGTTCCACTGCGCTTCGTACTTGCCGTTGCCGTCGAATACCTGGACGCGGTGGTTCTCGCGGTCGGCGACATAGACCCAGCCGTCGACGTCGGTGCAGATGTTGTGGACGATGTTGAACTCGCCCGGGTTGCTGCCCGACTCGCCCCATGACATCAGTAGTTTGCCGTCGGGCGAATATTTGTGGACGCGCGAGTTGCCGTAGCCGTCGGAGACGTAGATCTCGCCCTTCGGCGAGAGCGCCGTGTGGGTGCAACGATGAAACGGCTCGCCCGACATGTACTCGGCGGGTTGGCCGGGAACGCCGAGCTCCAAGAGCACCTTGCCGTCATCGAGGCGGCACTTGCGCACGAAACTGCCGCCGTCGTCGGTGAGGTAAATTGAATCGTCGGGGCCCATGTGGACACCATGCGCCCTGGGATATTGCCCCTCGCCCCAAGACCGCAGAAAATTGCCATGGCGATCGAACACCATCATCGGATGCTCGCCGCGATTGAAGACATAGACATTGTCGCTTTTGTCACAGCCGACGGCGCCGACTTCCTTGAACGACCAGCCATCGGGCAGCTTCGCCCAGTTCTCGATGATCCGGTACTTGTAGTCGCCCGATCCAACGATGATGTCCGCCACGGCCCCGTCCTCCCCAATGCGCTGGGGCAAACGGTAGCCAAACCGCCGAGACCGCACAATGCGGTCGGCGCAACGCTGAATCGCGCTTGGCGACTGGATTCCCCATTTTTTGGCCAGCTTTTCCCGCTTTTTGGGATACATTTCCCGGCCTGCGCTAATAGATCGTCACACAATTCTACGGCCATCCACATTATTGCCGCTTTGCATTATCGGTAATCTTACGTAACGAGACACGCCGTTACGTATCTATACGTCCTGTCACGTAAAAATCCACCCTCCCTCTCTCTTCGGTTCTATCAGCGAGGAGTGTACGACTGTGCGTATTGCGCTAGCGACTATTGCGTTACTTACGATCTCTCCATGCCTCGCTCGAGCCCAATCGTCCAACTTTCCCTTCGCCCAGCTCATTCGCGCTTACGTCACCGGATACAACACGGTGCCCGAGCAGACCAGTTCGACGCCATGCATCGCTGCGTCGGGCGGCAACATCTGCGGCCGTACCGATGTCGTCGCCTGCCCGCGGCGGATCAGTCTCGGTACGTTCCTGCAGATCCGCGGCGCGACCTATATCTGCGAGGACCGTCTGGCGAGGAAATACGACAGCCGCTTCGACGTCAGCTGCGACAAGGACTTCGCCTGCCCCTCTCAGGTGACCGGCTGGGCCGACATCAAAGTCTTCGACCCGAACCCGCCCGCCGCCCCGAGCGCACCGGCCACGATCGCCACAGTGGCGCGCCGTCGCATGGCCATGCCGGTGCGCCACATTGCCGTGCTGCGCGGCCGAGGCCCGCACCGCGCTTAATCGCGCGATACGCCCTTTTCCGCAACGGAGGCGCATCGACGCCGTTTGCGGTCGAGTGAACCCACGATAAATTGGCCTCCATGACCGCTCACGATGCGCAAGCCGCGCCCTCCCCCCCCGCCCCGCTGCCGCCAGCCAAGGACCCGAAGCTGCGCCGCATGGCCAATGCCTTGCGCGCGCTGGCGATGGATGCGGTCGAGCAGGCGAAATCCGGCCATCCCGGCATGCCGATGGGCATGGCCGACATCGCCACCGTGCTGTTCAGCCAGTTCCTCAAATTCGATTCGGCACAGCCTGACTGGCCCGATCGCGACCGGTTCATCCTGTCGAACGGGCACGGGTCGATGCTGCTCTACGGGCTGCTGCATCTCACCGGCTACGCCGATATGACGCTCGACGAGCTGAAGCGGTTTCGCCAGATCGGCAGCAAGACCGCCGGGCATCCCGAACGCGGTCTGGCGACCGGCATCGAGGTGACGACCGGACCGCTCGGCCAGGGCATCGCCAATTCGGTTGGCATCGCGCTCGCCGAGCGGCTGCTCGCCGCCGAATTCGGCGCGGATGCCGTCGATCACCGCACCTACGTGTTTTGCGGCGACGGATGCCTGATGGAAGGTATCAGCCACGAGGCCCTGTCGCTCGCCGGGCATCTGAAGCTCAACAAGCTCATCGTGTTCTGGGACGACAACTCGATCTCGATCGATGGGGCCACCAGCCTCGCGGTCAACGATGACCAAGTCGCGCGCTTCGCCGCGCACGGGTGGGCGACCGACCGGGTCGATGGCCACGATCACGCGGCGATCGCCGCGGCGATCAGGAAGGCCCACGGCAACGACCGGCCGACGATGATTGCCTGCAAGACGATCATCGGATTTGGCGCGCCGACCAAGGCCGGAACCGCCGCGGCGCACGGCTCGCCGCTCGGCGCCGACGAGATCAAGGGCGCCAAGGAGCGGCTAGGCTGGGAATATCCGGCCTTTGTCATCCCCGACGACATCCGCGCCTGGTGGCGCGGGGTCGGCGAGCGCGGCGCGGCGGCGCGGCACGATTGGGAGGCGCGGCTCGGCAAGCTCGATACGGCGAAGCGTGAGCAATTTCAGCGGCGTTTCCGCAGCGAGCTG
The DNA here is from genome assembly GCA_035504235.1 of Allostellaceae bacterium. GTDB lineage: Bacteria > Pseudomonadota > Alphaproteobacteria > ATCC43930 > CGMCC-115725 > DATARH01. The sequence continues at coordinate 3,936 of DATJSH010000102.1, read as the reverse complement.
CCGAAGGCAGCTGCCGGCGCGATCGACAAGGCGAGCGATGAATTTCGCGCCAAAAACGCCAAAATCGCGACCCGGGTCGCCTCGGGCGAGGTACTCAACGCGCTGGTGCCGGTGCTGCCCGAGCTGGTCGGCGGCTCGGCCGATTTGACGCCGTCGAACAACACCAAGGCCAAGGGCCAGGACGAGGTCACGCCGCCCACTTATGCCGGACGCTATATCCATTATGGCGTGCGCGAGATGGGCATGGCCGCGGCGATGAACGGCATCGCCGCGCATGGCGGGCTCATCCCTTATGGCGGGACGTTCCTCACCTTCACCGATTATGCGCGGGGCGCGATCCGCCTCTCGGCGTTGAGCCATCTCGGCGTCATTTACGTGATGACCCACGATTCGATCGGCCTCGGCGAGGATGGGCCGACGCATCAGCCGGTCGAGCACTTGGCGGCGCTGCGGGCGATCCCGCACCTCAATGTGTTCCGCCCGGCCGACCCCATCGAGACCGCCGAGTGCTGGAAATTGGCGCTGGAAAACCGGCACGCGCCGTCGATCCTGGCGCTGACGCGCCAAGGCGTGCCGCTGCTGCGCACTGCGGCGGATCACGGCGAGAACCGCTCGGCCAGGGGCGCCTATGTGCTGAGCGAGCCCAACGGCACGCGCCACATCACGCTTCTTGCCACAGGCTCGGAGGTCGGCATTGCCGTCGCCGCGCAGCAGCAATTGGCGGCGGACGGCATTCGCGCCGCGGTGGTGTCGATGCCGTGCTGGGAGCTATTCGAGCGCCAGGGAGAAGCCTATCAGAACGCCGTTCTCGGCAGCGCACCGCGGGTCGGGGTCGAAGCCGGCGTTCGCATGGGCTGGAACCGTTGGCTCGGACGCAACGCGGCGTTTGTCGGCATGACCGGGTTCGGCGCCTCGGCACCGGTGGAAGCGCTCTACCCGCATTTCCACATCACGGCGGAGCGGGTCGCCGAATTGGCGCGCTCGCTGATCGCGAGCCCGGCCGCCGCCACGCCCGCATACAAGCCCGAACGCGACTAGCGGCCCAGACAAAAGCCGCGATATAAGCAGCCGCGCCCTGCGGTCTGTGGCGTTTCGCGCCGGCCGAAACTGTTCTAAGCTTCAGCTCACGGTTTCGCGGAAGGATCTGAACATGGCGATCAGGGTTGCAATCAATGGTTTCGGCCGTATCGGCCGCCTGGTCTTCCGCGCGGCCATGGAGCACCCGAGCAACGAGATCGAGGTCGTCGCCGTCAACGATTTGGGGCCGGTCGAGACCAACGCGCATCTCCTGCGCTACGACAGCGTTCACGGCCGCTACCCACACGAAGTGACGACAGGTGAGAACTGGCTCGATGCCGGCCGCGGCAAGGTTCGCGTCACCGCCGAGCGCGATCCAGCCAATCTGCCGTGGAAGGAGCTAGGCGTCGACATCGCGCTCGAATGCACCGGCATCTTCACCAAGCGCGAGGCGGCCGCGAAGCACCTCGCGGCGGGCGCCACGAAGGTCATCATCTCAGCTCCGGCCGATGGCGCCGATTTCACGGTCGTCATGGGGGTCAACCACGACGAGCTATCGGGGGGCCATCAGGTCATCTCCAACGCGTCGTGCACCACCAATTGCCTGGCGCCGGTTGCCTATGTGCTCCACAAAAACATCGGTATCGAGCGCGGCTACATGACGACGATCCACTCCTATACCGGCGACCAAAGCCTGCAGGACACACTGCATGGCGATCTGCGCCGGGCGCGGGCGGCCGCCCTCTCGCTGATCCCGACCTCGACTGGCGCCGCGCGCGCGGTGGGGCTGGTCCTGCCGTCGCTGAAGGGAAAACTCGATGGCACCGCGATCCGCGTGCCGACGGCAAATGTGTCACTCATCGACTTTAAATTTGATGCGACGCGCGAAACCGACGCCAACGAGGTCAACGCATTGATGGAAGAGGCGGCGAAGTCGAACCGGCTCAAAGGCATCGTCGGCATCAACAAGGCGCCGACCGTGTCGGTCGACTTCAATCACGATCCGCACAGCTCGACTTTTGACGTCACTCAGACCCAGGTGCTCGACAAGAAATTCGTCCGTGTCCTCAGCTGGTACGACAACGAATGGGGCTTCTCGAACCGCATGGTCGAGGTCGCCGCGCATTTCGGCGCAGTGCGCTGAACGACCAAGAGGACGCGCGGCGCTGCTTTTGAGGGAGGTTTGCGATGGCAGTCGGGTACGACAAACCGCTCTACATTCTGCCCTTTGACCACCGCGCTTCGTTCGAAAAGGGTCTCTTCGGGTTCAGCTCGCCGCTCACGGCGGAGCAGACGGCGACTGTCGCCGCCAGCAAGGCGGTCGTCTATGACGGCCTAAAGGCCGCGCTTGCCCGAGGGGTGCCGCGTGAGGCGGCGGGCATCCTCGTCGACGAGCAGTTTGGCGCGGCGATCCTGCACGATGCCCGTGCTCAGGGCTACATTACCGCCTGCCCCGCCGAGAAGAGTGGCCAGGACGAGTTCGACTTCGAATACGGCGACAGATTTCGCGAGCATATCACCGAATTCAATCCGACCTTCATCAAGGCGCTAGTGCGCTACAACCCCGAGGGCGACGAGGCGATGAACCGCCGCCAGGCGGCACGCCTCAAGATGCTCGCCGACTGGGGACACGAAAACGGCCGCTACTTCATGTTCGAGTTGCTGGTGCCGATGACCAAGGACCAGCACGACCGGCTCGAGGGCGACCAGCACCTCTACGACTTGCACCTGCGCCCCTCGCTGATGATCGCGGCGATCAAGGAACTGCAGGCCGCCGGGGTCGAGCCCGACGTGTGGAAGATCGAAGGGCTCGATCGGCGCGATGACGCGGCGGCGGTGGCGGCCGCCGCGCGGCACGACGGGCGCGACAAGGTGGGCTGCATCCTTTTGGGGCGCGGCTCGAACGAAGCCGGGATCGTCCACTGGCTTCAGGAGGCGGCGCCGCTGCCGGCCTATATCGGCTTCGCCGTCGGCCGCACGTCGTTCTGGGACGCGCTGTCCGGTCTGCGCGACAAGAAGATCAGCCGCGACGCGGCGGTGGCCCAGATCGCCGACAACTACATGAAATGGGTCGGCATCTTCCAGAAGGCGAAAGCCTGAGCGAGTCGGCGTCCCCCGCTCCGCACATCGTCGTTCATTCGCTGACACACGCGGTCGCGGCGCTGGAAACCGCGGCGGCGATGGATCGCGCGGTTGCCCTATTGAGCGCGCCCGACGCCGGCATCTACGTCGGGCCGGGCTGGTTCAAGGCACTTGTCGATGCGGCGCGCGAAGCAATGCGGGACGCCAGCTTTACGGCGATTCTCGATTGCGGCGACGACGCCGGCGCGGCGCAAGGAGCGATCCGCGTCGGGATTGAAGCGGTCATCTTCAACGGGCGCGCGGATGTCGCCGCGCGACTCATGGCAATCGCCGTGGCAAACGGCACACTTTTGCTAACCCGGCGCCCGGAAGCGACGCTCGACCTCGGGCGTTGGTTCTTCGCCGATGGCGAAACGCTACGGCGACGCTGCGCCGAAACGCTCGGCGCAGCTAACGGCGATGAGTGAACAGCTAGTGATACCATTCCGGGTGATGGATGCGCCATTCGGCCTCATGGTCGTGGTCGTGGATCGCCGCATCGCGATGAGCGCAGGCATCGCGATCGCCATGCACGCAAAGTTCATGCAAGCGAATGATCTCGCCCTCGGACAGCGCCCAAGCCGTGCCCGCATATGTGACCGCAGCGAACACAGCTGCGACCGCCAGGATGAGGATGCGCGGGTTCATCAGTGGTCCTTTCAAAAGCCTCAGGTCGAAACTGACCCGTTGCTAAACCGCCGCGATAGTTGCGCAGTTCCGCAGACGTGCAATTTTTTCGCTGCTTCATCCCGATCGCAAAGCCCTGAAGGGCGTGCCGGAGGGCCACGGCCCTCGCGC
>DATJSH010000101.1:0-8510 GCA_035504235.1 Allostellaceae bacterium | reverse complement strand
ACCGCCTTGACCGCGTCCTGCCACGACCACAGCGACAACGGAAAATACGAGAGCGGACGGAAATCCGCGTTCAGTACCAGGGCCGGGCAGCTGTCGAGCATAAACTCACCACTAATAGGCCGGCGGCGGGTCTTAATCCCTGTGGCTCACCTACCACGGGATTGTGACGGATTGTTAGCAGGATCGGGGCAAGGGCGGCAAGTTATCGCGGGCTGTGGTTTGTGCGCCCTTCGAGGCTTCGCTGCGCGGGGCACGTCAGGGTGAGGAGGGTATGAGCCTGACGCTGACGCCCCCCATCCTGAGGCGGGACCGAAGGGAGCCTCGAAGGACGCACGAACGGTTCTGCGGCTACCGCGTCGGAACGGGTTTTTCGCCGCGGTAATCGTAAAAGCCGCGGTCGGCCTTGCGGCCGAACCAGCCGGCCTCGACGTATTTCACCAAGAGCGGACAGGGCCGGTATTTCGAATCGGCGAGCCCCTCATACAATACCTGCATCACCGACAGGCAGGTGTCGAGGCCGATGAAATCGGCGAGCTCGAGCGGCCCCATCGGGTGATTCGCGCCCAATTTCATCGCCGTGTCGATCGCCTCGACGGTGCCGACGCCCTCGTAGAGCGTGTAGACCGCCTCGTTGATCATCGGCAAGAGGATGCGGTTGACGATAAAGGCCGGGTAGTCCTCGGCCGCGACCGGGGTCTTGCCGAGCTTCACGACGAGATCGCGGGTCGCCGCGAAGGTCGCCTCGTCGGTGGCGATGCCGCGGATAAGCTCGATAAGGCTCATCGCCGGCGCCGGGTTCATAAAGTGCATGCCGATAAACTTGCCGGGTCGGTCGGTCGCCGCGGCGAGCCGGGTGATCGAAATCGATGAGGTATTGGTGGCGATCAGGGTTTCCGGCCTCAGCTTGGGCACGAGCTGCTTGTAGACCTCGCGCTTTACCTCCTCCTTCTCGGTCGCCGCCTCGATGACCATGTCGCGGTCGCCGAAGGCCGAAAAGTCGGTGGTGGTCTTGATGTGCTTGAGCGCGGCTTCCTTCTCGTTCTCGTTGATGCGGCCGCGCGCGACCTGGCGGCCGAGATTGGTCTCGATCGTCTCGAGCGAGCGCGCCAGCACCTCGGGGCTGACATCAGCGAGCACCACATCGAGCCCCGCGAGCGCACAAACATGGCTGATGCCGCGGCCCATCTGCCCGGCGCCGACGACGCCGATGCGCCTCAGGGACACGTTAGTTTGTTCGGTCACGAGTTGCGCTTGGCGAGCTCGGCGTCGAGCTCGGGGAGGACCTTAAACAGATCGGCGACGAGGCCGTAATCGGCGATCTGAAAGATCGGCGCTTCCTCGTCCTTGTTGATGGCGACGATGACCTTCGAGTCCTTCATCCCGGCGAGATGCTGGATCGCACCGGAAATGCCGACAGCGATGTAGAGTTCCGGCGCGACGATCTTGCCGGTCTGACCGACCTGGTAGTCGTTGGGCACGAAACCGGCATCGACCGCGGCGCGCGAGGCGCCGACCGCGGCGCCCAATTTGTCGGCGACCGCCTCCAGCAGGTGGAAATTGTCGCCCGACTGCATGCCGCGCCCGCCGGAAATGATGATGCGGGCGGACGTAAGCTCGGGACGCTCGGATTTCGACAGCTCGGCCTTGACGAACTCGGAGAGACCCGCGGCGCCGGGACCGCTCGCCGGCTCGATCGCGGCCGAGCCGCCTTCGCCCTCGACCGGCGGGAAGGCGGTGCCGCGCACGGTGATGACCTTGACGGCGTCTTTCGACTGCACCGTGGCGAGCGCGTTGCCGGCATAGATCGGCCGGACGAACGTGTCCTGCGAGACGACGCCCGAAATGTCGGAGATCTGCATCACGTCCAAGAGCGCGGCGACGCGCGGCATCAAATTCTTGCCTTGCGTCGTGGCCGGCGCGAGCAGGTGCGAATATTGCGGCGCAAGCCCGACGACGAGCGGCGCGACGTTTTCCGCAAGCCCGTGGCCGTAAGCCGCGTCGTCGGCGATCAGCACCTTGGCGACACCGGCGATCTTGGCGGCGGCATCGGCGGCCGGGCGGCAATCCTGACCGGCGACGAGAATGTGGATGTCACCCGCGCCGGCCTTGGATATCTCCGACGCGGCGGCCACAGCGTTGAGGGTCGCCGGCTTCAGCGACTTGTTGTCGTGTTCGGCGACGACGAGGACCGGCATCAGATGACCCTCGCCTCGGTTTTCAGCTTGGTGACCAGTTCCTCGATCGAGCCGACCTTGACGCCGCCCTGGCGCTTTGCCGGCTCCTCGACCTTGAGGGTCACGAGGCGCGGCGTGACATCGACGCCGAGGTCGTCGGGGCTCACGACATCGATCGGCTTTTTCTTGGCTTTCATGATGTTGGGCAGCGATGCATAACGCGGTTCGTTAAGTCTGAGATCGGTGGTGACCACAGCCGGCATTTTCAGCTTCACGGTCTCAAGACCGCCATCGACCTCGCGGGTGACTTCGGCGCCGCCATTGCCGATGGTGAGCTTGGAGGCGAAGGTCGCCTGCGGCCAGCCCAGCAGCGCGGCCAGCATCTGCCCCGTCTGGTTGCAATCGTCGTCGATCGCCTGCTTGCCGATGATGACGATCTCCGGGCCTTCCTTCTCGATCACCGCCTTGAGGAGCTTGGCGACCGCGAGCGGCTGCAACTCGGCATCGGTCTGCACCAGAACGCCGCGATCGGCGCCCATGGCAAGCGCGGTGCGGATCGTCTCCTGGCATTGCTGGATGCCGCAGGAGACCGCGATGACCTCGTCGACGGTGCCGGCTTCGCGCAGACGCAGCGCCTCCTCGACGGCGATCTCGTCGAACGGGTTCATCGACATCTTTACATTGGCGGTTTCGACGCCGGTGTGGTCCGCCTTGACGCGAACCTTCACGTTGTAGTCGACCACCCGCTTTACCGCGACCAGCGCTTTCATCGGGCTTCAGTTCCTTGGGCCTCTATCGAATGGGGCGCGAATTGTGCACGCGCGCACCATGAACGCAAGTTTGATGGCGGCATCTCTGCTGCCTGCCGGCGGCTAAAGCAGCTCGCGGGCCTGGACGATCTTCCAGAAGGTGTTCTTGTGGGCGATCTTGTCGTCGCGATCGAAGGTATAGATGTCGCATCCCTGGTAATCGAGGTCTTCGCCGTCGCTGCCCTTGCCGCGCACGGTCCACACCGAGATCGCGCGGTTGGCCCCGCCATCGGTCCCTGGCGCGAGGATGTACTCCTCGTTCTCCCAGCGCATGTCGGGGATCTGCACAAAGCGGTCGGCGAGCGCCTTACGGATAGCCGCCCGGCCCCTCAAGGTGCGGCCGACCGGCTCCGGCCCGCGCGACAGGCAGAACACGCCGTCCTCGGCGAAGAACGACACGATGCGGTCGACATCGCGGGCATTGAACGCGGCGGAGATCGCCTGCATGAGTTCCAGGGTCACCATTTCAATCCCCTAAAGCTTCGCTCCGTCGTCGTCCCGCGCAGGCCCGCCTTCGCCGGTATGACGAATTAATGCTTCGAGCCGAGAAACTAAGCACTCTTCTTGTCGTCACGGGTGAGGCCCGGCCGCCACAGCACGTCCCGGGCGCCGTTGCCGTTGAGCCGGCGGCTTAGCACAAAGAGATGATCCGATAGCCGGTTGAGATACTTGATCGCCTCGGGATTGACCGGCTCGGCGGCGGCGAGCGCGCAGACGAGGCGCTCGGCGCGGCGGGTCACGGTGCGCGCGAGGTGCAGATAAGCGGCGGCCGGCGAGCCGCCGGGCAGCACAAACGAGGTGAGCGGCGCGAGCTCGGCGTTCATGCGATCGATCTCGGTTTCGAGCCGCTTTACCTGGCTCCCGACGATGCGCAGCGCGCCCGCGGCGCGCCGGCTGCTCTCAGGAGTGCAGAGATCGGCGCCGAGATCGAAGAGGTCGTTCTGGATGCGGCCGAGCATCGCATCTTCGTCACCGGCGACGTGCAACCGCGCGAGCCCCAGCGCGGCGTTGACCTCGTCGACCGTGCCGTAGGCTTCCACCCGCAGCGACTGCTTGGCGACGCGCGCGCCGTCGCCGAGCGAGGTCTTCCCCTTGTCGCCGCCGCGCGTGTAGATGCGGGTGAGCTTCACCATCAGCGACCCCGGAACTAGCGGTTCGACGCCATCATCATCAGGATCGCCAGCACAATGAGCGCCACCGCCTGCATGATGACGCGCAGCTGCATCATCTTGTTGGAGCGGCGCGGATTACCGCCCTTGAGCATCGTCGCGACGCCAAAGCCGAGCGCGCCCAGCACCCCGAGCATCGCAAAGACGAGAATAACTGTTAGGAAGACATGCATCGCCGCATCATAGCGCTGATCGGCGAAATGACCATCGGAGGCCACCGTGACGCCAACTGACCTGGCAATGACGCTGTCGTCGACCGGCAGGCTCAGCATCCCCTATCGCGACCCGCTTAGCCCGGAGCGGCCGCTGGTGCTCGAATGCTACCGGCCGGCCGGTCACACCGCGGACGCGCCGGTCGTCATCGTGCAGCACGGGCAGAGCCGCAACGGCCGCGAATATTGCGACGCGTGGATCCCGACCGCGGATATAGCGGGGCTGCTGGTGGTGGCGATCACCTTCCCGAAGGAAGGCTGGCCGGACGCGGTCACCTACAATAACGGGCACGTGCTCGACGCGGAGGGCACGGTGCGGCCGCGCGAGCAATGGTCGCAGGCGATCCCCGGCCGGCTTTTCGCGCTGCTGCGCGAAGCCGGCATCACGCGCCGGCCGCGCTTTTACCTGTGGGGCCATTCTGCCGGCGGACAGTTCGTCCACCGACTGCTGGCGACCCAGCCTCACGGCATCCTCGAGGCGGTCGGGGCCGCCAATTCGGGCTGGTACACGCTGCCGACGCTCGACCTGCCCTACCCCGACGGGTATGGCGGCATCGGCCTGACGCTTGACGACATCAAGCGGTTACTGACCTATCCGCTGGTCATCTTCGCTGGCGACCGCGACATCGACGGCACGACGGAAAATTTCCCCAAGCACGAGTCGGCAATGGCGCAAGGGCCGCACCGCTTCGCGCGAGCGCATTTCTTCCTCGAACGTGGGCGGCAGGAGGCCGCGAAGCTCGGGATCGCCTGCAATTGGCGGGGCGTCGTCGTCCCGGGAGTCGCGCATGAAGGGATGCGCATGTCCCACTTTGCGGCGACTTATTGGTTCGGCTCCGAGCGGTAGCTGCCCCTCACCCCAACCCTCTCCCGCCGAGCGAGGAGAGGGGAGTTTCAGTCGAGTGCCGCGACCAGGCGCTCGATCTTGTGCAGCGCGCCATCGGCGATGCCGAGCCCTTCCAAGTGACGCACGGTGTTGGCGAGGTAGTCGCGACCGGTGCCGCGATCGCCCTTTGAGGTGGCGATGATGCGGGCCGCCTCTTCGGGCGCGAGCCGCCCGGCATAGTCGCGGGAATCGCGGCGCACGGTAAAGGCATAGGCCGATGTCGGGCCGCGCTCGGTGACCGTCTTCACCGGCGTCATGCGATAGACAAAGCCGGTCATCTCGCGCGTCCACAGGTAATCGATCTCGGCGGCGAGCGTCTCCGGCGCGAGGCGATAGGCAATACCGCGGCACGACCCGCCACGGTCGAGGCCGAGCACCAGCCCGGGCTTCTCGCGCGTGCCGCGGTATTCAGGCGAATAAAGGCAGAAGCCGCGATGCCAGCCATGGACCCGCGCCGCCAGCCGCTCGGCAAAGCGCATCTCCGGGTTCCACATCAACGAGCCATAGGCGAAGACCCACACCGGCTCGGTACTTGCGCGCAAATCGATGACCCAGCCCGGCATCGGGTCGATCGGATAGGGTGATGCAAGGTCGGGTTCGGCGAGGGTCATCGCGGCGCGGAGATTGCTTTGCCGCGCTCGCGATGACAATGGGACGCGGGGCAGGTTCTGCCCCGCGTGCCCGCGATTAGACAAGCGGCATCAGATAGTAATTGTCGATCTGGCCGCCATAAATGCCCCAGTCGACCTCGTCGGCCGCGCTGTAACGCGGCGCTTTTTCCAGACGAGCGCGGTCGAGATCGACGACATAGCCGCCGAGCCGGGTGTCATAGGTCAACATGCGCCAGGGCAGCGGGTGATAGCTTTCGCCGAGCCCGAGAAAACCGCCAAACGACATGATCGCATAGGCGACTTGGCCATTGAGCTTGTTGAGCATCAGGCCATAGACCGAGCCCAGACGCTCCTCGCTTCGATTGTAGACGGCGGTGCCGACGACCTTGTCGGCGGAAATCAGGTTGTGGGTTTCATCCGTCGCGACCTCGGCTTGCGGCGGCATGATCGTGTCCATGGGGACGTCCTCCGATTGTGGAGAACGCAGAACGCCACGGCGAGAGGTAGCGTTCCCTATCGGCGGCGGCGCGCCATCATGTCGAGGCCGACGAAAAAGCCAAAGAGCGCCGCCCCGCCGAGCATGCTCCACAGGCGCAGATCAACCGGCGGCGTCGCGTCGAATTTATAGGTCTCTGGCTGACCTTCCGCCGAGGTGATGCCGGCGACGACCTCCGGCTCGGTCTGTTCGGTTGTCGCCTGTGAAGTCGGCATATCGTCGGTCATATCGTCACCCGCCTTGCGGCCCGCACGCTGCGGGCGTCACGCGGAGACAACGACGGCGGCGGCTGATCGTTCGCCGGCTCAGTCGTCCCAGACCTGTTTCGGCATCGGCAGGTCGGCAAAGTCGGCCTCGGCAAGCGGACGATCGGCGGCGATGCCATGCATGCCGAGCAGCATGACCCATTGCCGGGTGTGCTGGCCGATGTGCCAGGTGGCGCGCTCCAGCACCTCATGCAGCTTCTGGCGGCCGTAATAGGTGTCGACCTCGGCCCGGGCCTCCTTGTCCGGAGTGGTCGTCCACCAGGTCTCGACCATGGCCTTGACCCCGCGTCCGTATGCGGTGAGCGCGGCGGTCGAGGCCATCTCGGCTGGGTTATGCACTTCACCCGGCATGGCCTGGGCGAAGAACTTGCCGCCGGCGACCTCGATGAAGGCCTCGCAGATGCGGAACATGTGATGCGCGAGGCGGCCATAGGCGCGCGGGCGGCCCGGCGTCTGGGTCTCGAGCTGGCCGTCGGGCATTTGCGGGATCATCCGCAACGCCGCGTCGATGTAGCGCTCCATGCGTTCGACAAGCTGCGCCGGCGACAGCACCGGGCCGGCCTTTTCGTTCAATTTCAGAAAGGCGACAACCTGCGCGATGTTCTGCGCGAAGACGAAGTCGTCACCGCGCGACAGGACGGGGATCGAACGTGCGCCGAGGCGCTGCAACTCGGCCCGGCCGGCCGGATCAGTGAGAATGTTGATCGATTCGAACTCGATCCCACGGACCGAGAGAAACTCCTTGAGTCTCAGGCAGCTGGTTCACCCAGGCTGCCAGAACGCCTTCAGCGGCGCCGTTTCGGCCATGCCTCACCCCTACGGAAAAAGCGGCGGCATGTTCGCGCGAGCGGCGGGAGGCGTCAACCGCGGGGGGCGCATGGCGCCCCAGCTTTGGTGCGAAAACCCGACATTCCACAGCATTTGCCTGACATTCAAGTGAACTTGCGCGCAAGGAAGCCGTTGACCGGGCACGATCAGCACGTCCCACGCGAGGCCCCGCATGACCAATTATTACAAGCCGGTCGCGCCGCCGGTCAGTTACGCCGCGCTCCACAAGCTGTGCAACGGCCGCCTGCCGGGGACATTCGAAGCCTGGCGCCTGGCCGAGAACGCCAAGCGCCGCGAGCTTGTCGCCCAAGGCCATCACGTGATCGGCCTGCCGGTCGTCCCGGACGATCTCAACCGGTTCTGCCGCGCGAACCGCTGCCGCGCGGACAGCGCGGCGATGGCCGCCCTGGTGGCGCGGCGGGGCGGGGAGATTTACGGCACCGACGAGGATTACGAGGCCTACCGCGCCAGCCTCGTGGTAACCGAGGATGTCAGGGCGGAAAGAGGGTCGAAGGTCGCGGAGGAAGGCCCCGGGCGGGTGCGCCGGCGGCCGTGGTGGGCGTTCTGGCGGCCGAAATACGAGGTCGAGGAGGTCAGCGTCGCGCAGCTCCAACGCGAGGCAGCGGCACAGCGGCGGAAGTGGTGGGCGCTTCGGCACCGCGAGCCGCCCGCGACCCCAGCGGAGTAGCCCAGCAGTTAGTCCAGGCCGCGACGACGCAAGAACCGCGTGGAGGTGGGCCGCGACCTCGCTATGATCGCGGCAGTAGAGGAACCGTGCCTCCCCCGCGAGCCGCCCGATGCCCGACGACCGCATAGGCGAAGTTGGCAATACGATCGCCGCATTGCGCGCCGAGCTGGCGCAGGCGCAAGCCGAGCGCGACGAGGCGCTGGCGCAGCAGGCGGCGGCGGCGGAGGTGCTGCAGGTCATCAATGCCTCACCCGGTGATCTCGCGCCGGTGTTCGAGGCGATCCTCGAAAAGGCCCTGCGCCTCTGTGAGGCTAATTTCGGAACTTTGATGACGTGGGATGGCGAGCATTTTCATCGCGGCGCTTCGCGCG
>DATJSH010000100.1:0-16622 GCA_035504235.1 Allostellaceae bacterium | reverse complement strand
TGGATCGCGTTCTCGAACAGCACAAAAACGCCGGTGATGACGTCCTGTACGAGATGCTGCGCGCCAAAACCGATGGCGATGCCGGCGATACCGGCGCCTGCCAGCAGCGGCGCGATGTTGACGCCGATCTCGGAAAGCGCGGTCAGCCCGACAATGGCGATGATGGTTACCAGTAGTGTCGTCCGGAGCAACGGCATCAGGGTCAACAGGCGCACCGAACGCACTTGCCCACCAGGCCCGGCTTGTCCCAGCTGGCGCTCCAGCACCGCATGGCTGAGCTCCCAAATCACGATCGCAACGATGACCGCCACGGCCACTGTCAGCAGCGCCGAGACGAGATGCGTGCCGATGCCGCCCGCGACGAACCAGGCGAAGGCGGGTGCGCCCCACAATTGCAGGATCACCACGGCGCACAGCACGGTGACGACGGTATTCGCCAGGATCTCCAGTGGCCGCCGGTAGCGCGCCACCCTCTGGCTGAGCCCCGGCAGCCGGTCGCGCGCGTCGGGGTCAAGATGTAACAGCCGATCGATCGTGCCGAGCACGACAATCGTCAGCAGCCGCGCGGCAATGATCGCCGCCAGGGTCACGCCCGGGAAATAGAGCCCAGAGAGTCCGCCATGCGTCCCGGTCGCCAAGCCAACCCAGCAGCTGATAATCGTCACCACCGCGAGATACGGCCATGCCTCGGCGAGCCAGATGCGCCCGCGCGCCGCGTCGCCGCGTGTTCCGCGGATGTAGGCGCCGACCGCGTGTCGCGCGCGGATCGCCACAACGACCAGCATGATCGCCAGCACCAGCGAGATCAGCCGCTCGAACCCGTCATGCGCGCTCTGGTCGAGGCCGAGCAGCAGCGCGACCTCGACCAGAGCGTCGCCAAAGATCGCGACGACGACCAGCCGCCGTACCCAGACGATGACGAACCGCGCATCGACATCGTCAAGCCGCCACAGCCTCAGGCGCCGATCGGCCGGGCAGACCAGCAGCCGCGCGACGCACATTGCCGCGCGGCACGCGGCGTAGGCGTTGACCACGGCGATCACCACGAGCCGAGTCTTCGGGTCGATGCCCGGCAGCACGCTGACCAGCAGATCGCCGGCCGCCGCGAAGACCCCCACCGGGACCAGATCGAGAAACAGCCGGATAAGCGCATAAGGCAGCAGCCGCAGCAGGCGCACGGAGTCGCCGTTGCTGCCGGAGGGCAAATGCCGGGTCAGTGCGTCCCGGGGTTGCCGCAGCGCGAAAGCGGCGAAAAATTCGAGGAGCAGCGCCACGCCAAAAATCAGCGCCAGCCACCCGGCGGCGATGGCCAGGCCCATCGACGCCTGCGGGTCGTTTTCCAGGCTGATGACCCATCGGCCCAGCGCCGGGAGGTTGTTCATCGTCTGCAAGGTCGCGGCGGCCTCGCCCGCCAGCCGCACGCTCCAATGCGACGCCGCGACCAGCAGCTGCGCGCCAAGGCTGTTCGGCTGCAGCGTCACCTTCGCTGGGGTTTTCGTCGGAGCGGTTGGGGCCGGCACTGCGGTTGCGGCGGACGTTGCGGCCAGGGGCGGAGCGGCCGGTGAGCCCTGGGCGATAGCCTGCAGCGTTGCGATCAGCGCTGCCCGCTCTTGCGGGTCCTGCAGCACGTCGACCGCCTGCTGCGCCTGCGCCGCGCTCAGCGCCGAAGCCTGCGCCGGCGAGGCGGTGTTTTGCCCCCGCGCATCGGCCGCGGAGCCGGCAACCAGCACAAAAAACGCCAGAAACAATAGCGACTTCATCATTCGGAAAACCCGATTCATCCATGGAAGATGGCTGGACGACCGGCACGTCGGGTCGCGCTGGCCTTATCCCCTTGATCTGCAACGCGAAGAATTTTCTCCTCTGAGCCCGGCGATGCATCCCCCCGTCGGGCGTTCTCGCGATATGCCCTCGGTAAACGCTGAAATCGAGACAGATATCCCAGCTCGCCTCGATCGATTGCCGTGGTCGCGGTTTCACACCCTGGTCGTCGTCGCGCTTGGCATCACCTGGATCCTCGACGGACTTGAAGTGACGCTGGCCGGCTCGATCAGCGGCGCGCTGCAGGAGAGCCGGGTGCTGCACTTCTCGGAAGTCGAGGTCGGGCTGGTCAGCACCGCCTATCTGGTCGGCGCGGTGGCGGGCGCGTTCCTGTTCGGCTATGCGACCGACCGCTTCGGCCGCAAGAAGCTCTTCATGGTGACCCTCGGCCTTTATCTCGTCGCCACCGCCGCGACCGCTCTGTCCTGGGATTTCGCCAGTTTCGCGCTCTTCCGGCTGCTGACCGGGGCCGGGATAGGCGGCGAGTACGCGGCGATCAACTCGGCGATCCAGGAACTGGTGCCGGCGCGATTCCGCGGCCGCACCGACCTCGCGATCAACGGCAGCTTCTGGGTCGGCGCGGCGATTGGCGCGCTGGGCGCGGTGGTGTTTTTGAAGCCCGGCACGCTGCCGCCCGATTGGGGCTGGCGCGCCGCCTTCGGCATCGGCGCGGTGCTCGGCCTCGCGATCCTGCTGCTGCGCCGCTGGGTCCCGGAAAGCCCGCGCTGGCTTATGCTGCACAATCGCTTGAAGGAGGCGGAAGCGGTGGTCGGCGAGATCGAGCAGCGGGTCGAAGGACATCGGCTGCCGCCGCCAAAGGGCCGGATCCGGCTCAACCCGACGCAAAATTCGATGATCGACATCGTGCTTGCGGTGATCCGCGAATACCCGAGCCGGGCGCTGCTCGGCCTCGCGCTGATGGGAACGCAGGCGTTCTTTTACAACGCAATTTTCTTTTCCTACGCGCTGGTGCTGACCCGTTTTTTCAGTGTGCCGTCGGCGTCGATCGGTTGGTACATCCTGCCCTTCGCGCTCGGCAATTTCATCGGGCCTCTGGTCCTGGGGCCGCTCTTCGATACGATCGGGCGCAAGCCGATGATTACCTTCACCTATGCGATCTCCGGCGTGCTGCTCGCGATCGTGGGCTATGTGTTCCGCGAAGGCCTTGTCGGTGCAGCGGCGTTGACCGCGTGCTGGACCGGCATCTTCTTCTTTGCGTCGGCGGCGGCGAGCGCCGCCTATCTGACGGTCAGCGAAAGCTTCCCGCTGGAGGCGCGGGCGATGGCGATCGCCTTCTTCTATGCGATCGGCACCGCCTGTGGCGGCGCGGTCGCGCCCTATCTGTTCGCGGCGCTGATCGGCTCCGGCGAGCGCGGCAACGTCTTTCTCGGTTATCTGTTTGGCGCCGGATTGATGGTGGGCGCGGCGATTGTCGAGCTGCTGATCGGCGTCAAGGCCGAGCGCCAATCATTGGAAGACGTCGCTCGGCCGATCTCCGCGCGCTAAATTTCGCAGTATGCCTGCCCCGCATCCCGAAACCTGGCTGCGCGTCACCCCGAGCGGGCTTTATTGCGAGCCGGGAAATTTCTTCATCGACCCGGTGCGGCCCGTCGACTGGGCGGTCATCACCCACGGCCACGGCGACCACGCCCGGCCCGGTCACGGCCATGCCCTGGTGACACACGAAACCCTCGAGATCATGCGTCAGCGTTACGGCGAGGACGGGGCTGGCGGTGCGAAGCTGGCGATCGGCTATGGCGAGCGAATGATGGTCGCCGATGTGGCTGTGACCTTGGTCCCGGCGGGCCATGTGCTTGGCAGCGCCCAAGCGGTGCTCGAATACAAAGGCAGCCGGGTCGTCGTCTCGGGCGACTACAAACGCCGGCGCGATCCGACCTGCCCGCCGTTCGAGCCGGTCCCTTGCGACGTCTTCATCACCGAGGCGACCTTCGGCTTGCCGGTGTTCCGCCACCCACCCGACCGGGACGAGATCGCCCGGCTGCTCCATTCGGTATCGCTGTTTCCCGAACGCTGCCATCTGGTCGGCGTCTATGCGCTCGGCAAATGCCAGCGGGTCATCGCCTTGCTGCGCGAGGCCGGCTACGATGCGCCGATCTATCTGCACGGTGCGCTGATCGGCCTCTGCGAGCTCTACGAGCGCCTCGGCGTCGCGCTCGGCGAGCTGCTGCCGGCGACCGGCGCGTCGAAGACCGAGCTTGCCGGGCAAGTCGTGCTGGCGCCGCCCGGCGCCATCGCCGACCGCTGGTCGCGCCGTCTGCCCGATCCTGTCGCGGCGATGGCTTCAGGCTGGATGTGCGTCAAACAAAGGGCGAAAGCGAGCGGCGTCGAGTTGCCGCTGGTCATTTCCGACCATGCCGATTGGGATGAGCTGATCCAGACCCTCGACGATGTCGGCGCGCCGGAAATCTGGGTCACCCACGGCAACGAGGAGGCGCTGGTCTATTACGCCACCGGCAAGGGCCTCAAGGCCAAGGCGTTAGCGCTGCTCGGCTACGAAGACGAGGAGTGAGCCGGGATCAGGGGGACGCGTCCCGCGACGGCGCGCACCTTGCGCGGCGCCGCGCGCCAGATCGCGGCGGCCGAGACAATGTTGAGGCCGATGCACACCCAGAAGGTCGGCGCGTAGCTGCCGACAAGATCGTGCAGCGTCCCGGCGACCCATGGTCCGGCCGCGCCGCCGATAATCCCCGACAGCATCACCACGCCGAAAATGCTGCCCTGGTGCTTGCCGGCGAAAATCTCCGCCGGGATTGGCCCCATCACCGAGGTGAGGCTGTAGCCGAGCGTCCCCTGCGCGATGACCATCGCCCACAACAGAGCCATGGTCGGGTGCATCTTGAGCGCGATCAGCGCCAGGTAGCAGAGCACGAACCCGCCATTGCCGATCGCCCAGATCCACTCGCGGCCGATGCGGTCGGACAGATGGCCGAGCGCGATCTGCCCCGGCACCGCGACCAGGCTGACGAGCCCGAGCGCCCAGGCCGCGCCGGTCGCCGAAAAGCCGATTTCGGTCAGGTATTTGGTCTGGTGCACCTGCACCGCGTACCAGGCGAAAAGGCTGCCGAAATAGCCGAGCGCCAGCCACCAGAAGCGGCTTGTCTTGAGCGCCCGGCCGAGCGTCCACTCGATCGCCGCCCAGGCCGGGTCGACGATGTTGCTGCGATTGTTGGCGGCGACCCTCGCGGCGTGCTCGCCGTCGGGTTCCAGGCCCATCTCCTCGGGCCGATGCCGCAGCAGCAGGTTGATGGGACCCAACAGCGCCACGACCAGGATGCCGAGCATCCAGCACCCGGCACGCCAGCCGCCGGTGCCGATCAGATATTGCAGCCAGGGCAGGATGGTGATCGAGCCGATGCCAACGCCGGAAAACGCGATACTGATCGCCAGCCCGCGCCGGCGTACGAACCAGTGCGGCAGGTAGATCGACTGCGTCGTGTAGGTGAAGCAGTTGACCCCGGCGCCACACATCGCGCCCAAGGTCAGGTAAAGCTGCCATGGCTCCTGCGCGAGGGTCGCAAGCAGGAGACCGGCGCCCAGCGTGACGATCCCGATTTCGACGATGAGCCGCGGGCCGCGCCGGTCGATCAGCCGCCCGGCCAATGGGGTGATCAGCGCCGACAGCAGAAAGCCGAACGAAAAAATGCCGGCGGTGAGGCCGCGATCCCAGCCGAAATCCTTGAGGATCGGCGGATAAAGAAGCGAAAAGGCGGTGCGCGCGTTGACCCCGACCGCCATCGTCACAAACGCGACCGCCACCAGCAGCCAGCCATAGAAGAACGGCAGCCGGGACGGGGTTTTGCGGGGAATGGCGCTGTCGGTCATCGGAAATCTTGTCGTACGGCGCGGACGTTAGAGCAACTACCGGGGAGGTCATGCCCGATTCTTGCGGTGTTATACTTGCGTCATGACCGCTGCGGTGGACCAAAGCTTCGGCCCCGATCTAAGCGATGGCGGCGCGGGCACGATGAACCGCTTCGCCGAGCTGCTCGACGCGCTGCTCTTCACCCCGTCGCGCAATGGCAAATTGCGTCTGATGCAGGAGTATTTCGCGACCCAGCCCGACCCCGAACGCGGCTGGGCGCTTGCGGCGCTGACCGGTGAACTGGTGTTCGCCGAGGCCAAGCCGGGCCAGGTACGCGCGCTGGCCGTGGCGCGGGTCGACCCCGAGCTCTTCGCCTGGTCGCTCGACTTTGTCGGCGACCTCGCGGAGACCGTGTCGCTGATCTGGCCGGAGAAATCCTCTCTCCCGCAAGCGGGAGAGGGTGGTTCGGCGCATAGCGACGAACCGGGTGAGGGTTCGCCGCTCCGCCTGTCAGAAATCATCGAGACCCTGCGCCTCGCGAGCCGCGCCGAGGTTGGCGCGCATCTCGCCGGCTGGCTCAACCGGCTCGACGCGACCGGGCGCTGGGCGCTGTTGAAGCTCGTCACCGGCGCGCTGCGTATCGGCGTCTCCGCGCGGCTCGCCAAGATGGCGCTCGCCGAAGGCGCCGGTGCGCGCATCGAGGAGATCGAGGAAGTCTGGCACGGCCTCGCGCCGCCGTATGGGCCGCTCTTCGCCTGGCTCGACGGCAAGGCGCCGCGGCCCGAGATCGGCGGTTTGCCGAATTTCACCCCGCTGATGCTGTCGCAGCCCTTGGCGGAAGACGACCTCGCCGCGCTCGACCCCGCTGCCTATTTCGCCGAATGGAAATGGGACGGCATCCGCGTTCAGCTCGTGTCGCGCGGTGGCGAGCGGCGGCTCTATTCGCGCTCCGGCGACCAGATCGGCCCGGCCTTCCCGGACCTCGTCGAGGCCATGCCCGACGATATCGCGCTCGACGGCGAGCTTCTGGTGATCCGCGACGGCGAGGTGGCGCCGTTCAACGACCTTCAGCAGCGCCTTAACCGCAAGACCCCGACCGCGAAAATGCTGGCCGAATTCCCCGCGGCGGTCCGGCTGTACGACATTCTGCGGCTCGGCGAGGAAGACCTGCGGCCGCTGCCCCTCACCGAGCGGCGCCGTGGCCTTGAAACCTGGTACGGCAACGCGCCGCGCCCGCGGCTCGATTTGTCGCCGCTGGTGGCATTCGAGACCTGGGACGACCTCAAGGCGCTGCGCGACGATGCCCGGGCCAACGGCATCGAAGGGCTGATGCTGAAACGCCGCGACTCGCCCTATCTGTCGGGCCGGCCGAAAGGGCCGTGGTTCAAGTGGAAACGCGGCGCGCTGACCATCGACGCGGTGCTGATGTACGCCCAGCGCGGCCACGGCAAACGCTCGTCATTCTATTCCGACTATACCTTCGGCGCTTGGCGCGACGATGCGCTGGTGCCGGTCGGAAAGGCCTATTCGGGCTTCACCGACGACGAGCTGCGCCTTCTCGACAAATGGGTGCGGGACAACACGGTGCGGCGCTACGGCCCGGTGCGCGAGGTGGCGCCGGGCCTCGTGCTGGAAATTGCCTTCGACAGCGTGCATCGCTCGACACGTCACAAATCGGGCGTGGCGATGCGCTTCCCGCGCGTTCACCGCATCCGTTGGGACAAGCCTTTTGCCGAGGCTGACACGCTGGAGAATCTGGAAAAGATGATGGCCTGACGAGGCCGGCGATTTTTCTTGAAATCCCCGGGTCATGCACGATATGCCGCCGGTTCGATAATTTCGGCGCCCAGTGCACGATCCGTAAGGGAGGAGCGGCGATGAATGCGACCCTCACTCTCGTCGATCTGGCCGGCACGATCGCCCTGCTGTTGTGGGGCGTGCATATGGTGCAAACCGGCATCCAGCGCGCCTTCGGCCCCAATTTGCGGCGCGTGCTCAGCCGCGCGGTGGGCGACCGCTTCCGGGCGTTGCTGGCCGGCCTTGGCATCACCGCGATACTGCAGAGCAGCACCGCGACGGGGCTGATGGCGGCGAGTTTCGCGGCGGGCGGACTGGTTGATCTGGTGCCGGCGCTGGCGGTGATGCTCGGCGCCAATATCGGCACCACGCTGATCGTACAGGTGCTGTCGTTCGACATCAGCCGGGTGGCGCCGCTCTTCATCCTGATCGGCGTCGTGCTGTTCCGCCGCGGCGGCCAGTCGCGACCGCGCGATCTGGGGCGGGTGGCGATCGGGCTCGGCCTGATGCTGATGGCGCTTAACGGCCTCCTGGCGCTGATGACGCCCTATGAGGATGTGCCGAGCCTGCGCCTCCTCATGGGTTCGCTGGCGACGCAACCGCTGCTCGACGTGATCCTCGCCGCGGGGCTGACCTGGCTTGCGCATTCGAGCGTCGCGACGGTCCTTCTCATCGTCTCGCTTGCCGCCAATCAGGTGGTGCCGCCCGATTGCGCCTTCGCGCTGGTGCTCGGCGCCAATATCGGCTCGGCGCTCAACCCGCTGATCGAGGGCGGCGTCGGTGGCGACCCCGTCTCGAAACGCCTGCCGATGGGCAACCTGCTGAACCGCGTGGTCGGCGCCGTGCTGGTGCTTTTGCTGATGCGGTGGATCGGGCCGTGGATGGTCGTGTTCGAGCCCAATTCGGCACGCGCTGTCGCCGATTTTCATACCGCGTTCAACCTTGTGACGGCGGCGCTGTTCCTCCCCGTGCTGGGGCCGTTCGGGCGCTTCCTGCAATGGCTGCTGCCGGCGCGCGCCATGCCGACCGACCCGGCAAAGCCGATCTATCTCGACGAGAACGCGCGCGAGGTTCCGGCGATCGCGCTGGCCGGGGCGGCGCGTGAGGCGCTGCGCATGGCCGATGTGCTCGAGACGATGCTGCGCAACACGCTCGATGCGCTTGCCGGCGACCGCAAGCAGGTCGGCGCGACAAAGGGCATCGACGATGTGCTCGACCGCTTGTGCAGCGAGATTAAGATCTATCTCACCGCTCTCGATCCCGAGTCGCTGGATGATTCCGACAATCGCCGCCTGTCGGAAATTCTTAGCTTCGTGACCAACCTCGAACACGCCGGCGACATCGTCGTAAAAGGCCTGGTCGCGGTCGCCAACAAGCGGCTGAAACGCGGCCTCGCGTTCTCGGCCGAGGGGCAGGCGGAGATGCGCGCGATGCTAGAGCGGCTCGCCGGCAATGTCAGTGCGGCGGCGGCCGTGTTCATGACCGAGGACCCGCGCGCGGCGCGCCGTCTGCTCGCCGAGGAGGCGGTCTTCCGCGACCTCGAAGCGCAGGCGACCGAGGCCCATTTCGCGCGCATCCGCGCCGGGCGCGTGGAAAGTGTCGAGACCAGCGCGCTGCATCTCGATGTGCTGCGCGATTTGAAGCGCATCAACGGCCACCTGACCGCAGCCGCCGACTCGGTGCTCGACCGTATCGGCGAGCTGCTGCCGACCCGCCTGCGCCAGGACGCGATCATGGACGACGACGCTTAGCTACTCCGCCGCCTGGTCGACCAGCAGATGGCCCTCGTCGTCGACGTCGAGCCCGGTTTTGCGCGCCGCGTCGATGACCGAAGGGTGCCAGTCGACTTTGCCGGGGTCGGGGCCGCCGACCACCGCGATCAAGGTCGCTTCGGGGTCGTCGCTGGCGCTGCGGAAGCCGCGATAGATGCCGATCGGCACGTTGACGATGTCGCCCGGCTGCAAGGTCACGACCCGCTCGCTGTCGCCTTCGAGCCAGAACACCTCCCACGGCCCCTTGACGGCGATGAACACCTCCTCGGTCGGGTGCCGGTGCAGCGCCGCGCCGTGGCCCTTGGGCGTATTGCGAACATAGGTCACCGCAAAGCCGTGCGCGCCGGCTTTGATCTTTGGCGTGAGGCGCGCGTCCTTCATGTTCTCGACCACGCCCATGCCGATGATGTTGATGATCTCGCGCTGGTAGCCGGGGATGCGCTGGTCGAGAAAGGCGAGGTCGGAGCCTTGCATCGCCGCGAGCCGGGCGACGTTGTTTCGCTCCATGTCGGCGACCGAGACCACCGGCGCGGGCTTGCCTTGTAGGCGAGGGTCGACATAGGCCATGGGCATCCTCCTCCCGTTGATGCCGCCCTTGCCGATGGCGTGACCGGAGCGGCTAGCTGTAGTCGAAATAATGCGGCAAATCGGCGAGCGCCGGATAGTGCTTGTCTTTCTCCGACAGGGTCGGCGCTTTGCCGCCGAGCCGCCAGTCGATGCCGAGCGCCGGGTCGTCCCATAAAAGGCCGCGCTCGTGCTCGGGCGACCAGTAGCGATTGACCTTGTAGATCACCAGCGTGTTCGGCTCGAGCGTACAGAAACCGTGCGCGAAACCCTCGGGCACGAAAAGCTGGTTGCCCGCGGCGGCGGTGAGCGCCACCGCGATATGCTTGCCGTAATTGGGCGAGTCTTTGCGGATATCGACCGCGACATCGAGGATCGCGCCGGCGACGGCGCGCACCAGCTTGGCCTGCGCCATCGGCGCAAGCTGGAAATGCAGCCCGCGCACCACGCCGACCGGCGCTGACAGCGACTGGTTCTCCTGGACGAAATGGACGTCGACGCCGGCCTTGGCGAGCGCCTCCGCGCGGTACGTCTCGGAGAAATAGCCGCGCGCGTCGCCGTGACGGACCGGCTGGATCAGCTTGACCCCGGGCAGCGCGGTATCGGTGATCTGCATCGTGTCGACCTCGGTGTTCCTGGCGGGTAGACGTGGCTCAGCTTGCCGCAGCGCTTGTGGCTGTGCCAGTGTGCCCCGATGCGATTAGCCAATTATTATGCCGCGCCGGGCTTCGAGCGCGCCGGCCTTAGGCGGCGTGACATGGAGTGGATCCGCGCCGCGCTCGGCGACGCCGGGGCACAGTTCGTGCCGGTATGGCGCAGCCAGAACCTGGTGCTCGACCTCGCCGGCGCCGAGCCGCGCGCGATCGTATTGGGCGGCGAGCACGCGACCATATTGCTCGGCGAGGGCGACGCCGAGACCCATCTCGCCCAAGGCCGCGTCGTCTTTCTCGGCGTCGTCGAGGGGCGGCCGCATTTCGCGCTCGACCTGACGCATGTCGAGGCGCCGCTCGACACGCTGGCCTCGCCGGCGCTGGCAGCGAGCGGCCTTCCCGCCGAGGGTGCGCGTTTTGCCGATCTGCGCCAGCTCGCCGGGCGGCTCGCGCGCCACGAAGGGGCGCTCCTGGCCCACGCCCGGGCGATGGTCTACTGGCATCAGCGCCATCGCTTTTGCGGCGTCTGCGGCAGCCCGACCCTGGTTGAGGAAGCCGGCCATATGCGCCGCTGCACCAATCCCGATTGCAAGGCGATGCATTTCCCACGCACCGACCCGGCGGTCATTATGCTGGTCAGCGACGGCGAACGCGCCCTGCTCGGCCGCAACAAGAATTTTCCGCCCGGCATGTATTCGACGCTTGCCGGCTTTGTCGAGCCGGGCGAGGCGCTGGAAGACGCGGTTGCGCGCGAGGTGCAGGAAGAGACCGGGATCGTGGTGCGCAACGTCGCCTACCACTCGTCGCAGCCCTGGCCGTTCCCGGCCAACATCATGCTCGGCTTTCACGCCGAGGCGGTGACGAGCGAGATCGCGGTCGATTACGGCGAGCTGGAGGACGCCAAATGGTTCGAGCGCGATTGGCTGCTCGCGCATGCCGACGACAACAGCTTCCGCCTCCCCCGCCTCGATTCGATCGCGCGCCGGCTGGTCGAGGACTGGCTGCACCGCCGGGCCGGGCCCGGCGCGCTGGCCTGATCGACAAAAGAGCACCGCCTCTTGACAATTCGGATCGGGCTCCGCCGGGGCGGGGCGCCTCCTGATCGGGCGCATGCGGCCCGCTGTTATTCGCGGCGATAACAGGAGAGAAACCGGAGGCGGACCTCCTGTTGATTCGGCGGCGCAGCATGGTCGGCGAAACGCGCCACGCCGCATTATCAGGCGGCGCTCGCCGCCTGATATTTCCCTCGATAACAGGCGGATATCAGGCGATGAACCGCCTGTTAAACTCGATGCAGCGGAAGGAGCTCGGGTCGAAGCCTCAGGCGCGCTTTTCGGCGGCGCCTTCGATGCGGCGCTTCAGCCGGCGGATTTCCGGGGTCAGCTTGCGGTCGGGCGTCGACTTCAGAAACTCGTCGATCCCGCCTTTGTGCTCGATGGTACGGATCGCGTTGGTCGACAGGCGCAGCCGGATCGAGCCGACCGCGTCCGACAACAGCGAGATAGTCTGCAGGTTCGGCAGAAAGCGCCGCTTGGTCTTGCGGTTGGAATGGCTGACATTGTTGCCGACCTGGACACCCTTGCCGGTCACCGGGCATTTGCGCGCCATGGCGCTCCTCGCTTCCCGCAAATCCTGACGATGGCCCCGCCCTCTGCGGGAGCGCGGTTTCTACGGCCTCGGTGGCGCGCGGTCAAGGTTGGGCTTGCTGTTGCACCGGGTCAAGGCTGTGCGAAGATCGTGCAAACCGCGGGAGGATCCCCAGATGACCTCGATGAAAGAAAAATTCGCCAAGGGCGACTTGGTGCTGTGCCTGAATCTGCGCCTGGCGCGCACGGTCGACATCGCAATGGTGGCGAAGGCCGGCGGCTACGACGCGCTTTATGTCGACATGCAGCACGCGCCCTATTCGATCGAGACGACCTCGACGATTTGCGCCGGGTCGATCGCGATGGGCATCGCCCCGCTTGTGCGGGTGCCGGCGCACGACAACGGACAGTGGATGGCGCGGGTGCTCGATGGCGGCGCGCAAGGGGTTATCGTTCCCGATGTGGGCACCCGGGCGCATGCCGAGGCGGTGGTGAAGGCGTGCCGCTTTCCGCCGCTGGGGGCGCGCTCGGTGATGGGTCTGGGGCCGGCGCTGGGCTACCAGGCGGTGCCGCTCAGCGAGCTCAACCCGCGGCTCAACGCCGAAACCGCGGTTATCGTCATGTTGGAGACCGCCGAGGGGATCGAGAACGCCGAGGCGATCGCCGCGGTCGACGGGATCGATTGCCTTTTGATCGGCTCCGGCGATCTGACGACCGATTACGGCATCCCCGGCCAGGTCGACCACCCCAGGCTGCGCGCCGCCTACGAACGGGTCGCCGCGGCGTGCAAGAAACACAACCGCATCCTCGGCGTCGGCGGCATCCGCCACAACACAAAGCTGCAAGGTGAGCTGGTGCAGCTGGGCGCGCGCTTTGTGATCGCCGGCACCGACACCAATTACGTGCTCGCCGGCGCCAAGGCCGATACCGAAGCGCTGAGGAAGATACCGCTGAATTGAGCTTGTCGTTCGCGCTCTGTTGACAGGGCGGGAGCCGTCTTTCACCGTTCGTGACGGATTGTTGACAACCGGACCGCACAGCTTGGCTGCCGCCTGGCCACAATTGATCGCCGCGTTGCACGTCTCCGGCCGCAAGGCCGCGCTGGCGATCACCGGGGGCGGCAGCGGTGCGATCGGTGAGCTGCTTCGTATCCCCGGCGGCTCTCGGCTGCTGATCGAGGCGCAAGTTCCCTATGACGAGCAGGCGCTTGCGTCGTTCCTCGGCTTTGCGCCGGCCCAGGCGTGCAGCGCCGACACCGCGATCGCAATGGCCCAGGCAGCGCGCTCGCGTGCATCGAGCCTGGCGCCGGCGGGCGCCGATCTGGTCGGCCTCGGCGCCACCGCGGCGCTGGTGAGCGACCGCCCGCGCCGCGGCGAGCATCGCCTTCACATCGCCTTTGCCAACGCCGCCGGGCTCGCGCACTGCACCGGTGTATTGGCCAAGGGCCGGCGCGATCGCGCGGCGGAAGAAGAGCTTGTTTCGCGTTCGATCGTGTTGTGGCTGGCCCGCGCTTGCGGGGTCGCCGCGCCGTCGCCGCAGAGCCTCTTCGACGCCGATGAGCGCTACGCGGAGACCGAAGCCGCGGCAGTCGATGCGCTCGACCGGCTCGTGGCCGGCGAGTTCGATCGCGTGACCGTCCAGCCCGATGGCCAGATGGTGCTGTCGGCGCCACCGCCCGCCGTGTTGTTTCCGGGGTCGTTCAACCCGCTGCACGACGGGCACGTCGCGATGGCCCGGCTCGCCGGGGAGCTGACGCAGCAGCCCGTTTCCTTCGAGATCTCCGTCACCAATGTCGACAAACCGCCGCTGGCGGCCGAGACGGTGAGGCAGCGGCTCCGGCAGTTCGCCTGGAAATCGGCGGTCGAGCTTACGCGGGCGCCGACTTTTGTCGAAAAGGCCCGGCTCTTTCCCGGCGCGACCTTTGTGGTCGGCGCCGACACGGCGGAGCGGCTGTTCGGGGTGAAATATTACGGCGGCGACGAGGCGCGGATGCACGCCGCCCTCGCTGAGATCGCGAGTTCCGGGGGGCGGTTTCTGGTCGCCGTCCGCCTCGACGCGGCGGGGCGCCTCCGCGCGCTCCACGACATCCCCGTGCCGCAACGCTATGCCGAGCTCTTCACCGCCATCCCCGAGCACCGCTTCCGCCTCGACACCTCTTCCTCCGAGATCCGCGCCCGCAGAGCGGGGGCGGGCAGCTCATAGCAACCGGCTGCAGCCGCCTCAGTATCCATCGCTCGCGTCGGGCGGGTAAGCGGGCGGTACGCGCTCGTTGCGAGGGCGAGCAATCCGGTGCACGCGACCGGTGCGCCGATGGTAGGATCGAGAAAGCGCCTTCAACCCGACGTGAGGTACGGGAATGAATGATGTAACCGTGCTCGATTTTGACGAAGACCGGTTCGCCATCGGACAACCGGTGCCACGCGCGGAAGATCCCGTGCTGGTGCAAGGTCGGGGGCATTATTCCGACGATTTCAGCCGGCCAGGCCAGGCTCATGCCGTCATGGTGCGCAGTGCCTATGCTCACGGCATGATCCGCGGCATCCGTACGGACGAGGCGCGTGCGGTGCCGGGCGTCCTCGCTGTCTACACCGCGGCCGATCTGGCGGCGGGCGGGATCATTCCGATGCCAGCGCGCCAGGTCATGAACAATCGCGACGGCACGCCGATGCGGCAACCGGTCCGCCACGTCTTGGCGACCGATAAGGTGCGGAATGTCGGCGAGGCGATAGCCTGCGTCATTGCCGAAAGCGTCGCCGCGGCGAAAGACGGCGCCGAGGCCGTGATGATCGAGATTGATCCACTGCCGGCGGTGACCGAGCCCGCCGACGCCGATGCGGCCGATGCGCCGCTGCTCTATGACGACGTCCCCGGCAATGTCGGCCTCGACTTCCACTTTGGTGACAGCGACCAAGTCGCCGGCGCGTTTGCCGCCGCGGCGCATGTCACACGGCTGCGGTTGCGCAATAACCGCATCGTGGTCAACCCGATGGAGCCCCGCGCGGCGCTCGCCGAATACGATGCCGGGCGGCAACACTGGACGCTCCATGTTGGCTGCCAGGGCGTATTCGGGTTCCGCAACTACATCGCGCAGGTTATGGGCGTGGGGCGTGACAAGATCCGGGTCGTGACCGACCGGGTTGGCGGCTCCTTCGGTATGAAGCAGCCGAATATGCCGGAGTATTTCTGCATCATGCACGCCGCCCGTATGCTCGGGCGGCCGGTCAAGTGGACCGACGAGCGCTCCGGCAGCTTTGTCTCCGACACGCATGGCCGCGACCACGACATGACCGCGGAATTGGCGCTCGATCGCGACGGGAATTTTCTCGCCGTGCGGCTGGCCGGCTACGGCAATCTCGGCGCGACGTACGGTGCGCCCGGCCCCTCAACCCGCAACGCCCAGCGCAACACGCTCGGCGTGTACAAGACACCGCTCATTGAGGTGAACACCAAATGCGTGTTCACCAACACGACCCCAGTGGGCGCCTATCGCGGCGCCGGGCGGCCCGAGGCCAATTACTATATGGAGCGGCTGGTCGATGCAGCGGCCCGCGAGATCGGCATCGACCAGGTGGAATTGCGCCGCCGCAACCACATCCCGGCGGCGGCGATGCCGTATAAGAGCCCGAACGGCACGACCTATGACAGCGGCGACTTCACCAACCTGCTGAACAAGGCCGTGGCGCTCGCGGACTGGGACGGCTTTCCAAAGCGCAAGGCGGAGAGCCGCGCGCGCGGCAGGCTGCGCGGTCGCGGCATCAGCGACTATCTCGAGCTGACCGGCCCTCCCGGCCGCGAGATGGGCGGCATCCGCTTCGAGCCGAATGGCGACGTGACGATCATCACCGGCACGCTCGATTACGGGCAGGGGCATTGGTCGCCCTTTGCCCAGGTGCTGGCCGCCCGGCTGGGGATACCGTTCCAGCGCATTCGCCTCTTACAAGGCGACAGCGACGAGTTGATCGCCGGCGGCGGCACCGGCGGCTCGAAATCGATGATCGTCAGCGGCAACGCGATCGTCGGCGCGGCGGATAAGGTCATCGAGCGCGGCAAGCAGATCGCCGCGCATGTGCTGGAGGCGGCCGCGGCCGATATCGAGTTTCGCTCCGGCCGATTTGTGATCGCCGGCACCGACCGGTCCGTCGGCGTCATGGAGCTCGCCGCCAGCCTCAACGGCGGGTTGGAGCTGCCGCCGGAGTTGCCGCAGACCCTTGATGTGGCGGACATCTACGATGGCCCGCCCTCCGCTTTCCCCAACGGCTGCCACATCGCCGAAATCGAGGTCGATCCCGACACGGGGCATGCAGAGGTCGTGAAATACACTTTCGTCAACGATTTTGGTGTGGTCATCAACCCGCTCTTGGTCGATGGGCAGGCGCATGGCGGGATCGTGCAGGGGATCGGCCAGGCGCTGCTCGAACACACGGTCTATGACGAAGACGGGCAGCTGCTGACCGGCTCGTATATGGATTATGCGATGCCGCGCGCCGACGACGCGCCGTTCTTCGTCCATGAGTTCCACTCGGTGCCGGCGACGACCAACCCGCTCGGCGCCAAGGGCTGCGGTGAGGCGGGTTGCGCCGGAGCGTTGCCCTCGGTGATGAACGCTCTA
>DATJSH010000099.1:0-16625 GCA_035504235.1 Allostellaceae bacterium | reverse complement strand
GGGCAATCTGGCAATGAATGCCCGCACCGCGTCCTCCCAGCCCGGCAGCGGCCGGCAATCGGCGTGAAGGAACAGCAGCCACTCGCCGGTCGCTGAGACAGCTCCCGCCGCGAACTGGCTGCCACGACCGCGCGGCGCCTCGATAACCCTGACGCCCGCCGCCCGGGCGATCGCGACGCTCTCGTCCCGCGACCCGCCATCGACCACGACGATTTCACCAACCAGCGGGGAGTCCGCAAGCGCCGCCAGCATGCGCGGCAGCTCCGACGCAGCGTCAAGCGTCGGGATTACCGCAGAAACATGATATTGTTCTTGTATTGTTCTCATTCGACGACTAGATTTGGCGGCATGGATATGTCGGCCAGCCCCCTGCCGCGCAAGGGCCGCGGCGCCGCCAGCAATGCGAGCGGCCGCTTTGAGCATGAGGAGCGCGTCGCGTTCGACGACGGCTGGAGCGTGCCCGGCGCCGAGCCGGAGCCGATGCCGCTCGACACGATCCTTTCGGTCGATTCGACGCGCACGATCATCGCCCGCAACAATTCGCCGGATATCGGCTTCGACCGCTCGATCAACCCCTATCGCGGCTGCGAGCACGGCTGCATTTATTGCTTCGCGCGGCCGAGCCACGCCTTTCTCGGCCTGTCGCCAGGCCTCGATTTCGAGACCCGCATTTTCTACAAGCCGCAGGCGGCGGCGCTGCTGACCGCCGAGTTGTCGAAAAAGGGCTATGCGTGCCGACCGATGGCGATTGGCACCAACACCGACCCCTATCAGCCGTCCGAGAAAAAGCTCGGGGTCATGCGCTCGATCCTCGAAGTGCTGCGCGATTTCCGTCATCCGGTGACCATCGTCACCAAGGGCGCGCTCATTCAGCGCGACATCGACATCCTGTCGGAAATGGCGTCGCTGCGCCTCGCCTGCGTCGCGGTTTCCGTCACCACGCTCAATCGGAGCCTCGCGCGCGTCATGGAGCCGCGCGCGGCAACCCCGCAGCGCCGTCTCGAAACCATCGCCGCGCTCGCCAAGGCCGGCATCCCGACCGGGGTGATGTCGGCGCCGATGATCCCCGCGCTCAACGATGCCGAGATGGAGGACATCCTCGCCGCCGGAAAGGAGGCCGGCGCGATCACCGCTGCCTACACGATGCTGCGGCTGCCCTTGGAGCTGAAGGACCTCTTCAGGGAATGGCTCGAAACGCATTTCCCCAACAAGGCTTCGCACGTGCTGTCGCTCGTCGCGCAAAGCCATGGCGGCAAGATCTACGATTCGAATTGGGGCCGGCGGATGGTCGGCTACGGGCCTTACGCCGATCTTTTGGGCATGCGCTTCGACCGGGCGGTGCGCCGGCTCTGCCTCGCGCGCCGCCACACCGAGCCGCTCGACACCACTCTGTTTCGGCAACCGGCGAAGGAGACACGGCAACTGGCGCTGTTTTGATCTCCGCTCCGAAGCGACCGCCTGCAGATTCCCTGCAGAAGCAGGCGCAGGCGGCAGCGGCGACCCGCCCGGCCAATTCCGCTATGGTGTCGCAAGAGAAAGCGGGAGGGATGGGTGGCGGCAGAACGGCGGCTCGAAGCGCATCAGGTCGAGGCGATCTTCCGCGCCTTCGCCGAGGTCATGCGCGAGCTTCCGCCCGACACCGAGGCGGGCTGGCTCGATGCCGCGGGCGATCTGCGCCTCGCGCCCGATATCGGCCGCAAGCTCAGAACCGCGCGCAGCGTCCGCGACCTCCTGCGCCAGATGCGCGAGGCGCGGGATGAGGGAACGGAGCGGTAGGCCGTCCCCCAACCCAACCCTCTCCCGCTCACAGATCAACTCGATGCTAAGTGAGGTCGGAAGGCACGAAGCGGCTTCTCGGCGACAGGCACGGCCACAGCCTCGCGGTACGGCTGATCGGCCATGCGCCTAAATCTCGAGTGGCTGACCGAGGGCTGATCGGTATTGAGAGAGGGACGGGGACCATGAAGGTGAGATTGTTCAGGCATATCTTCGTGGCGCTTTTGTTCCTCGCCGGGCAGGCACGGGGAAATGGCGTGTGGGACGGCATCTATGTCGGCAAGATGGATAACGTGGCCGAGCGCAGTAGCGGTCGGGCATGTGGTGGGGGCCGGATCAAGCGGATCAGGGTCCACAATAACGTCTTCATTTTCCCGTATAATGAGTCCGAGGGAGTGTCGATTCCGGCGAAGATCGATGCCAATGGGGTTGTTACGGGCGAGACTAACTCGGCCCGAGCCGGTGCGCGTATCGAGGCGCGGATAGCAACCGGCATCATGTCCGGGACCGTATACGGGCAGTGGTGCACCTATACGATTAAACTGTCGCGACAGTCGACAAATTGATGCGTGCGATCTCACTGACGATGCAGGTTGCGGCTCCTGCGGAGAGAGGGAGAGAAACAATTGCCTCTCGCCTCGCTCGCGACGATCAGAGGCGGTGGAGCCGCGTTCAGACCACCCCCTCGTCCTTGAGGCCCTTGACGTCACTCGTGCCGAGGCCGAGCCACGAGCCGAACACCTCTTGCGTATGCTCGCCCAAAAGCGGCGAGCGGGTGATCTCGGGCGGCTTGCCGTCAAACCGCACCGGGAAGGTCGGCATGCGGAAATCGCCGTTGGGGTGCTGCTGGGTCTGGATGATGCCGCGGCTCTGAAAAGTCGGCTCCGCCAGCAGATCGCCGGTGTCGTAGACCGCGCCTGCGGGGATCCCGGCGGCCCCAAGGATCTCCATCGCCTCCTTCTTGGTGTGCTGCTGGCACCACGCGGTCACCATCGCATTGACCTCGTCGGCATGGGCCGCGCGCTTGTCGCGATCGAGGAATTCGGGGTCGTCGGCCCACTCGGGCTTGCCCATGATCGTCGCGGTGCGGCGCCAATGCTCGGGATTGTTGTGCGAGTTGAACACATAGCACCAATCGTTCGGGCCGCCCGGCTTGCACGGGAAGATGTCCGATGGCGGCGGGCCGCCAAACCCGGCGCGGCCGCGCTCTTGCGGCTTGCCGGTGCGCGCGTAGTTGACGAAAGAGCCGCGCGTGTAATTGAGCTGCGCGTCCTGCATCGCCACCTGGAGCCGGCGGCCCTTGCCGGTGGTGTTGCGCTCGTAAAGCGAGCTGATGACGGCGATGCACATCAGCATGCCGGTGCCGGTGTCGCCGAGCGTCGCGCCGGGCCGGATCGGCCGGCCGCCGTATTCGCCGGTGATCGCCATATTGCCGCCCGCCGCCTGGGCGATCATGTCGAAGGCGAGATTGCGCTCATACGGGCTGCCCTCGCCAAAGCCTTTGACCTGCGCGTAGATGAGCCGCGGGTTGAGCTTCGACAATACCTCGTAGCTCAGCCCCAGTTTCTCGATCGTGCCGGGCGCCATGTTCTCGATAAAGACGTCGGCCTTGGTCGCCATCTCCTTGACCAGTTCGATGCCGCGCGGCGATTTGAGATTAACCGTCACCGACTTCTTGTTGGCGTTGTAGACCATGAAATAATAGGCGTCGGCGCCCGGCTTGGGGCCGGCGCCGAGGATGCGGCCGGGCTCGCCGCCCTTCGGGTTCTCGACCTTGACCACCTCGGCGCCCAATTGCGCCATGACCTCGGTGCAGGTCGGCCCGGCCTCGAATTGCGTCAGGTCGAGCACGCGGACGCCGGCAAGGCAGTTCAGCTGATGGGCCGCATCGGTCATGGTTTGGCTCCCTCGAATGGTCGTATGCTAACGATAGCGGAGCCGGCGGAGGGATGCCATGCGTGTCAGGCTCTATGAGAACTACCGCTTCGTGCTGTACGCGCCGTTTTACGCGGCGCACGCGCTGCGCGCCTATGAAGAAGCCGGCGTCGAGGTCGAGCTGCTGCCGTCGCCGGGGCCGGGCAAGGCAGAGGCGGCCCTTGTCGCCGGCGAGGCGGAGGCGATGTGGATGGGACCGATCCGCATCATGAAGGCGCATGAGCAAGACGCCGCGTCGCCGCTCACCGCCTTTGCCGAAATGGTGTGCCGCGACCCCTTCTCGCTGGTCGGCGGCACGCCCAATCCCGGATTCCGGCTGGCCGATCTGCTCGGCAAGCGCTTCGCCAGCGTCAGCGAGGTGCCGACCCCTTGGCTCTGCCTGGTTGGCGATCTGCATCAAGCCGGGATCGACCCGGCGCGGCTCGACCGGGTGATCGGGCGCGGCATGGGCGAGAATGTCGCCGGCCTCACCACCGGTCAGCTCGATGTGGCGCAACTCTTCGAGCCGTTTGTCGAATTGGCCGTGCGGCGCGGCGCGCATGTCTGGCTGGCGGCCAGCGCGCGCGGGCGCACCGCCTATACCGTTTTCGCGACGACCCGGCAGCGCCTGGATACCGGGCCCGAACCGTTTCTGCGCATGGTGCGCGCGATCGCAAAAACGCAGCAATGGGTGGCGGCCAACCCGCCCGAGGCGCTCGCCGAGCTTATCGCCGGGTATTTCCCCGACCTCGACCGCGGCGTGCTGACCGGTTCCTTGACCCGGTACGAGGCGCAGGGCGTCTGGGCGACCAACCCGCTTCTTTCCGAAGAAGGCTTCGACCGACTGCAGCGCGCGCTGCTCGCCAGCGGCTTTCTCGCCCGCTCGGTGCCGTTCGCCGACTGCGCCGACAACAGCCTGGCGGAGGAAGTCGTTCGAGCCGGCTAGGGCCGGGCCTCGAGGATCATGTTGAACGGCGTCTCGGTCGCTCGTCGCACCGAGCTGAAGCCGCCGGCGGTGATGACCTCCCGCAGCTTCGCTTCGCCCGCCTGCGCGCCGAGCGCGGCGCCCACTTCTTGCGCCAGCGAGGTCGGCACGCAGATCATCGTCGATGCCGCATAGTACAGCCGCCCGACCGGGTTGAGATTGTCTTCCAGCCGGTCACCAGCGATCGGCTCAACGATCATCCATGAGCCGTCGGGCTTCAGCGTGCTGCGGACATGCGCCGCGGCGCCGGCCGGGTCACCCATATCGTGCAGGCAATCGAAGAAGGTCACGAGATCGAGGTCGCGAGCGGCATAATCCTTGGCGCTGCCGACCTCGAACCGGACATTGGTCGCGCCGTGCTCGGCGGCATGCTTCGTCGCGTCGGCGATCGAGCCGGGGTGGAAGTCATAGCCGACAAATTCCGAGTTGGGGAAAGCCTTCGCCATGAACACCGTCGACCAGCCGTGGCCGCAACCGACATCGGCGACCTCGGCGCCGCGTTCGAGCTTGGCGACGACGCCATCGAGCGCGGGCAGCCAGGCGCTCACCAGATTGTTTTGATAGCCGGGACGGAAGAACCGCGCGACCGCGCAGAACATGCAGCCGGCCTGGTCGCCCCAGGCGACGCCTTCGCCGGTCTTAAAAGCCGGTTTCACCAGCGCCTGATTGTCGAGCAACGCCGACATCATCTCGAACGCGCCGTGGAGATAGACCGGGCTGTCCTCGACCGCGAACACCATCGCCTGCTCCGGCGGTAGCGAGAATTTCTGCGTCGCCGGATCGTAGGCCAGATAATGCGAGGCTGCCTGATGCGACAGCCATTCGCGCAGATAGCGCTGGTTGACCCCGGCGGCCGCCGCGAGCTCGACGACGGTCATCGGCCCTTTCTCGTGCAACGTCTTGTAGAGCCCGAGCTGGTCGCCAATCTGCACCAGCGCGACGCTTGCCGCGCCACCGAGATCGCCGAGGATCTGCCCGATAAAGGCATGCAGCTTGTCCATGTCGGGGTCAGCCATAATCGCCTCCAAACGTTCGAATTCGAAGAATTTACGAGATGATGATCGACTTGTAGGATATATGGCGGTCGGTCCAATTTTCTATCGAATTGAATTCGGAAAAAAGATATCCACGATGACGCTCGACCGAATAGATTTCGGCATCCTGCGCCTGTTGCAGAACGATGCGAGCCTGTCGAACAAGGAAATCGCCGCGTCGATCGGCCTGGCGCCGTCCAGCGCGCATGAGCGGTTGCGCCGGCTGCGCCAGGAAGGCGTGCTGCGCGGCTCGCATGCCGACGTCGCGCCAAAGGCGATGGGGGTGGGGCTCGAAGCTCTGCTTTTTGTCGAAACCTCAAAGCATGAACGCGATCTGGTCGACCGCTTCCTCGACGAGATCGTCGAGGTGCCGGAGGTGCGCTTCGCCTTCCTGGTGACCGGCCCCCACGATTTTGTGGTGCATGTCGTCGCGCGGGACATGGCGCATCTGAAAGACCTCGTGCTCGACCGCTTCACCAACCGCCCGGCGGTCACGCGCATCGAAACCTCGATCATCTACGAGGCGCGCGTGCGGCACGAGTTGCCGCACCTAGGCGACGATCTGCGCTAAGGGGGGTTACCCGTCCGCGCCACAAGCGCAGTCGACGTGGAAGATGCGGGCGGCGGTCGCGCCGAGAATCGCCCCGCGCTCGGCGGTCGTGAGCCGGGTGCGGTCGACGACGTTGCGCGGTTCCAGGTCGCCGATGCCAAACGGGTAATCCGAGCCGAGCATGATTTTGTCGGCGCCGACCAGATCGCACAGGAAACGCAGCGCCAGCGGTTCGAACAGCACGGTGTCGAAGTAGAGCCGGCGGAAGTTTTCGTCCGGGTCGGCGTATTCGGGGTGGATCGCCTTGTTGCGCTTCAGGCGGCCGAGCGCGTAGGGCAGCGCGCCGCCGGCATGCGACAAGAGCAGATTGACGCCGGGGAAGCGGGTCAAATGCCCGGAGAAAAGCAGCCGCGCTGCCGCGATCGTCGTGTCGGCGAGGCGCCCGACCGCGTTGACCAGATCGTAGCCGTCGAGCCGGTCGTCGCTGCAGATGTAATGCGGGTGGAGGAAGATGCCGGCCCGGCGCGCCGAGGCGACTTCCCAGAACGGGTCGAGCGACGGGTCGTCGAGGGTGCCGCCGATGCCCTTCGGCTGGGTGGCGATCATCGCGCCGTGGAAGCCGGCGTCGAGCGCCTCTTCGAGCACCTTGGCCGCGAGTCTTCCGTCCTGCAACGGCACGGTAGCGAGCGCGGAGAGCTGGTCCAGCGCGGTGGCGTCCTTCGCCATGTGCTCGTTGTAGAAGCGCGCCCAATCGGCGCCTTCCTCCGGTGGCAGGTCATAGCCATAGACATCGGTCCAGCCGCCGACCAGCTGGTGATCGACCCGTGCTTTGTTGAGCCATTCCTTGCGTTGCGCGAGGTCGTGGAGGCGCGGCTGGATCGGCCGGCCCGGCCCGGCCGCGTTGAACTCCATGCGTGGCGCCGCGGCGTCATGCAGCGTTACCGAGGGGAACAGGCGCTTCTCGGCGCGCAGCGCGTCGAGCAGGGTCGCCGGCACGACATGGGCATGGGTGTCGATGATCATTTGTTCTCCTCTCCGCCGGCGCATCCCGGCTCGTCGAACAGCGCCGCGCGGCCGCAGGGCGAACCAAGGACTTTCGCCTCGTTATGCGCGACGCCGGGAACCACCCATAGAGGCTGCCGGAACGCGTCGCCGTCGCGATGTTTCATGTCGGCGACGAAGAATTCCATGCGCGCCAGCCGGGTCGGCCCTTGCGCCTCGGCCGCGCAGGTCTTGTTGAGCAGCCGGTGATTGGGGTCGGTATCGTCGCCGCCCGCGAGATAGACGATGTCTCGCGCCACGTAGCGGTGTTCCAGCGCCGGAATGCCCCTGGCCGCTGCGGCGACGACATAGGGTGGCATGCCGCCGGCGAAACCGAATTTCCAGCGATTGTAATCGGGGCATCGGGCGGCGTCGGCAAAGGCGCTGAATGTCCCATCAGGCAGCGGCCGTTCATCGCCGAAATAGACGTAGGTGCCGGGGCTGCCGACGACATAGCGCAGCGGGATCGCGTCCTCGCCTTTGCCCGTCGCCGCGTAGCGTTGGACGACTTGCCCTCCGGCCGAGAACCCGGCCAGCACGACTCGCGACAGATCCGGAAAGATCGTCCGGTCGGTCAGCTTTTGGAAGACTGCGTCGAACCCGTCGAAGGCGCTGAGCGCTGTCGGCCCCAGGGCGGGATTGCCGTCCTCCCAATTTTCGAGCTCCCAGCGCAAGACGCTATCGGGCAGATGGTGGGCTGCGATGTCCTCCGGCGCGAGGAATTGCGGCGCGACCACCAGCGTGTCGGCGGGTGGGCCGAGCGCCATCATGTTGCGCGCATAATCCGCCGCGTTGCGATTGTAGCCGTGCACGACGATCACGATGCGGCGGATGCCGGGCAGCGGCCGCGACCAATCCTGCGACACGAACACCGGAAGCTGCGCGCCGCCGACCGCAAGGCGGCCATCGACGACCGCGGCGACCGGCGGCGATGCCGGCTCATCGGCCAGTGCCGCAGTCGCGGTAAGGCCGATCACGCCGGCGAGGACAAGCGTTCGCCGCACGGTCAGACAGTCTCGCGGAGTTTATCGCTGATCGGCCGGTAGAGCCGCACGCGTTCGTCACGACCGGCGAGATCGAGGACGGGCGCGGGGTCGTCCATGACCGCGAGAGCGAATTCCGCAGCGTCGCGGTCGAGCGCGACGGCTTTGGTCCAGGTAAGCCTAACCTCCGCCGGCAGGCCGAGGTCGCGAGCGTTTTCGAGGCGCAGCAAGTACGCGCCGGCCGCCACCTCGGGGGTCTCGTCGAGGCCTTCGAGCAGGTTACGCCGCCAATTCGAGTGCCGGGCGCGCCACTCGCCGGTCGAACCCGGCCCGCCGCGCGAGCGGTATTCGGGACTCTCGAAAATCGCGCCGCTATCGACCTGATGCAACGCCAGATAGGGCGCCGGACACGGCAGTATCGATTGAAAACGCTGCGAGGCGCGGAAGCCCGGCACCGTCAGCAGCACCTTGATATGCGCGCGATACCACTCGTGCCACTCCGCCTCGCGATCATCGAGCCGCATGTCCATTTCGACCATGTAGATCATCGCTTCTCCGCCGTCATTGCGAGCCGCCGGAGGCGGCGCGGCAATCCCCTGCCGTCTGGCCCTCTACGACGGGAGATTGCTTCGTCGCTCCGCTCCTCGCAATGACGAGGTGTGCAATGACGCCGTTTTGTCTTCGGCAAGCGCTGCGAGTAGACTGCCGCCTCGGGAGGACGCCCTAGAGGGAAAGGAATCGCGCGATGCCCGATGCCAAGATGGGTCGCAGCGGAGCCGCGCCGCATTACGCCGAGTTGCTAGCGCGCGCCGAGGCGCTGATCCCGGTGCTGCGCGAGCGTGCCGTCCGCGCCGAGGAATTGCGTCGCCTCCCCGACGAGACGATCGAGGACCTGCACAAAAGCGGACTCTTCCGCGTGTTGCAGCCAAAGCGCGTGGGGGGCAGCGAATTGCCGTTTCGCCACCTCGTCGAACTGGTCGCGGTAGTCTCCCGCGGTTGCGGCTCGACCGGCTGGGTGCTGGCCAACCTGGCGGCGCATCACTGGCTCTTCGGCATGTGGCCGAAAGAGGCGCAAGACGAGGTGTGGGGCCAATCGCCTGACAACCTCATCGGCTCAGCGCTGATCTTCCCGCGCGGCCGGGCGGAGAAGATCGAGGGCGGCTACAAGCTCTCCGGCCGCTGGCCGTTTTCGAGCGGTGTCGATGCCGCGTCGTGGAATTTGATGGGCGGCATCGCCCATGACGAAGAAAGCGGCGCGACCGGTCCGCGCATCTTCCTGCTGCCGGCGACGGACTATACGGTCATCGACACTTGGCAGGTCATCGGCCTAGCCGGCACGGGCAGCAAGGACGTCACGGTCGAGGACGTTTTCGTGCCGGAATATCGCACGCTGTCGGTCGACCAGATCGCCGGCGGCCCGAACCCGGGCAGCGCGGTCAACCCGTCGGTGCTCTATCAGCTGCCGGCGATCAGCCTTTTTGCGTTCTGCATCGCCGGGGTCTCGCTTGGCCTGGCGCAAAGCGCCATCGAGCACTTTACCGAGACAACCCGCACCCGCCTCTCGAGCTATTCCGGGCGCAACGTCGCCGATTTCAACACGGTTCAGGTGCATGTCGCCGAGGCAGCGGCGCTCGCCGACGCGGCGCGTGCGATCATGCTCGGCGATTGCGACGAGGCGACGCGAGCGGTGAGCGAGGGCCGCACGCCCGATTTGGGCGAGCGCGCCCGCTATCGCCGCGACGGCGCTTTTGCGGCGATGCTGTGCACCAAGGCGGTCGACCTGCTGTTCACCGCGACCGGCGGCGGCGCGATTTATGCGAGAAACCCGCTGCAGCGCGCGTTCCGCGACGTGCACGCTGCGAACGCGCATTATGTGCTCAATTGGGACATCAACGGCGCCATGTACGGGCGCGTCGCGCTGGGCCTGCCACCCGATGCCACGCTCTAGGCGCCGGAAGCCAAAAATCGAGGACGTCAGCGTGCCCAACGATTTACCGTCTGGCGATATTGCCGGCAGCCACAGCGCCACGGTGCACAGCACCTCGGCCGAGGGCTTCAACTCGCGCGAACTGCGCAACGCCCTGGGCTCGTTTGCGACCGGTGTCACGATCATCACGACGCGTGACCGCGAGGGCAAGCTGCACGGCATGACCGCGAACTCCTTCAGCTCGGTGTCGCTGGACCCGCCGCTGGTGCTGTGGTCAAGCTCGCTCTACGCGCAGAGCCTGCCGGCCTTCCAGGAATCCGGCCATTTCGTCATCAACATCCTGGCCTACGACCAGATTCCGCTGTCGAACAAATTCGCCAAGCAGAGCGACGACAAGTTCATCGACGTCGAGCACGTCATCTCGGAATCGGGGCCGCCGGTGATCGTCGGCGCCGCGGCGCATTTCGAGTGCCGCAACGAGTTCCGCCATTATGGCGGCGACCACATCATCTTCATCGGCTATGTCGAGCGCTTCGCCTACACCGACCGGCCGACCCTTCTCTTCTGCCGCGGCAAATACATGCGCGGCGAGCCGATCCTGCAGGACTGAGCCGCCATGACCGATGCCAAGAACGCCGCGGTGATCGGGCTCGGCCTGATGGGCGGGGCGATCGCGCGCAACCTCGCCGCCGCCGGCTTCAGCATGAGCGGGTTCGATGTCGATGCCGGCAAGATGGAGGCCTTGGCGCGCGACGGCGTTCGCCGGTCGAATTCCGCTGCGGGCGCCATCGGCGGCGCCGAGATCGCATTCACCTCGCTGCCGAGCGTCGAGGCGCTGGACGAGACAATGGGCCAGCTCGTCGCCGCGCCGCGGCCAGGCCTCATCGTGCTCGAAGTCTCGACCTTTCCGATCGCCGCCAAGGAAGCGGCGCGCGACCGACTCGCCGCGGCGGGGATGACGCTGCTCGATTGCCCGCTGTC
This sequence comes from Allostellaceae bacterium, assembly GCA_035504235.1. Taxonomy (GTDB): domain Bacteria; phylum Pseudomonadota; class Alphaproteobacteria; order ATCC43930; family CGMCC-115725; genus DATARH01. The sequence continues at coordinate 5,434 of DATJSH010000099.1, read as the reverse complement.
GGGCACCGGAGCCCAGGCCGCGGTCAAGGACCTCGCGGTCTACGCCAGCGGCGACAAAGCGGCGTTCGGGCGCTGCCGCGATGCAGGCCTGTTTGAGGGCTTCGCGCGCGTCACGCATTATCTCGGCGCGTTCGGCAATGGCAGCCGGATGAAGTTCGTCGCCAATCTGCTGGTGTCGGTCCACAACGTCGTTGCCGCCGAGGCGATGGTGCTCGGCACCAAGGCGGGCCTCGACCCCGAGCGCATCCTCGAAGTCATTTCCAGCGGCGCCGCCAATTCGCGCATCCTCGAATTGCGTGGGCCGATGATGGCGAAAGGCGTCTACACCCCGGCGACCGCGACGATGCACGTGCTGCAGAAGGACAGCGCGATCATCGCCGAGTTCGCCCGCTCATTGGGCGTCGCCACCCCGACCCTCGATGCCGCCGCGCCGCTCTATGACGAGGCCGAGCACGCGGGCTATGCCGCCGAGGATGTCGCCGCGGTGCATGCGGTGCTCGCCCGCCGCGCCGGACTCTAGTGATTTTGCCGAAAGGACCTTAACCATGCTGACCGATGCGCAACGCGCCGCCTATCGCGATGACGGGTTCATCGTCGTGCCCAATGTGTTTTCGGCCGGCGAGATCGCCGAGCTGCGCGCGGTGACCGACGAATTCGTCGTCAACTCGGCCAAGGTCGCGGCAAACGACGAGATCTACGATCTGGAAGACACGCATTCGGCCGCCGAGCCGCGGGTGCGCCGGATCAAGACGCCGCACGCGCATCACGAGGCCTATTTCCGCGCCAGCCGCAACCCGGCCGTGGTTGCGATCCTCGAAGAGCTATGGGGCAGCGTCCGTTACGACACCGGCAAGCTGAACCTGAAATCGGCCGGCTACGGCGCGCCGATCGAGTGGCACCAGGACTGGGCATTCTATCCGCACACCAATGACGACCTCGCCGCAGTCGGCATCATGCTCGACGATTTCACCCCGCAGAACGGCCCGATGATGGTGATCCCCGGCAGCCATCGCGGGCCGATCTACGATCATCACGGCCCCGACGGTTGTTTCTGCGGCGCGATCGACCCCGCGGCGGCGAAGCTCGACCTCGACAAGGCCCAGCCGTGCCTCGGGCCGGCGGGTTCGATCACCATCCATCATGTCCGCGCGGTACACGGCTCGGCGACCAATTTCTCCGGACTGGAGCGGCGTTTCCTGCTGTTCCAATACCGGGCGGCCGACGCCTGGCCCCTCCTCGGATTCAAGGATGGGATCGAGAAGTTCGACGAGCTGTTGCTCGCCGGCGAGCCGACATTGCACCCGCGCCTGACGAACGTGCCGGTGCGCCTGCCGCTGCCGCCGGCAGCGAACCAGGGATCGATCTACGAGAACCAGCGCACCACCGGCCGCCGCTATTTTGCGACCGCCGAAGAGGCACCGCGCGCGGTCGCGGCCGAGTAGCCAGGCCCCCTCATGCCCGGCCCGCTCGATGGCATCCGCATTGTCGATGTGACCTCGAATGTCGCGGGGCCGCTGGGGACGATGATCCTCGGCGACCAGGGCGCCGACGTCATCAAGGTCGAGCCGCTCGAGGGTGGCGACCCGACCCGCGGCTCGGCGCAGAAGCGCGGCGGTTTCTCCACCTCGTTTCTCAACAACAACCGCAGCAAGCGCTCGATCGCGCTCGACCTCAAGACGGCGGCGGGGCGTCGGGCGCTCCTGAAGCTGTGCGAGACCGCCGATGTCTTTGTGCAGAATTACCGCCCCGGTGTGGTCGAGCGGCTCGGCATCGACGAGCCCGCCATGCGCGCCGCGAAACCCGACATCGTCTATGTCTCAATCAGCGGCTTTGGCGAGGTAGGCCCCTATGCGCATAAGCCGGTCTATGACCCGATCATCCAGGCCTATTCCGGGCTCGCGACGGTGCAGGCCGGCGCCGACGATGTGCGCCCGCGCATGCTGCGCACGATCCTCCCCGACAAACTGACCGCGATCACGGCGTCGCAGGCGATCACCGCCGCGCTGTTGGCGCGCGCCCGCACCGGCGCGGGCCAGCATGTCCGCCTGTCGATGCTCGAGGCGGTGCTGGCGTTTTTGTGGCCGTCCGACATGGGCGATCAGACCTTTATTGGCGACGAGCCGGCAACCCAGGGCAAGGCCAGCGCCACCGATCTCGTCTATGCGACCAGCGACGGCTGGATCACCGTCGCGGTGCAGACCAACGCGCAATGGCTGGCGCTGACCGAGGCGCTGGAGCGCCCGGAATGGCTCGACGACGAGCGCTTCAAGACCCCGGCGCTGCGGCAACGCAATGTCGAGGCGCGGCTCGCGATGACGCAAGAAGTGCTGAAAACCGGCACGGCCGAGCATTGGCTCGACCGGCTTACCACGGCGGGGGTGCCGTGCGCGCCGGTGCTGACCCGCTTTCAGGTCATCGAGGCGCCGCAGGTCGCGGCCCTCGGCGCGGTAATCGAGTACGCCCACCCCAAGGCGGGTCGCCTGCGGCAGATGCGCAATGCCGCGCGGTTCGAAGGCACACCGGCCGCGATCCGCCGCGGCGCTCCGGCGCTCGGCGAGCACACCGACGAAATCCTCGCCGAGGCCGGTTATTCGGCCGCGGAAATCGCCGGACTGCGCGCCGACAAGGTCGTCGGCGGTTAGGTTCCCCATACACGCTTCCCGGCGGAAGCCGGGATACTTCGCCGCTGCCCGAGAGGCCGCAAAAGTGGGCCCCCCTTGCGCCGGGGAGCGAAATTTGAGGGGTGTGGACGCTACGAGTGCGGGATGCCCGTCAGCGCGCTGTAACCGCTCCAGATGATCTGAATACCGATGCACAACAGGATGAAGGCCGAGAGGCGGATCAATACGTTGATCCCGCCCGCGCCGAGCATCGCGACCATCCGGCCGGCAAAGCGATAGCAGACAAAGATGGTCACCGCGATCGCCAGCAATCCGGCAAAGGCGCCGGCGGCGAGGGAGGCGATGGCTAAACCTCCTGTGGCATCGGGCGGCCGCTCGGCGCCGAGCGCGATCGCCACCGCGATCGATCCCGGCCCGACCGTCAGCGGCATCGTCAACGGATAGAACGCGTCGATGACAGGGGCTTGATGCGCTTCGTTGCGGTCGTCCGCCGCCAAGGCGCCATCGCGCAGCAGCCGCCAGGCGAAAGATGCGACGGCGAGCCCGCCGGCGATGCGGACCACCGGCAGGGTGATGCCGAAAAACGCCAGCACGTGCGAGCCGACAAACAGTGAGCCGAGCAACAGGACGAACCCGTTGACCGCGACGCGCCAGGCCAGCTTATGGCGGACGTCCTCGGTATTGTGGTGCGTCAGCGCGAGAAATATCGGTGCGCCGCCGATCGGGTTCACGATCGGAAACAGTCCGGCGTAGACCAGGAGGAAGGAGTTGGCGACCGCGTGCATCGTGACGATGATAGCCGCATCCGTGGTGCGCGTAGAGGAGGACCGGCGATGATCGATTTCTATTACTGGCCGACGCCCAACGGCTGGAAGGTGTCGATCATGCTCGAGGAATGCAGCCTCGAATACCGCATGATCCCGGTCAATATCGGCAAAGGCGACCAGTTCAGGCCGGAGTTCCTCGCGATCAGCCCGAACAACCGGATGCCCGCGATCGTCGATCACGGTGAGCCGGGCGGACCCATGGCGATTTTCGAGTCCGGAGCCATCCTGCTGCACCTCGCGGAGAAGGCCGGACGCTTTGCGCCAACCGATCGCCGCGGCCGCAAGGAGCTGATGGAATGGCTCTTCTGGCAGGTCGGTAATCTGGGGCCGATGGCGGGCCAGCTGTCGCATTTCGTCAATTATGCGCCGGGCGAGCACGCCTATTCTCTCGGACGCTACAAGAACGAATACAACCGCTGCCTTGGCGTGCTGGAGCGTCGGTTGGAAGGGCGCGACTACATCCTCGGCGACGAATACACCATCGCCGATATGTGCTCATGGCCGTGGGTGCTGATCGCCAAGCCGCTAGGTCAGGACATCGAGGAATTTCCCAACGTCGCGCGCTGGCGCGCGGCGGTGCGCGATCGCCCGGCCGTCAAGCGCGGCGTCGATCTCGGCAAGGAGCTGCGCCGCTCGGCCCCACCCAGCGACGAGGAACGCAAGATCCTGTTCAACCAGACCGCAACGAGCGGCCGAAATTAGAGGCGCGTAGCGCCAATAAATTTCACTGGGAGGCGGTGAGACAGTGCGATTGCGTCATTCGGCACCTCACTGCCACACCGTCTCATTGTGATTAATTTGCGGCTTCGCCGCGTTACGGAGTAGGGAGGAAGATATGCAGGTTCGCCGCATCGTCACGGGGCATGACCCAAACGGGCGCGCGGTCGTCGCCACCGACGAGACCTTCACCGCCGCAGAGAGCCCGAGCCGGCCCGGAATCTCGCGGGTCGAGGTGTGGTCGACCGACAAGATGCCGGTCGACAATTCGGAAGGAGCCGCCGGCGATGCGCAGCGCGCCGGTTTTGTGAAGCGTTACAATTACGTCGGTACCGGCCAAGGGTCGGTCATCCGCGTCACTTCGTTCGCGCCGGGATCGCCGGGTTTCATGCATCGCACCGAGACGTGCGACTACGCGATCCTGCTGTCGGGCGAGTGCGAGCTCGAGCTCGACGACGGCGAGACCGTGCACATGAAAGCGGGCGATATCTGCGTCCAGCGCGGCACGATGCATGCCTGGGTCAATCGGGGGAACGAGCCGGCAGTCTTCGCCTTTGTGCTGATCGACGCCGATCCCGTCGAGACGGCCGGCCAAAAGCTCACGACGCACTACCCGTCGCGGTAGACTCTCCCTTTGTCATTCCGGGACAGCGCGCAGCGCTGTACCCGGAACCCATGAACACCGGCTCTCACCCAACTGGATGCAGTCCGTGTTCATGGGTCCCGGACAGTAAGGCTCGCGGCCAAGCTGCGCTTCGGCTTGCCTAGGGTCTGTCCCCGATAAGGGGATTCTCGGCGGGCAGGATTTGTGCTTCAAGCTTCCAAACGGCGGCGGCGTGGATGGCAAAGGCGCTGTATTGGCTTTTGGAGGCGGAGTGGGCACGGGTTGAGCCGCTGATGCCACGCGGCCGAAGGGGCGCGCATCGAGTCGATGACCGGCGGGTGAGCAGCGGGATTATCCACCTGCTGCGCTGTGGCGCGCTGGCGCGACTGCCCGCCCGCCTATAGCCCCTACACCACGATCTACAACCGCTTCAACCGCTGGAGCCGGCAAGGCATCTGGTTTGAGATGTTCGAGCAGTTGACCGGATCGAGCGGGATCACCGCGACGGTGGCGCTCGACAGTTCGTCGATCAAGGTGCACCGCTCGGCCGGGGGCGGAAAAGGGGGCCTTTCGAGCCAGCGATCGGCCGCTCGCGCGGCGGACGAACAACCAAAATCCATGCGCTGAGCGATGCCCAGGGGCGGCCGCGGGTTCTGCTCTTGAGC
>DATJSH010000098.1:0-8216 GCA_035504235.1 Allostellaceae bacterium | reverse complement strand
TGCCCCCTTGCTGCCCTTCGCTGTTTGTCGTGGCCGTGACACTTGACGCTGGTTCCGATCCGGCCGCACAATCTCGACGATGGTTCCCTTCGGGGATCAAAAGGGAACGCAGTGTGGGTTCCGTCTGGCAACAGACCCCCCAAAGCTGCGGCTGCCCCCGCAACTGTAAGCGGCGAGCCGCGCGCCATCAAAGCCACTGGTGACCCTTCGGGGTCTCTGGGAAGGCGGCGCAAGGCACTGACCCGCGAGCCAGGAGACCTGCCATCGGCCGTGGTCACGCGCGGACACGTTGGGCGGGGTGCACCAGCGGGGGCCGGAACCTGTCGGCGAGCTGACCGGCATATTCGGGCTTTGGTTCGCGGTGACGTGTCACGTTGCCGCGAGGCTATTGTCATGCCCGGGTCTGTGCGCGTTTCGGCGGCTCGCCGCCGGTTTGCCTTCGTTTCATCCTTTCTCGCTTTATCGTCTCCCGCCTTCGCCGCCCAAACCGACGACACACCTCCCGCCCAGCCGTCCCTTCCGACATCAGAGGCGACCGGACCGGAGCAGGTTCCGCTCCCGGCGGTCGTGGTCACCGCGACCATGCTGCCGACCCCCGAGAGCGAGATCGGCAGCAGCCTCACCGTCATCACCAGCCAGGACATCGCGCAGAAACAGGAACGCACTCTGCCGGAGGTCTTGAACGACGTGCCCGGCCTCAATGTCGTGCAGACCGGCAGCCCCGGCGGCACGACCTCTGTCTTTATCCGTGGTGCCAACGCGAACCACACCAAGGTGCTGGTCGACGGCATCGATGTCAGTGACCCGAGTTCGCCCGACAACTCGTTCGATTTTTCGCAAATCCTTGCCTCCGATATCGCGCGGGTCGAGGTGCTGCGCGGCCCGGCGAGCGGCCTCTACGGTTCGGATGCGATCGGCGGCGTCATCAACATCATCACCAAGGCCGGCTCGGGACCGCCGCATGTCTACGGAACGCTGGAGGGCGGCTCGTTCGACACCTTCAACCAGACAACCGGGCTCAGCGGCTCGGTCGGGCGCTTCTCCTACAATTTCGATTTCGCCCACTACCACTCGGGCGCGACCGATGTGACGCCGACGGGATTTGTGCCGCCGGGCGTGCCCCTCAATCCCGACTACTACGACAACCGCACCGTGTCGACAAAGCTCGGCGCTCAGCTTACCGACAATTTCGATGTCGGCGCCGTGCTGCGCTATGTCGATACCGACCTCAATACGACCAGCGACGATTTTTCCGTCTTTCCGCCGGCGCCGGAAGCAGCGCAGAGCTACAACCGCAACCACGAACTCTTCACCCGCGGATTCGCACATCTCGTCCTGTTCGATGGGCAGTTCGAGCAGACAGTCGGCTTTGGCTACACCGGGTATTGGCGAAACTTCCTCGACCCGAACACCGACGCGCTCGCCCTTAGCAGCGACCCGTCCGATTATCACGGCGTCCGTGAGAAGATCGATTGGCAGGGCACCGTCAAGCTGGTGCCGGGCGAGACATTGGTGCTGGGCGCCGAGCACCAGATCGAGCGGCTCAACAACACCAACCCCGCGTCGGCGCATGTCACCAACGATGCCGGCTATATCGAGCTGCAATCCAACGTCACCGACCGAATCTTCAACGCCGCCAGTTTCCGGTACGACGATAACGGCTCATTCGGGGGCCATCCGACTTTTCGCGAGGCGCCGGCCTATCTGATCCCCGAGACTGGTACCAAGATCAAAGGCAGCGTCGGCACCGGCTTCAAGGCGCCGACCCTCGACGAGCTTTACGACAACTACCCGTCCTTCGGCTTCTTCGCCAATCCGAACCTCAGGCCGGAAACCAGTCTTGGCTATGACATGGGCTTTGAGGAGACGCTCTGGGACAAGCAGGTTGGGTTCGGCAGCACCTATTTCCACAATGACATCGACAACCTCATCCAGGTCAACAGCACCGGCACGACCTACGAGAATATCGGCCAGGCGACGACCTACGGCGCGGAAAACTATGTCGCCTACAAGCCGTGGGAGCCGCTCACGCTTCGCGTCGACTACACCTACACAATGGCCAATGACGACATCACCCATACCGAGCTGCTTCGCCGGCCAAAGCACAAGGCGAGCCTCAATGCGAAATGGCAAGCAACCGAGGCGCTGTCCTTTACCGCGACGGCCGTCTATACGGGCAAATGGGCCGATATCAACCGCGACGGCACCGCGTCGGGGCTGTTCGCGACGCCTTATACGCTCATCAACCTCGCCGGCAACTACGATATCGGCAACGGGCTGAGTTTCTTCGCCCGGATCAACAACCTGCTCGACCGGCACTATCAGGACCCGATCGGCTTTCAGCACCAGGGCTTTGGCGTCTTCGCCGGCGTCAAGGTGGCCTTCGACGTGCCGACCACTTTGCCCGGGATCATGCCGGGGGCAACGCCATGATCGGGAAAAACTTGCCGCTTCCCCACGCGCATCAGCGCGGCTACCCTCTGACGAGGCGATGCGTTCGGGCAATCCACCCGGCTCGCCCAAGGTTCCTCCTCTCATGGTCAAGATAAACCGCGTCTACACCCGCACGGGCGACGATGGTCGCACCATGCTCGGCGATGGTGCCCGGCTGCCAAAATTCCACATCCGCGTCGCGGCGACGGGCTCGGTCGACGAAGCGAATGCCTTTATCGGCTGGGCCGCGCGCCACGTCGGCGAGCCAGCGCGAGCCATGCTCCGGCGCGTCCAGAACGACCTGTTCGATATCGGCGCTGATCTCTGCCGACCTGAGCGGCCGGGCCTAAAGATCGAACCGTTGCGACTCCAAGAGACCCAAGTCGATTGCCTTGAGCAGCAAATCGACGAACACAATGGGCGACTGGCGCCGCTGACCTCGTTCGTCCTCCCCGGCGGGTCAGAGGCATCCTCGCTGCTGCACATCGCACGCACGATCGTCCGGCGCGCCGAGCGCGAAATCACCGAGCTGGCCTTCCAGGAGCCGATTACGCCTGCGGTGATCCGCTACATGAACCGGCTGTCCGATCTGCTCTTTGTCCTGGCACGCGCCGAGAACGACACAGGCGCAAGCGATGTTTTGTGGCATCCTGGCGCCCATCGCGATGTCGCGCCTTTGCCACCGGGTGACCCATGAGCAGGCCGATGCAGCCCGAACGCCAAATCGAACCGGACGGCGCGCCGACCGATGTCTTTCCGCTGCCGACCGATGAGGCGAGCCTCGAAAAGTTGCTGCGCGGATTATTCACCGAGCACTGGCAGGACATCACCTTCGGCCCGTTGATCCAGGGTGCCGCGTGGGAAATGCGCGCCCCGCGAGCGCCCGACGTGATCGGCATGATGGACGGCTACCTGACGATCGGCTTTGGTGGACCGCATTTCCATATCTGCATCGGCGAGCACAGGGGCACCGAACTCAGCCCGGTCTCGCCGAAACTGGCCCATCATCGCCGCACATCGCGCGCCGAGCTTTACCGCCGCATCAGCCGCGACGGCACGCCGGTGTCATGGGGATTGCGCCTGTTCAACGGCAAGGGCGAGCAGCAGATCACCGTGCTGCTCCCCAACCCGTTTCTCGACCGCGATGACAAAGTCCGCCAAAGCCCGGATTGGTCGCGGCTCGACCTTTGGGACCGGTTGCGCGCGGAATGGCTCGGCCTCGCGAAGCCCGATCCGCTCGACCGCGCCGGTAAAGGTTTCCGCCATGACTGACCGCATTCACCAAAGGAACATCAATGTGCCCTATCTGACCTCTGCTTTCTCTGCTGGCTGGCGTCATCATCTGTGGCTGGCGCTGCTGATCGCCGCGAGCCTTGCGTTCACGTTCGGCTTTGCCTGCGCAGTGCCGTTCGCCGCGTTCGGCGCCATCGCCGCGATGACCTTGCCCCGCCGCGATGCGTTGCTGCTGACCGTCGCGCTGTGGCTGGTCAACCAGATCGTCGGCTTCGGCCTTCTGCACTATCCGTGGGACACGATGACGATCACCTGGGGCGCGATCCTTGGAGGCATCGCGGTCTTGAGCACGGTCGCGGCGCAAACGACTGTTAGCGGGCGCGGCTTCGTCACCGCGGTGCTGGTGGGTTTTATCGGCGCCTTTATCGCGTATGAAGGCGGGCTCTACCTGATCTCCGCCTCCGTCATGGGCGGCGTCCAGGATTTCACCGCAGCCATCGTCGTCCGCATTATCGAAATTAATGCCGCTGCCTATGCGGTTCTTATGGTCGCAAGCTTACTGATCGCTGCCGGCGGTTCCCGCGATACCGGCTTGCATCGCATCGCGCCTCCGGCATCACTTCACTGATCGGCGACCGGCGAGGCATCCTACCGGGCCTCGCGAACGTGGGTGTGCAGATGCGATTGGCCGCGCCCGCCATGAGCGTGGCTCTCCGCTTGGACCTCGACCGGGACGGCAACCAGTCGCCCGTGGCGGACGCCGCGTTCCGAGATGACGTGCTCGGCAAAATGCCGGATGTCGCTCATGACTCCGCGCAAGATCGCAACTTCCATGCAGCTTTCGTGGTCGAGATGTACATGCATCGTCGCCAGCGACAAATCGTGATGGTCGTGGAATGAGCGGGTAAGTCGCTTCGCCAGCTCGCGCCCCTCGTGATCATAGACGTAGACCAAAGCGGCGACGCCCTCGTGGTCCGCGGGTGAGCGCTCTTCCAATTCGGCCATGCCTGCGCGGGCGAGATCGCGAATCGCCTCCGAGCGGTTCTGGTAGCCGCGGGCCGCGATGACCCGATCAATCGCTTCGGCGAGTTCATCGTCAATCGCGACGGTTATGCGTTGCATTGCGAAACCTCCGGTAAGTATGATGTTTATATGAAAACTTCATAACAACGACATTCCTCCGAGCCTATGCCCTGGTTTGCCCCATGATACGGCGCCTTGTCGCCAGTACGTTACCGCTGGTTGCCATGACGGGTGCCGCCGCGGCGCAGACCCCGGCGCCGAACTCTGCAGCACCAAACGCGGGTCAGGCCGTGCCGTCCGCCGATCTTGGCGAGATCACCATCAGCGCGCCGCGTGAGGATTTGCTTGGGACGGCGACGACGGCGAGCCAGGGCGTCGTTGACGATCAGGAAATCCAGCTGACGCCGGCCTATCGACCAGGCCAGATCCTCGAAACCGTACCCGGTCTGACCGTGACGCTGCACAGCGGCGAAGGCAAGGCCAACCAGTATCTTATGCGCGGCTACAACCTCGACCACGGCACCGACCTCGAAACCTATGTCGACGGCATGCCGATCAACCAGCCGACGCATGCACACGGGCAGGGCTATACCGATCTCAACTTCATGATCCCGGAGCTCCCCGACCAGATCACCTACACCAAGGGGCCTTATTACCCGAATGTCGGCGACTTCGGCGCCGTCGGGTCGGTGCGCGTGGGCTATCGCGATGTGATGCCCGATCAGTTTACGGCGAGTGTCGGCACGCTCGGGTTCGAGCGCCTCTTCGGCGCCGAGACGCAACCGCTTGGCGACGGCCATCTGCTAGAGGCGGTCGAGTTGCAGCATTACGACGGGCCGTCCGTGGTGGCCGACAACGCCGGCAAGGAAAACGTCGTGCTGCGCTACAGCCAGGATGAGAAGGACAGCGGTTTTTCGCTGACCGCGATGTTCTACCATCAGGACTGGACGAACACGACCGACATCCCGTTCCGCGCCGTTTCCACCATCGGCTATTTCGGCTCGCTCGACCCGACCGATGGCGGTCATGCGATGCGCGCCAGCCTCTCGGCCAATTACCACACGGCGCTCGGCGCCGGCCAGCTCAGCGCCAGTGCCTATTACATTTACAACCAGCTCAACCTATTCAACGACTTCACCCATTTCCTGGTCGATCCGGTGCATGGCGACCAGGAAGACCAGTTCGAGACACGCAATGTGTTCGGCAACTCCGTCGATTACACGCTGCCGGGAACTATCGCCGGATTTCCTAACGAGTTCGCGATGGGTCAGTTGACCCGCTTCGATCTGCTCAATGTCGGGCGGCTGCCCAGCCAGGCGCAAACGCCGCTGACATCGGCGGAGACCGCTGGTGATCCGGCATCATTCTCCAACAACGACGATGTGAGCCTTTACGCCGGCGCGCTCTATCTGCAAATGACCACACATTGGACGCCGTGGTTCCGCACGGTGCTCGGCGTGCGCGACGACTATCAGCACGGCACCGACGACGACCTGCTTGCCGCGCTGCACGGGGCGGCTGGTTATACCAATAGCGGTGCGCGCGGTCAGAACCTGTCGCAGCCGAAAGGGAGCCTGATCTTCCGGCCGCTCGACAGTTTTGAATTCTACCTGTCGGCCGGCGAGGGCTTTCACAGCGCCGATCTGCGCGGTGTCAACCAGAGTCGCCAGTCCAGTCTGGACCTCCCCTATTCGCCGTTGCTGGCAAAGCAATGGGGCGAAGAAGTCGGTGCGCGGGCCAACATCACCAAGGATTTCACCTTCACGCTCGCGCTCTACAATTTGTGGCAGCGGTCGGAGACGATCATCGATCCGGATATCGGCATGGATTCGGCGGGACCACCGAGCCACCGTTATGGTCTGGAGATCAACACGACCTACGAGTTCACTGACTGGCTAGAGTTCTACGGAAGCGTCTCGGTCAATCACGCACGCTTCACCTCGCCCTTTGACGATGGCACCGGGCATCTTGGCACCAATATCCAGGACGCCCCGGTCGATGCCGGATCATTGGCGCTTTACATGCACAACCTCGGGCCGTGGAGCGGCGGGCTGGTCTATCGCTTCATCGGCAACTTCCCGCTGTCGTCGGGGCCTTGCAACGATGCCGCCGCCGTACACGACTTCCCCGATGTCGCAACGTCGTGCGCCAACGCGCCGACTGCACAAGGCCAGATCAACGGCAAGGGCTATGGACAGTTGAACCTCGATGTCCATTACGATCTGGGGAAGGGCTGGGACGCCGGCCTCGGCATCTACAATCTGCTCAACACCCACGCCCCGGCCGCCGAGTTCTGGTATGTCGACCGGCTGCAAAGCGAGATCAGCACATACCCGGACGGGCGCGCCGATATCCACGAGCACCCGCTCGAACCGCTGATGGCGCGGCTGTCGATCACCAAGCGGTTCTGAGGTCACTCGCAATGAGCCAACGCCCTGCATCGTTCGCCAAGCTGTTAGCCCCGATGCAGAGCGACACGTTCTTCAAACGGCATTGGGAAAACGAACCGCTGCATATTTGCCGCTCGCAGCCCGATTTCTACGCATCGCTCTTAACCGGTCACGATGTCGAGCAGGCGATCTCGTCAGGCGGGCTCAGATATCCCGCAATCCAGATCGCCCGCGACGGAGGCTTCTTCCCGCCCGAAGCCTTTACCCGGACCATCCGCTTAGGCGGCGATCTGTTCACCGGAATTCCGGACCTCGACCGCGTCCGCGCCGAATACGAAGCCGGAGCGACGATTTCGTTGCCCGGCTTTCATCGGGCGTGGAAGCCATTGGGCGCGCTTGCGCAAGCGATCGAGGGGGAATTCAACCACCCGGTGCATACCAACGTTTATATCACGCCGGGCAAAGCCGCTGGCTTCACGCCGCATTACGATACGCATGAAGTCTTCCTGTTGCAGATCGCCGGGATGAAGCATTGGCGCATCGAAAATCCGCCACTACGACTGCCGCATCGCAGCCAGCCTTTCGATTCGCGCGCGTATAGACCGTCGTCCCCACTGCTAGAACTCGATCTTGCGCCGGGTGATCTGCTCTACCTACCGCGCGGGTTCATCCACTCGACGATGACGGTCTCGGAAAGCGCCTCCATCCATGTGACGCTGGGCATTACCGTCTACACCTGGGTGGAATTGCTGGCCGCGTGGGCGGAACTGAGCCGGCACACTCCAACTTTGCGTCGCGCGTTGCCCCCAGGATTCGCGGGGCGAGAGGAATTCGAGCGGTCCCTTGCTCACGGGCTGCGTCGGGCGATTACTGAGCTTCAGCAGATGACCGACTACGATACGTTCCTTGACGGGTTCTCGCAGCGAGTACGCTCCGCCGGATCACGAATACAGGAGCACTTCAGTGTTGACGCGAAGGTCTTCGGCGAGCCAGCGGTCGGACGTGACCACCCTTAGAACGTCACGTGTAGGCCAGAGAAGACAGTGAACGGCTGACCAAACACCTGCGCCGAAGGGGCCGAAAAGCTCGTCGCGATATAGCGCCGATCGAGTAGGTTCAGAATCTTTACGTAAAGCT
>DATJSH010000097.1:0-8764 GCA_035504235.1 Allostellaceae bacterium | reverse complement strand
GGGGCGCGGCTCGTCGGCCAATACGACTCCCAGGTCTCGTTCGGGCAATCTCGCGTGCTGCTGGCGTGGACGCGGCTGATCATGCCGAACGGCCGTTCGATCGTGCTCGAGCGCCAGCCGGCGGCCGACGCCGCCGGCTATGCCGGGCTCGAGGACGAGGTCGACAACCACTGGGGCATGCTGTTCAAGGCCGCGATCCTCTCGACCATTCTGAGCGTCGGCTCGGAGGCCGGGGTGAGCGGCGACAACGGTGGCTCGCTCGCTGCGGCGATCCAGCAAGGGATGTCGCAAAGCTTCAACCAAGTCGGCGAGCAGGTCGTCGGACGTTCCCTCGCCATCCCGCCGACCCTGACGATCCGCCCCGGCTTTCCGGTGCGGGTGATGGTCACCCGCGACCTCGTCCTCGAAGCCTATGCCCGCTGATAACAGGAGCATGAGGAAGCTCAAGCTCGGCAGGATCGAGGACGACAAGCCGGTGCGGCTCACAATCGAGCTGCCGGCCGCCATCCATCGCGACCTCGTCGCCTATGCCGAGACCCTCGGCCGCGAGACCGGCCAGGGCACCGTCGAGCCGGCGAAGCTCGTCGGCCCGATGCTGGCGCGCTTCATGGCGACCGATCGCGCCTTCGCGAAATTGCGGCGGACAGCGCCAGCCTTAGACAAGCCTGCTTGACCGGACCGCGTCGCGCATGAAGGCAACAAAGCGACCGACGGCCGGTTCCTCGGTCTCCGGCAGCCAGGCGAGATCCAGCTGCAGAACGGCGTCCTTTTCTTCAACCGGCCGGAAGACGACACCCGGAAACCCTGCTGCGGCCTCGCTTTCCGTCCCGACTGCGATCCCGAAGCCGCCGGCGGCCAGGCCGAGGAGCGACTGCCGGCTTGCGGGGTGGCTCCGGAAACAGATTTCGGTGCCGAGGAGCGGCGCCAGAAAGTCGCGCTCGGCCTGGCTTTCGTCCCATCCCTGGACCAGAATCGTCTCGCCGCTCAGCTCGACCCAGGTAAACGGTTTCTCCTGCCGCGCCAGCGGATGACCGGCCGGCAGGGCTACGAACAAGCGTTCTCGGTACGTGGTCAGCCTCGCCACGCGTGCTGGCAGCATATGGCTGGGTGCGAGTGCGACGTCGAGCCGCCGCTCGTCGAGCGCAATTACGAGATCCCGCTCGTTCATCTCGAAGATCGTCAGCACCACGTTGGCGGCGCTCTCACGCCAAGCCTTCAACATCATAAGCATCGCTTCGCCCACTGGCGTTCGGACTCCGAGACGCACCTCGCCGGCGGCGCCGATCCCGTTCTGCCGTCCGGCGAACTTGGCGGCATCCAGCTCTGCAACCGCGCGCCTGGCATGCGTCAGCACATTCTTGCCGCCGGTCGTCAGCCGGATCCCGCTATGTCCACGCTCGAATATCGCGAGGCCCAGTTCATCCTCGAGCCGACCGATGCGGCGGCTGATCGTCGAGGTGCTGATCCCGAGCGATTTCGCCGCACGGGTGAAATTGCCCGCCGCCGCAGACGCTACAAGATATTCGAGATCACGCAGCTTCATGACGGCAGGCCGGCAGGACCGTCTGGGGCTGAATCTTTTTTGTGTGCAAGAAAACAATGACCCCCGACAACATTCGGGGCCGATTCTCCCGCGTAAAGTCTTCAGAAAAATGTCCTCTAACACTTAAAGTAGCATCTTAAGAGGCGAGATTCTTCGCTGCATGTTGCACTCCCCGGCCGATTTCACATTCGTTTGCAAATCGCTTCTTTGGCGGAACCCGGCCGGCGCGTGATACTGGGTGGCGCCATGGACGCGACACCACACCTGTTGATCGTCGACGACGACAGCGAGATCTGCGCGCTGCTCTCGAACTTCCTGGAGCAATACGGCTATCGCGTCTCGGTCGCCACCAATGGCGGCGCGATGATGCAGACCCTGGCCAGCGCCAAGATCGATCTCGTCGTGCTCGATATCATGCTGCCCGGGAGGGATGGGCTCGCGCTGTGCAAGGAGCTGCGCGCCGGCGGCAGGCTGCCGATCATCATGTTGACCGCGATCGGCGGCGAAGCCGACCGCGTCCTCGGGCTCGAAATCGGCGCCGACGACTACCTGACGAAACCCTTCAGCCCGCGTGAACTGGTTGCCCGCATCCGGGCGGTGCTTCGTCGCGCTGCCGGTTCCGGGCTCCGGTGCACCGCCTGGGGCCGATAGGGTCTACGAGTTCGCTGGCTGGCGGCTTGACGTGGCGCGGCGCCAGCTTTTCTCGCCGGCCGGCGCGCTGGTCATGCTTCGCACCGCTGAGTTCGACATTCTTCTCGCCCTGGTCGAGCGGCCGCAGCGCACCCTGACCCGCGACCAGCTGCTCGACCTCGCCCGCGGCCGCGCCTTGTCACCGTTCGACCGCGCCATCGACGTTCATATCAGCCGGCTGCGCAAGCGCATCGAAGCCGATCCGAAGGAGCCGGAGATGATCAGGACGGTGCGCAGCGAGGGCTACTACTTTGCTGTTCCGGTCACCGCCGCGGGAGCCGCGCCATGAGGAGGCGGTGGCGGCTCGACAGCATCGCGATGACCGTGGCGCTGACGGTCGTCGTCGCGATGGGCCTCGGCGCCGCGCTGCAGCGGGTCGTCAATGCCGGGCTCGAATATGCCGGCCTCTATCCTCGGGAGACCCCGGAGGATTTCCGGACCCGGTTTGCGGCGGCGCTGTTCCCGGCAACCGTCGTTTCGCTGGCCGAGGCGCTCGACTCGGTCCCAAACACGCAGCGGCCGGCCATCATCACTGCCGCGCTCCGTCCCGAAATCCGGATCGACCTGCGCGACATGCCACTGCCCGATCTTGTCAACTCCGGCGACCCCGAGGCGATCAGACTCCGCCACCGCATCCACCTGCTCTTGACTGCTCCGCGCCAGATAGTCGTCGCCCCGCAGCCACAGCGGCAAGCGACCGGCTCTGGACAGGACGGAATGCTGGTCGAAATGCCGCTCAACGACGGCCACTGGCTGCTGTTCACGACGAGCTTCGAGTCGCCCCCGCTGCCGCCTCCGGCTGCGACCAAATTCTCGCGAGCGGCCTTTGGCGCATGGCTCGGCTTCACCGCGATCCTGGTCATCCTGCTTTCCATCCTGGCGGCGCGGAGGCTGGCGAACCCGCTGTCCGAACTCGCCGGCGCCGTCGAGCAGCTCGGCGCCAGCGGCGATGCGCCGCCTCTGCCGCCTAAAGGGCCACGAGAACTGCGGGTCACGATCGATGCCTTCAACCGGATGCAGGAACGCTTGCGCCGCTTCCATGACGACCGGGTACAGATGCTGGCCGCGATCTCGCACGATCTGCGGACCGCGCTGACCCGCCTGAAGCTGCGCCTTGAGGTCGGCGAGAGCCCCGACCAGCGCGAGAAGATGGCCGACGAGATCGATGGGATGGGCGCGATGCTCAACTCGATCCTGTCCTTCGCCCGCGACGACGCAAAACGCGAGCCGCGCACGCTCGTCGACTTCGACGCCCTCGCCGAGGGTGTCTGCGAGGACGCCTCGGATGCCGGTGCCACGGTGACGTATTCCGGGATCCGGGGCGTCACGGTATCCGGCCGGCCGGCGGCGCTGCGCCGGGTGATCTCCAACCTGATCGACAACGCCGTAAAATATGGCGGCGGCGCCGAAGCGACCCTGAAGGCCGAGGGTCGGCTCGTCGTCCTGGCCGTCGAGGATCGCGGGCCCGGCATTCCGCGCAGCGAGCGCGAGAAGGTTTTCGAGCCGTTCTATCGTATCGAAGGCTCGCGCAATCCCGAAACCGGCGGCGTCGGCCTCGGCCTCGCCGTTGCCCGCTCGATCGCTCGCGAGCACGGCGGCGACATCGTCCTCGCCGCCCGTAAAGGCGGCGGCCTCAGCGCCCGGCTGGAGTTGCCTTCTTGATCACGATCGAGCTAGCAGGTAGCTCCTCGATGGGGCGTCAGGTTACTCCTCAACGATTGGCGCAGCGCTCGCTTTCGGCGAGGGCCACCAGCCGCCGGCGGAGCCCGTCGGCCACACGCTCCTCGTCGGTTCGACCGACTCCGGTGGCGTGCAGGATGCCGACCGGTGCCGGGCCGCCGAAGGTGACCGTCAGCCGATGCCATCGCGGAATGCGATGGCCTCGCGGTAGGGCCTCGAACGTGCCGTGGATCGAGGTCGGCACAGCCGGCGCGCTGCTGTGTAACAGCACCTCGCCGATCCCCGGCAGAAAGCGCTGAAGCCGGCCATCGGGCGCGCGCCAGCCCTCCGGGAACCAGACGAGAGTATCGCCAGCGGCCAAGATGCGATTTGCGGTTTCGAGCGCCGCGCCGGGATGCAGCTCTTCAACCGGGAACAGATGCACCGCCCGGCAGAAGACGCGCGTCAGCGAGTGCGGGAACAACCGCCGAGAGTCCCCGGCCCAATAGACGCGTCGCAGGCGGGACCACGGCAACGCCGCGGCGACGACGAGACCGTCGAGATAGCTGACGTGATTGGGTGTGATCACGAAAGGCCCCGCGGCCGGCAACCGGTCGATACCGCAGACGCGCAGCCGGAAGACGCCGCGCACAACACCCCGGTTTACCGCATAGATTGCCAAGCCTACCACCGTCAGCGACAGGCCGGTCGGGGCGAGCCAGTAATCGCTGTCGAGAGCGAACGCCGGCGCGGCGCCTACGGGTGCAGTGGTTCCAGACTGGCGATCGATCGACATGCGCAACAGGTCGCGGATCGTTGCGATCCGAGCGAGATCTGCTTCTGAAAGAGCAACGCCGGCGCGCTCGTGCAGCAGGATCGAAAGCTCCATCCAGCCGAACGAATCGAGATTGAGGTCGAGGCCGAGATCGTTGTCGAGGTCCAAGGGACGATCGGGAAAATATTCGCGCAGCACCTGCCAGGCCGCTGCCGCGGCCGGTTCGCGGAGCAATGCAGCGTCGGCGGGCGTCGGCGAGCGCGGCGGACGGCAGGCAGCCCCGGCAACCGCCTGGGCGTAAAGCCCCGGCAGCAGAAACCGGCGATATTTGCCCAGGCGGGTGCGCGGCAGCGGATCGCCGGTGAGCGCGAAGCCCGACAACCGCTGGTAGGAAGGCAACCCTTGTGCTTCCTCGCCCAGGAGGACGCGAATCCCGTCGTGGAGATTGGTGATGCCGCGCTCGCGCAGTCTTATCTGGTCGGGCCGTACCAAGGCAACGAGCGCGCCTTTGTTTTCGAGCAAGGCGAGTTCGGCGATCTCCGGTGCACGCCCATAGATGCGCTCCAATTCCTCCGGGTTAACCTTCTTGCCGCCACCTAGAACCAACGTCTCCTTTGTCCGGCCGGTAATGAATAAGAAACCGTCGTGATCGACAAACCCCAGGTCTCCGGTGCGGAACCATCCATCAAGGGTAAAGGTCGCTCGATTGGCTTCGGGATCGTCGAGATAGCCTTTGGTGATCGAGCCGCCATGCAACTCGATCTCGCCGATACCATGATCGTCGGGCCGGGCGATGCGGATTTCGTTGCCGGGTAGGGGCCGCCCGGCGCTGCCGGTTCGGCGATCGTGCGGCCGGTTGCATGTGAACAATGACGCGGTTTCGGCGAGCCCGTAGCCGGACAGAGCGTCCCATCCCAAGGCTTGGAGCTGCTCCTCGACTCTGCGTTCGAGTCGGGCGCCGCCTGAAACGAGGAGGCGCAACCTTGGACCGACGCCGCGCCGGACCCGAGCAAACAGGGCGCGTCCCAGGGGATTGCCTGTCACGCGCTGCACGAGAATCGCCAGTTTCAGGAGCGCATGCCAAACGAGACGGATTGCTCGACCCTCGGCGCCGATGTACGCGGCGATTGCCGCCACGAGCGCTTCATAGAGGCGCGGCACGCCGACGATAGTCGTGACCTCCGCCTCGCGCAGGGCCCGTATCAGCGACGGTCCGGTCGAGGCGCCCGGCAAGACGATAGCAGTTCCGAGCGTCAGCGCGGTCAGCATGCCGACGACAAAAGGGTACGCATGATGCAGAGGCAAAGGCAGGAGGGCGCGGTCGTGGGGCCCAACGATGTCCAATCGCTGCAGCGCCTCGACATTGACCGCAATATTGCGGTGCGTGAGCACGAAGGCCTTGGCCGAACCGGTCGTGCCCGACGTCCAGGTGAGTACGGCCGACTCGTCGCTGTCGACCGCGGGCGAGCCGTCGGCCGGGTCACTCAGCATGGATTGCCAGGATTTCGTGGCGGTTTTGGAGTCCGCGGCGTTGTCGAGCACGACACCGCCGACGCCGCTCACGCACAGCTTCTCGCCGCATTCTTCGAGATGATGGGTGGTGGTTATGACGAGCCGAGC
Organism: Allostellaceae bacterium; assembly: GCA_035504235.1. Lineage (GTDB taxonomy): Bacteria > Pseudomonadota > Alphaproteobacteria > ATCC43930 > CGMCC-115725 > DATARH01. The sequence continues at coordinate 2,477 of DATJSH010000097.1, read as the reverse complement.
GTTGCTCGAACTGAGCGCCTCTGCAATTTGCTCGGAATCGGCAAGATCGTCGATCGGCACCAGCGTACGGCCCGCCGCCAGCGCCGCGAGGGCGGCGATGATCCATGCTGGTGAGTTAGGCGCGCATAGCGCAACGGCACCTCCGCCATTCTCGCCTCCCCGCAGGCCCGCCGCCAGTCGCAGCGCATTGTCGGCGACGCTTGCAGCGTCCCACGTAGCGATCCCATTCTCGCCGAACGAAATGATCGCGGGGTGCTGCCCGCGCCCGGCAAGATCGTGCAGCAAACCGCCGATCGTCCAGTCGGCAATTACGCAGCCGCTCTGTTCCATGCGGTCCCAGTGCACATTTCAGTCGCCCGCCGCGGCCGCCACAGCGAGCCGCGGCTTCGTCGTCGGCGAGGCCAGGAGCGCCTCGAGATCGCCGGCGGTCAGGGTTTCCTTGTCCAGGAGCGCTTGGGCGCCCCGCTGCAAGAGATCACGATGGCTTTCGAGCAGGCTGGAGGCGCGCGCGGCCGCCTCGGCAATAATACCGCGCACGGCACAGTCGATCTCGCGGGCGGTCTCTTCGGCATAGCTTCGCTCTATCCACGCCGGCGAATGCGGGACCGACAGAAATTGCGAAGAATGACGATCGTAGGCGACGTCGCCCAGTGTCGGCACCATCCCGTATTCGGCGGCGGCGCTGCGTGCCATGTCGGACGCCTTTGCCAGATCGTCCGCGGCGCCGGTCGACACCTTGCCGAACACCAGCCGCTCCGCAGCCCGGCCGGCAAGCAGGACCGCAATCTTGTCCCGCAGCTCGTCTTCCGTCAGCAGGAAGCGGTCTTCGGTCGGGCGCTGGATCGTGTAGCCGAGAGCGCCGATGCCACGTGGGATAATCGAGACCTTTTGCACGCTGTCTACCCCCGGCAGCAGCAGCGAGACGAGCGCGTGCCCCATCTCGTGATAGGCGACGATCCGGCGCTCTATAGGGCTCAACAGCCGGTTCTTCTTTTCGAGACCGGCGACGATACGCTCGATCGCCGCCGTAAAATCGGCGGCAACGACGCTTTCGCGCTGCCGGCGGGTGGCGAGCAACGCCGCTTCGTTGACCAATGTGGCAAGGTCGGCGCCCGTAAACCCCGGTGTCAGCGCCGCGATCTCTTCGGTCGAAACGTCTTCGCCGAGGCGTATTTTCCGCAGGTAGATGTCTAGGATCTGCACGCGCCCGCGCTTATCGGGCCGGTCGACCAGAACCTGGCGATCGAACCGGCCGGCGCGCAGCAAGGCAGGGTCGAGGATCTCGGGCCGGTTCGTCGCCGCCAGCAGCACCAGGCCGCCTCCGGGATCGAAACCATCCACTTCCGAGAGCAGCTGGTTGAGCGTCTGCTCCTTCTCGTCGTTGCTGCCGACATGGGCGGGGGCGCTCCGCGCCCGGCCGATCGCGTCGAGCTCGTCGATGAAGATGATCGCCGGCGCCATCTGTCGGCCCTGCTCGAATAGGTCACGCACCCGCGCGGCGCCGACACCGACATAAAGCTCGACGAATTCCGAGCCGTTGATCGACAGGAACGGCACCCCCGCCTCGCCGGCGACGGCTCGCGCCAACAAGGTCTTGCCGGTTCCAGGCGGAACAGCGGCATACTGCCCAGCGTCCGGTAATTGAGGTTCGGGTCTTCTACCCCTTTCATCCGCGCTGCGGTGAGGCGGTGGTGGCGCTCGGTTCGAAGCACCATTCTGGCGCCGAGTATTTCGTCATCCGGCAACCCGATCGGACACTGGCGTTGCTGCCGGCGTGGATGACCGAGCCGGGGCAAGCGGCCGTCCGGCTTGTTCTGCAACCCCGCCTTTTGGTCGAGAGATTGGCGGAGTTGCGTGCGCTCGTCGACGCGCTCATGGCGTCATGCATGGGGGATTCGCCCCTTTGCAAGGGAGCCGGCGATGAGGGGTGCGCGAGGCAAACAAGGGGATCTGTTCGCGACGATAGAGGTGACGGCGCTTCGGCCGGAGCTGCGGAGCCGGCTGGCGCCGCTCCTTCAGGCGCTTCTGGCCGAGGCCGCGAAGCTGGGGCCGCAGCAAGCTGCGTCGGACGATCTCGGCAATGCGGAGGCCGGTGATGACCAAGATCACGGCTGAGCATCTCGCCCGTACCGCCTTTGTTTATGTTCGCCAGTCGACGAGCGATCAGCTCCTCAACAATCACGAGAGCCGGCGCCGCCAGTATGGACTGGTCGAGCGCACGCGCGCTCTGGGTTGGAGCGCGGTCGAGGTCATTGACGACGATCTCGGCCGTTCAGGCTCGGGTGTTGTTCGTCCTGGGTTCGAGAAGCTGCTCGCCGCAATTTGCGAGGGCCGCGCCGGCGCCGTCGTTTCGATCGAAGCGTCGAGGTTGGCTCGCAATGGGCGCGACTGGCACACCCTGATCGAGTTCTGCGGCCTGGTCGATACGCTGATCGTTGACGAGGACGGCGTCTATGACCCGCGGCACCCGAATGATC
>DATJSH010000096.1:0-34602 GCA_035504235.1 Allostellaceae bacterium | reverse complement strand
CGGCCGAGACCGAGAACGAGGTGCCCCACCAGGCCGGCATGGTCCAGCGGACCTGCGGGATACGGACGTGGCCGGGTTCGCCGAAATTGCCGCCGAAGTCCAGCGTTTCGGCGTTCGCGTCCGGGTCGGAGAAGTTCGAGGTCGCTTGACCGGCGAGCAGCCCGCCCAACGTGCCGTACGCATAACGCAAGCGGGGCGCCAGGTTGTCCGAGATTGCGGTCGGGGACGCACCACCCGGGACGAACGAGCCGGCTTCGGTCCAGTCCCACTCCACCACGGTACGCATCTCGCCGAACGGCGTCGGGGTGCGCGTCTCAAAGCCGATTTTCGATTCACGCGGGCTTTGGCCGAAGATGCCATTGCTACGGGCGCGGGCGGGTTCGTTGGCCGCCGCGGAAACGCCACGCTCCAACGGGATCGATTGCGCCTGACCGTTAGCGCCGATCGTGGTGTTCCACGGACTGTTGTTCGGCGGGCCGCCGGTCATGTAGTAGTCTATGATCTCGGTGATTTGGCCATAGATCTTGATCGAGGTGTCGGTGCCGGGGATCAGGATCGAACGCGGGAAGCTGCCGGCGGTGACCGCCGCGCCGTTCGCCGGGTTCTGGTCGACCGAGAACTGGGCGCCGGCGCCGGGGTTCTCGCCAACTGCGGCGAGCTGATCGACCCGCGTATTGAGCATCTGCTGATTGATCTGCAGATCGTCGGCGCGGGCGCCGCTCATCCCGGTCAGCATCGCCAACGCTGCCGCGCTGCCGCTAAGCGTCGCGATGGTACCGATTTTCCGATTGATGCTCATTGCTCCCCCAATCTCAGGTTGGCCAGAAAGCCATATGAGGGCACCGACCCTCTTGCGTTATGATATTGTTTTGAGACGTTGTGTACCAGCATGATCAAGTGCGGTTTAAGCGAAAAGTGGCGTTTTCAGCGCAGCGTGGCGCGTTTGCAACACTCGGATTGTTATCGGACAGATTGGGTTTTCACGCCCTGAGGGGTGAATCCCGCCGCAGCACTTCTCCTGCGGGCGCCCCGCCGCTTAGCGCGCGGGAGAAATTTAGAATTTGAAGCCGAGGCGCGTGCCGGCGCTGGTGATGCCGGCGTTATGCTGGCCGAGATTGGCGTTCGAGATATGTTCGAGGATCGCCGAAACGCTAATCATCGGGGTCACCTGATAACCCAACTCCGCGCTCTCGCGGAACAGAATGGGCGATCCCAATTCCTTGCGCCCGAGCGGCGCGCTATCGATGTAGCCGTCTTGATAAGCGCCGCCGAGGCTGCCGTTGGCGAAGACGTAGTCCCCGGCGTGAAACAGGTTTTGGATAAGCGAGATGCCCCAGGTCAACCCGGCGAAGGCATCGCTCGTCTGACCCGCGGTATTGTAATCGCCGCCAATATGCGGGCGCGGCGAACCGATCACCGCGAGAATGTCGGGCGAGGTAAAGAGCATCTCGAGATTTACGTCAAAGCCGCGCTCCTTGTGGTCGCCAAGAAAGCCGACATCGTGGGCCAGCAGGCCCACCTTCATCTCGTCAACGATCTGACCGGGCGTCGCGTTCGGATTGGGCGGCAATGGCGCAAAGCCGAAGGTCAAGTTCGTATTGGGCGGAGGCGGAGGGAGAACAACGTTGGCGGGAGCCGGAGCAGCGGACGTCTGCGCAAACACCGCGCCCGGCATCGCCGCCGCGGCAAGCACGGCTAACGCCGCGATAGCTAGCGCCCGCAGCACCATATTCACCGAAAGTTGCTCTCGCATGCCGCTCGTGCCGCTCACCTCAATTCGCCACAAGTTACCCGGCGCGGTCTTATTTGCCAACCGCGTTGGTTTGCCTTTTGAACGGGTTGAGCGCCTTCAATCGCGCCGACCAGACATGGCGGTTTAGTTCGCGCCGCACGACGGCAGTATCCGTCACCCAATTCAGCTGGACCGACTGGCGTTTTCCGACATGCTCCTCATGGCCGTGAAACGAGACCTCGCTGCGCCGAAACGCTATCAACGTCCCAGCCAAGGGCAGAATCTCGACTGCGTAATCGGCGAGGTCATTGGGACCGCGCAGTAGGCGCAACCGGCCCGCCCGATCAGGCCAGTCACGGTTCATATAGATAAGGACAGTGATAAGCTTGGTAACGGAGTCGGTGTGAATGCCACCGTCTTTGCCATCGCTGTAGCCGCGCAGCGTAATCATCGTCGGCCGCGCGGCAAGGTCGAGCGCAAATTTGTCCTCGATCGCCGCGCGCATCTCTTCGCCTTCGAGCTCATCGGCCAAGCGCGCGAAGAGCGGGGAACATGCCAAGGTCGACAACGGATAGCTGCCATGGCCGGGCACGCGCGGGAACTCGTCGACCAGCCGCCCGGCGCTCTCAGCGGTAAGAAAGTTCTCGGCAACGACAAAATCGAACGGGTCGCGCTGTAGCGGGCTGTCGCGCAGCCGGGCAAGATCGATAAGGGGCATCGCGGGCATCATCGCCGTTTTGCCGCCTGACGCAATCCCGTCACGCTTCATTATAATAATCGGCAATTCGCCGCTCGCCGACGCCGCCCCCCTGGGGTAGAGGTAGCCGCGCCACCGCAACGACCGGATGAGAGGCCATGGAGCAGCGCTGGGGTCTACCCCTCATCGCCTGGCCATCCCGGCTGCGCCCCAATTACTGGGACCTGATCGCGCTGCCGCTCGTGCTTGGCCTGATCGCGCTGATCGCCTGGGGCGGCCTGGCGATGGGCGCGCATTACCATGTCGGCCAGCCGCTGGCGATCAGCCTCAATCCCTGGGCGCTGCCGGAATATGCTCTGCGCACGGTGCTGCGCATGGGTGCCGCGCTGGTCGCGTCCTTAGTGTTCAGCCTCGCCTACGCGGCGCTCGCGGCCAAGAGCCGCGCCGCCGAGAAAATCCTGATCCCGGTGCTCGACATCCTGCAATCGGTGCCGATCCTCGGCTTCTTGTCGATCACCGTCACAGGCTTCATCGCGCTGTTTCCCGGTCGCCTCCTGGGCGTCGAGTGCGCCGCCATCTTCGCGATCTTCACCTCCCAGGCCTGGAACATGACCTTCAGCCTCTACCAATCGCTGCGCACCGTGCCGAGCGAGCTGATCGAGGCAGCGCGGATGTATCACCTGTCGACCTGGCAACGTTTCTGGCGGCTGGAAGTGCCGCACGGCATCCCAGCTCTGGTCTGGAACATGATGATGTCGGTCTCGGGCGGCTGGTTTTTCGTCGTTGCGTCGGAAGCCATCACCGTCTCCGGTCAGACGATTATGCTTCCCGGCATCGGCTCCTACATCGCGACCGCGATCCAGGAGCGCAACCTCGCAGCGATCGGCTACGCAGTGCTGGTCATGCTGGTCGTGATCATCCTTTATGACCAGCTGCTCTTTCGCCCGCTGCTCGCTTGGTCGCAGAAGTTCAAGGACACGCTCGGCGACGATGAGGGCGACGTCCGGCCATGGTTTCTCATGGTGATGCAGCGGGCGCAGTTCTTCGACCTGGTGCAAGTGGGCGTGCTTGGTCTCAACCGCGGCATCGACAACATCTTCACCGCGCTTGGTCGTGCCTGGAGGGCCCGCAGCTGGACGGGGCGGCCACGTGAGGCCGTGTCCGGCCCGCCTTGGATCGAGCGGGCTTTCGACCTCGTCCTGCTGCTCGCGACGCTGGGGCTGATCGTCTGGCTGATCAAATTCATCCTCGAGACCGTGACGCCAAGCGAAATCGGCTGGACCTTTGTCCTTGGCGCGATCACCGCGGTGCGCGTCCTGGTGTTGATCGTCATTGCCTCGCTGATCTGGGTGCCGATCGGCGTGTGGATCGGGCTACACCCCCATATCGCTGACCGCGCCCAGCCGATCGTGCAATTCCTTGCCGCCTTCCCGGCCAACCTGTTTTTCCCGGCTGCGGTCGTTCTGATCCTTCGTTTCAGTCTCAATCCGGAGATCTGGCTGGCGCCTCTGATGATTCTCGGCACCCAGTGGTACATCCTCTTCAATGTGATCGGCGGCACGATTTCGCTGCCGACAGAGCTGCGGCTGGCGGCGAGCAACCTTGGTGTGCGGAATTGGCTGTGGTGGCGCCGGGTTATGCTGCCGGCCATCTTTCCGGCCTATGTTACCGGCGCGGTCACCGCGGCCGGCGGCTCGTGGAACGCAAGCATCGTTTCGGAGGTCGTGCAATGGGGCAGCACGACGTTGACCGCCACCGGGCTCGGCGCCTATATCGCGCGCTATACCGCCGAGGGCGACGCGGCGCGGATCACTTTGGGGATCGGCGTATTGTGCCTCTATGTGCTCGCTTTCAATCGTCTGTTGTGGCGGCGCCTTTACAATTTGGCAGCGGAGCGGTTGAGACTTGACTGACACGATTGCAGCCCCGGACGAAAACCTGCGAGCTGCGGCCGGGCCAGGCGACCCGCCGCTGTTGCGCGCCACGTCGGTCTGCAAGACGTACCGCACCCCCGACCATATCGGCCGGCTGGTGCTCGACCACCTCGACTTCACTTTGCGCGAAGGCGAAATCGTCGCGATCCTGGGCAAATCGGGCTCGGGCAAGTCGACGTTTCTGCGCATCCTGGCCGGGCTCGTACCGCCGAGCGACGGCGACGTTCAGTATCGTGGCCAGCCCGTGCACGAGCCGGCGCAAGGCATCGCGATGGTATTCCAGAGCTTCGCGCTGTTCCCGTGGCTGACCGTGCTGGGCAATGTCGAATTGGGTCTTGAGGCGCAGGGCATTGGCGCCGCCGAGCGGCGCACCCGCGCCGTCGCGGCGATCGACCTGATCGGCCTCGACGGTTTCGAGAACGCCTATCCGAAAGAGCTATCGGGCGGCATGCGGCAGCGCGTCGGCTTCGCCCGCGCGCTGGTGGTCAACCCCGACATCCTGCTGCTCGACGAGCCGTTTTCGGCGCTCGATGTGCTGACGGCCGAGACGCTGCGCGGCGACTTGATGGATTTGTGGAGCGAGAGCCGGATCCCGACCAAAGGCATCCTGATGGTGTCGCACAATATCGAGGAGGCGGTCGAAATCGCCGACCGCATCCTGATCTTTGGCAGCGATCCCGGTCGCATCAATGCCGAGATCCCGGTGCCGATGGCCCATCCGCGAGTGTGGGACAGTCCGCAGTTCCGCCAGATCGTCGACCAGGTCTATGGATTGCTGACGACTGTTCCCGGCCGCGACGGTCGACGCGGCGTGCGGGCCGAGCCGATCAGCGTCGGCTATCGGCTACCCGACGCGGCGGTGCAGCAACTCACAGGTCTTATCGACAGCGTCAGCGAGCCGCCGTTTAACGGTCATGCCGACCTGCCGCATCTGGCCGATGAGGTCAGCCTCGACGATGACGAACTGTTCCCGTTGCTCGAAGCGCTGCAGCTGCTTGGTTTCGCGCATGTCGGCGGCGGCGACATCGACTTGACCCCGGCAGGCCGGCATTACGCCGATTCCGACATGCAAGAACGGAAGCAGATGTTTGCCGATGCGCTGCTAAAGCACATCCCGCTCGCGGCGCATATCCGCCGGGTGCTTGACGAGCGGCCCGGCCATCGTGCCCCCGCGGCTCGGTTCCTGCGTGAACTCGAAGATCATCTTTCCGAGGAAGAAGCGGAGCGCGTGTTCGATACTCTCATCAACTGGGGCCGCCATGCGGAAATCTTCGCATATGATTCCGACGACGACGTGCTGAGCCTCGAAAACTTCTGAGATCCAGGGGCCTAAAACGGCGCATTGATCTCAGAGCGCGCGACAGTTGCGGGGACCAGCCAAGTGTAAAATGTATCACGGCGGAATTCAGTGTGGTCTCCACTTGATATGATATTCGGATCATCGAGGATCTTTACGTAAATCGTCTGCCCGGCGGCAAGATTCACGTCCCGCGTCTGATTGGTGTCGACACCGAAGCTTTCGGGCGCGATGTGGTAGCTTCCTGGCGCGACATCGACAAAGGCCGGCCCGTCGCCTGGCTGTATGCTTACCGCGCGTGCGCCGTTGAGATCGACATTGGCGGTATTGCGACTGAGTGAGGGGTCGTAGACACGATAAAACCAGATGCGCGCTTGTCCCGGGGGCAGGGTCCGCGGCGCGATGGAAGCCATGTCCTGCGGCGCGCAGCCCGCGAGCAGCAGCAGGCCGAGAATGCAGGCTGCGTCCTTCGCACGGTTTTGGAGATCGAGGCAGACGGACAGTGCCTCCTCCTCTGCGATTAAGCCGTGTCTGCCCCGGAAAGGTGCCAGCGAACTGCATTCGGCACGGCTCGGCAAAACACGCTTTCGCGACAGACGACCGATCGTATCGGCTCCTGGCGGCGCGGCAAGCGGAGATATAAGCTGCCGGCACTGTCGTCGTTATGGGGCTTAGGGATGCGTTGTTGGCTCGCGTTACCGCTTGTCGCTGTGCTGTTGGCCGGGTGCGGAGGGCCGAACCAGGCCGACGCCGTGCGGATCGGCGATCGGATGTATCGCATCGAGAGCCCGCCGATTGCCGGCGGCGCGACCGCGCCTAACCAGCGCCTCGCGCAACAGCTCTGCCCCGGCGGCTATCGGGTGCTCGACGACAAGGCCCACAAAGGCGGGCTGGACCGCGCCGATTGGTACGAGCAGGGCACCACGACGATCTGGGTCGTGAAATGCCTTTAGCCTCCCGAACTAACGCGGGCGCATCGTCGGAAAGGCGATGACGTCGCGGATCGACGGGCTGTCGGTCAGCAGCATGACCAGCCGGTCGATGCCGACGCCGAGCCCGCCGCATGGCGGCAACCCATATTCGAGCGCCGCGACGTAGTCTTCATCCAAGGGCTGCGCCTCTTCGTCGCCAGCGGCGCGCGCCTGCATCTGCGCCTCGAAGCGATGCCGCTGGTCGATCGGGTCGTTGAGTTCGGAGAACGCGTTGGCGACCTCCCAGCCGTAGATATAGGTCTCGAAACGCTCGACCAGCCGAGAATCATTATGATCGGCCTTGGCAAGCGGTGAAATATCGCGTGGAAAACCAGTGACATGGACGGGCTGGATCAGTGAATCCTCGACCTTGGCCGCGAACGCGGCTTCGAGCGCATGACCCCAGCTCGGGACGTCCGGGTCGATGTGCAGTTTCCTCAATGCGCCACGTGCCGCGTCTGCGTCGAGCCTGAGAAAGTCGATGCCTGTTGCCTCTTCGACCAGCTCCGCCATCGTCCGGCGCGGCCAGGGCGCAGCGAGTTCGATCTCGGTGCCGCCATAGCCGATCCTGGAGCTGCCCGTCACCTGCGTGGCGAGATGCGCAATCAGCGTCTCGGCCAATTCCATCATCGCGGTGTACTCGACATAAGCAATATAGATTTCGAGCGAGGTGAATTCCGGGTTGTGGCGCGGCGAGAGACCTTCATTGCGGAAGCAGCGGTTGATCTCGAACACCCCGTCGGCAAGGCCACCGACGATCAGCCGCTTCAGGTGCAGTTCGGGCGCTATCCGCAGATAAAGCCCGATATCGAGCGCGTTGTGATGGGTCACGAAGGGCTTTGCCGAAGCGCCGCCCGGTATCGTGTGCAGCATCGGCGTCTCGACCTCGAGATAGTCGCGCGCGGCTAAAAAGGCGCGCGTTTCCGCCACGATGCGGCTGCGCCGGCGCAGCGTCTCGCGACTCTGCTGGTTGACGATCAGGTCCACATAGCGCTGGCGGTAACGCAGCTCGATATCGGCGAGGCCGTGGAATTTCTCGGGCAACGGCCGCAGCGCCTTGGCCAGTACCGTGATGGCTGCGGCGTTGACCGTCAGCTCGCCCCGCGGAGTTCGCCGCACCTGGCCTTCGACGCCGATAACATCGCCGATGTCGAGGAGCTTCAATAGCGTCATTCCATCGGCCGGCAGGAAATCCTTGTGGTTGAAAACCTGGATTTTGCCCGAGGCGTCATGCAGGTCGATAAACATGCCGTTGTTGCGCATCGCGCGGATGCGACCCGCGACCCGCACGGTTTCGCCGGTCTCGGCGCCGGCGGGCAGATCGGCATGGCGCGCGTCAAGAGCAGCCGCCTCGTCGGTGCGAGCGAAAGCGACCGGATAGGGGTCTAAGCCGAGCTCGCGCAGGGCCTCGAGCTTGCCGAGGCGCACCGCGCGCAGCGGATCGTCGTCCCCCTGTCGACCGTCAATCATCGTCGTTTCGTGCCCTTACTTCGCCGCGGCAGACACTTTGTCGTGTCCAAGGTCGACGACCGCGCTGTGGAATCGCTTCAGCGAGCGATGATGCCCGACGCTGACAATGGTCGGCCGCCATTCGGCTTCCCGCAACAGCCGATAAAGCGCGGTTTCCCCTGCCTCATCGAGCGCCGAGGTGGCTTCGTCGAGGAACACGATCTCCGGCCGCATCAACATCACCCGCGCAAAACCCAGCCGCTGCTGCTCACCGCCCGAAAGGCGTTGCGCCCAGTTATTCTCCTCGTCGAGATGGTCGACGAGATGATGGAGGCCGACCGTGCGCAACGCATTCGACATCGCCTCGCGATCGGGGCGCACTCTGCCGGGATATTTGAGCGCATCGGCGAGGGTGCCGAGCGGCAGATAAGGCCGCTGCGGCAAGAACAGCACCGCCCCTTCGGCCAGGCGAATGCGCCCTCGGCCGAATGGCCAGAGTCCGGCGATCGCACGCAGCAGCGTGCTTTTGCCCGACCCGGTCGGCCCGGTGATCAGCACCGGATCGTCAGCGCCCCCAACCAGCGACACGGCGCGTTGCAGCGACGCGCCATCCGGCAGATCAAGGTCGAGAGCCCCGACCTCGACCCCCGCACCGCCCCGCGCGATGGAGATCGGCCGATCGGCCTGCTGTGCCGTGGCGATCCCCTCGATCCGGCCATGGAAGCCCGCGAGACGTTGGACCACGGCCTCGTATTCCGCGATCGAGGTGTAACTATTGACGATGAACGAAAGCGCATCCTGCACCGAGCCGAAGGCGGAAATCACCTGCATCAATCCGCCGAGCTGGATCTTCTTGGCGAAATACGACGGCGCGGCGCACAGAAACGGAAAGATCACCGCGACCTGGGCGTAGCCGGTAGTGAACCACGACAGCTTCTTGCGGCGACGGATGAGGTCCCACCAATTGCCAATGACCCGGCCGAAGCGACTGTCGAACACGCCGTACTCGTGATCCTCGCCGCCATAGAAGGCGACGCTTTCGGCGTGCTCGCGCAGCCGCACCAAGCTGAAGCGAAAATCGGCCTCGAAGCGCTGCTGGTTGAACATCAGGCCGACAAGCGGCCGGCCGATGACCCGCGCCAACCAGGAGCCGATCACGGCGTAGATAAACGCTGCGAAGACCAGATAGGCCGGGATCTCGACGCTGTGCCCGCTCCAGAGCGGGATGGTGATGGATGGTGACAGGTTCCACAGGATCAGGATGAACGACAACAATGTCACCACTGAGTTGAGCAACCCCATTGACAGGCTGATGCTCAACGTCGCGAAGCTGTCAAGATCGTCGGCGATGCGCTGGTCAGGGTTGTCCGTCGTCGACTGGTCGATCTGTATGCGGTAATAGGCTTGGTGGCTGAGCCAGCCTTTCAGCGAGCGCTCGGTCAACCAACGACGCCAGCGGATATGCAGAATCTGACGCAAATAGAGCTGGTAGACGCCGACCGCCACCCACACGGTGGCCAGCATGCAGAAGACGCCGAACTGCCACCAGAACTGCGGCCAATCATATTCCTGCAGAGCATCGTAGAAATCGCGGTTCCACAAATTGAACCGAACGTTGAGATAGACAGCGGCGAGATTGAGCACGACGACGGCAAGGAGGAGCCCGGTCGCGCTCCATTTTTCATCCGACCGCCAGTAGGGCCACGCCAGTTTCCACGCCTCGCGCAAGAAGCCGGCCTTCGCCAATGCCTTTCCCACCCTCATACCCCGACACCTCATTCGTTCATTTCACGATGACCGGCGATCCCTTCCTTGCCGGCTCGCCGCCGGTCAATGAAGCGCCGAGCGCGGCGCTTCTCGCCCGCGGCGTCTGCCGAGCGCTCGAACAGCTCGGCTTTGCGAGCCTTCTTGAGTTTCCACTCGCCAATGCGCGGCGAGCCGATATTCTTGCCCTCGGCCGCAGCGGGGAGCTCGCGATCGTCGAGATCAAAAGCTCGGTTCCCGATTTCCGCGCCGACCGCAAATGGACCGAGTATCGCGATTTTGCCGATCGTTTCTATTTTGCCGTCCCCAAACTTTTTCCCATTGCGCTCATCCCCGAGGATTGTGGCCTCATAGTGGCGGACGCCTTCGCCGCCTCCTTGATTCGCGACGGCGGCCTACACGTTTTGGCGCCCGGCCGGCGCCGTGCGCTGACGCTCCGCTTTGCCCTAACCGCGGCGGCGCGGCTGCGCCGGCGCCTCGACCCGCAAGCCGGTCTCGCCGGGCTCTAAGCGCGCTTCGCCGGCGAGCGCTGCGGCCAGTTCTCCGGCAGACGCGACCGCGGTGCCCGTCTTTCCGCCGACAATCCCAACCGCCAGACCGGCGAGATGCGCCGCGTCGCTCCGCGCCAGACCGGCGCCCAGCCCCGCCGCCAGTACCGCCACCGCGGTGTCCTCCGTCCCGCCAGGGTCGTAGCTGTCGCCATGCGCCAGCGTTTCGAATACAGCGCTGCTGTGCGGTTCGACAAGGATCATCCCGTCGCGCCCGAGCGGCACCAGCACGGCGCCAAAGCCGCAGCGTTCGATCAGGGCGCGTGCCGCGGTGACGATTTCCGCTTCGGCCGCCACCGGCATCCCGGTCGCCTCGGCCAGTTCGCGCCGGCCCGAGATCAGCACATCCGCGCCACGATAGCGAATGTGATCGCCGCCCTTCGGTTCAACGACCACCTGCGCGCCGGCGGCGCGCGCCTCCCTGATGATCTCGAATGCGACCCCGTCGGTTAGCACACCCTTGGCGTAATCAGAGATGACAACGACGTTGTGGCTCGTCACCAACTCATGCGCGAGACGCAGCAGATCGTCGCGGATAAAGGGAGCGAGCGGGATCGCGCTCTCCCAATCGGCACGCAGCAGGTGCTGGCTGGCGATAAAGCGTGTCTTTACCGTGGTCTTGCGCTGCGGCTGGACGAGGACGTGGATTTCGGCGCTATCGAGCGCGGCGAGCAGGTTTTGCACCTCGCGCCCGGCCTCGTCATTGCCGACGACCGAGACAAACGAGATGCCGGTGCCGAGCGCCGCTAGGTTGCGGAGCACATTGCCGGCACCGCCGAGGCTGCGCGTCTCGCTGTCGACCGCCAGGACCGGCACGGGCGCCTCGGGTGAGACGCGCCCGACCTCGCCGTAGACGTAATGATCAAGCATGACATCGCCGATGCACAGCACCCGCGCAGCTCGCAACCGGTCGATATCGATGGTCATTCGCGCGCTCCGATTTGCTAGCTCAGCCGGCTCGTGTGCGCCGCAGCATAATGTAAAGCGCCCCGCTTCCGCCATCCCGCGGCTGGGCGGTGGCGATCGCCAGCATATGCGGGCGAAACTCCGGCTCGTCGAGCCAGCGCGGCACCGCGTCTTTCAGCACGCCGGCACCGACGCTCCCCCGGCCGGTAATCACCAGGACGCAACGCTTGCCGTTGGCGCGCGACGCGCGGATGAACGCGCCGAGCGCCCGGTACGCCTCGGCCTGGGTCATGCCGTGCAGATCGAGCCGAGCCTCTATTTCATGCCTGCCGCGTCTCAGCCGCTCGGCATTCGCACGGTCGATGCCCGTGAAACGGCCGAGCGTCAGCGGCGACGGCGCGGGTGCGGGCCGCGGGGGCGTGGTTGCTTTGTTGGTTTTCTTCATCGCCGGCCTTGGCGACGGAGCCGGTGGCGGCTCGGATCGCGCTGCCAAGCGCTTCACGTCGCGCGTTGCCCGCTGCCACAGCGCCCGGTCGGAACTAGGCTTTGGCGCCATCGACGAGGATCACGTGCAGGCGGCGTGGGCCGTGCGCGCCCAGCTCGATGCGCTGCTCGATATCGCCCGTGCGCGACGGGCCGGTGATGAAATTGACAGCGCGCGGCAAGCCCCAAAGCTTGTCGATCGCCTGGGTCCGCAACAAATCCCAGCCGTCTTCGTAGCTCGCCACGACCTGGCCGGCGCGCAGCACAACGATATGCGTGTCGGGGAGGAAGTTGAGCGTCGTTGGCGTGCCCTCGCCCGAGGTCAGCATCAACGTGCCGGTCTCGGCGACCGCAGCGAGACACGGGGTCAGCGACACGGCATCTCCCGCCTCCGCCTTGCCGCGGCGGATTTGCAGCAGCGGTCGTTCCGCCCACGGCAGCGCATCGAGGTCGGGATCGGGTGCGACCGTCACCTCGGCCGGCAGGTTTTCGGACGCTAGGTAGCGCGCGACCTCATCCGGCACGTCGTTATCGGCGGCAACCCGCGTTACGCTCGTTTGCACCGCCTCGGCCATCTGGACGAACAGATGGACCCGGCCGGCCGGGTCGAGCGACGCCGCGCGCGCCGGAACCAGGTTGCGGCGATGTGTGGCAACCCGTTCCGCTAGCGCATCAGCGGGCGCGCCGGTCAGCGCGCCGCGCCCGAGACCGCGCCGGATGCCGCCGAGGATATCGTCACGTGCGCTCACTGACGGTCTGCCTTGACCCGGCCGCGCTGCCGCTCGGCCCACAGCGCATGGAAGCTGCGCCCCTCCGGCGCCGGCATGTCGCGCGCTTCCGTCCAGCCCCTTGCCAGCGGCATGCTGCGGAACCGGCCGCGACGCTTGCCGAGCCAGCCGAGCGCGCGCGCCTTCATCTCGACCATTGCGTGATAGAGCGCGGGGCGTTGCGCGATCCAGGCCCACAATCGCAGTCCATATCGATAGGTGGCTGGAGCCTTGCGCTGGGCGAATTGTCGCTCGCGCCAGTGCCGCATCATCTTGGGCAGCGGAATGCGTACCGGACAGACGCTCTCGCACCGCCCGCAGAAACTCGATGCATTAGGCAGATGTCCGGCCTCGTCGAGGCCGATCAGCGCCGGGGTCAGCACTGCGCCCATCGGCCCTGGATAGACCCAGCCATAGGCGTGCCCGCCGACCGCGGTATAAACCGGGCAATGGTTGAGACACGCGGAGCATTTAAGACAGCGCAGCATGTCCTGGAACTCGCCGCCGATCATCGACGAGCGGCCGTTGTCGACGAGCACGACATGGTACTGCTCCGGCCCGTCAAGATCGCCGGGCCGGCGCGGCCCGGTCGAGATTGTCGTGTAGGATGAGAACTCCTGGCCGGTCGCCGAGCGGGCCAGCAAACGCAGTAGGGTAGCGGCATCTTCCAGGGTCGGAACCACTTTTTCGATGCTGGTGACGACGACATGCACCTTGGGCAGGGTCTGCGTCAGGTCGCCGTTGCCTTCATTGGTGACGATGATGCTTGAGCCGGATTCGGCGACGAGGAAATTGGCCCCCGTGATGCCGACATCCGCGGCGAGGAAGCGCGGTCGCAGCATCGCGCGCGCTTCGGCGCAGAGCTGCGGCGCCTCGGAAAGCGTTCGGTCGGGGTCGAGTTCGGTATGGGCGGCGCGAAAGGCCTCCTCCACCTGTTCCTTCATCAGGTGGATCGCAGGTGCGATGATGTGGCTCGGCGGCTCGTGCCGCAGCTGGATGATATATTCGCCGAGATCCGTTTCGACCGGGGTAATGCCGTTCGCTTCGAGGTGCTCGTTGAGCGCGATCTCCTCGGCCACCATGGATTTGCCCTTGGTGACGATTTTCGCATCCACCGAGCGGCAGATTTCCAGCACGGCCGCGCGCGCCTCCGTGGCGTCGCGCGCCCAGTGCACGACACCGCCCGCTGCGGTGACGTTTTTCTCGTAAAGCTCGAGGTAGTAGTCGAGATGGGCGATCGTGTGATCCTTGATCGCCTTGCCTTCGTCGCGCAGCGCCTCGAATTCGGGTAGCCGGGCGATCGCCTCGGCGCGGCGCGCGGGGAACCCGGCGCCGGCCATGCCAAGCGCGCGGCGCAGAACGGGGTTCGCCAGCTCGCGTCGCGCATTATCGGTAAAGCTATGGCTGGTCGCTTCCATCGCTATTCGATCTTGTGTCCCTGGGGCACCCCGATCGGCGGCATGCTGTCAGTCATGTCGGCGAGCACTTCGGCGACATGGCGTACCTCGGCTCGGCTGCCGACGCGCGACAGCTTGCCGGCAATCTGCAGCAGGCAGCCGAGGTCGCCGGCGAGCACGCAATCGGCACCGGTCGCCGCGATATCGGCGATCTTATCGCTGGCCATCTTGTCCGAGATGTCCGGATATTTCACCGCGAAGGTCCCGCCAAACCCGCAGCATATTTCCGCGCCGGGAAGTTCGGCGAGCCGAAGTCCATCGACCGTGCTGAGGAGCTGGCGCGGCTGCTGTTTGACCCGCAGCTCGCGCAGGCCGGAGCATGAATCGTGATACGTCACGGTCCTGGCGCAATGCGCCGCGACTGCCGTTACGCCAAGCACGTCGGCGAGAAATGAGACCAGCTCGTAGGTGCGCGCGGCCAGCTCGTCCGCTTGCTCCAAGATCGCCGGCTCGTCGGCGAACAGCTCGCGATAATGCACGCGCACCATCCCCGTGCAGGAGCCCGACGGCACCACGACATAGTCGTAACCCGCGAACGCAGCAATAACCTGGCGGGCGATCGCCTTGGCATCAGCCTTGTCGCCGGAATTGTAGCCGGGCTGGCCGCAGCAAGTCTGCGCGCGCGGCACCTCGACAGAGCAGCCGGCGGCTTCGAGCAGCTTTACCGCGGCAAAGCCGATGCTCGGCCGGAATAGATCGACTAAGCAGGTCACCAGCAAGGCGACCCGCACCGGCTCGGCCATCCTCAACCACCCTTCGTTGCGGCTCGCAAGATACGGACCCGGCTGGCTAAATCAATCGTGCGCCGCGGCCAACGCCCGCCCCGCGACCGCGTTTGGCAGCAACAGCAAATAATGTCCCACCGCATTCATCGTGCCGGCTTCTCTGCCCGCCGTATCGCCGCCGCCCCAATAGAGATCACCGCGCACCGGCCCCTTGATCGCGCCACCGGTGTCCTGCGCAATTACCAACTGGCGGATCGCGCCGGCCGTGAAACGTTCGGTCGCATCGAGCCAGAGCGGTATGCCGAGGGGGATGAACCGTCGGTCGACGGCGAGGCTACGCCGCGCCGTCAACACCACCCTCTCGCTGCCATAGGGACCGCCGCCGGGAATTTCCTTGAAGAATACGAAGGACGGGTCTTCGCGCATCAGCGCCTTGCCGGCGGCGCCATGCGAGCCGATCCAATCGCGCAGCGTTTGCATCGTCATGTCCTTGAGCGGCACCTCGCTGCGCTCGACAAGCAGACGCCCAATCGAGACAAACGGATGGCCATTGCCGCCGTCATAGCCCAGTCTCACCGTCTTGCCGTCGGTGAGACGCACCATGCCCGAGCCCTGGATTTGCAGAAAGTATGCGCCGATCGGATCATCGACCCACAACAATTCGAGACCTTTGCCAGCAAGCGCGCCATCATCGATCTGCCCGCGTGTATTGGCTTTGGGATCCGGAGGGCGGCGGTAGATCGGGGTTTGATAAGGGCCCTCGCGGCGGCGCGAGCCATTCAGCACGATTTCGAAATAGCCGGTGAAGAGCCCATCGGGATTCCCGTTATTGCCGGCAAGAGCCGGCATGAAACGGCTTTCGAAGAATGTCCTGGCGGCATCGTTCGGCAGCGTCGCCGCCTCTGCACAGAGCGGACGCCACTCGCCAACCGTCCCGAAATCACCGGATTTAGGCACCGGGTCGAACGGCTCGCCATCACCACGCGCGGTTGCGATCGCGCAGGATTTTAGGAATGCCGGCAGCGCAGCGGAGACGCGATCGTCGTCCCAGCCATCGAGCTCGGCAAAACGCGCCGCCCGCAGGGTGAGCTTTGGCGGTAGCGGAAAATAGTGCCGGTAAAGCGCGGCGGAGAGCGCGATGACAAGCGCGGCGGCGAGGAATGCCGCCATTCGCCGCGCCCCCATGACACGCTAGCGATCAACCGCTGCTGGTGGCCACCAGCTGCCAGTTCGGGTCGGTCGAGCGAGTGTCGCGCGCGAAGGTCCAGAAGTCGGTCTTTTCAACCGGGTTTTGCGGATCGCCGTCGACAACGCTGCCGTCATGCGCCCGAAGCACGTTGATCTGGTCGGATACCAGCTTCACGGTGACCCGCGAAGCGCTGGCATCCATTCCCGCCTCGACAATATCGATATCTTTCAGTTTGCCGATCCGTGTTTCAAGGCTTTCGCCGGCTGCCTCGCGCTCGTCGATCGCGGCGCTGAACGAGCGGTAGGTGTCATCCGCCAGCAGCGGCCGCAGCGCTTGCTTGTCGCCATGGGCGAAAGCATTGACTATCAGCTCGAACGCGCCGCGGACGCCATCAAGAAAGCCCGAGGTTTCGAAGCCAGGATCCGCGGCGGTGATCTGCGCGATGCCGCCCGCTACGGTATTGGCTGGAGGCGCAGCGGCGGCAAGGGGTCCCGGCCGCGGCGTCAGGGTCACGATCTGACCATTAGAGGGCTTGTCGCGGGCAGCCATCGGGCCGCGCATGTAAAGGTCCCGACGACGCTCGTTTCCGGTGCGGCGGCCGAGCACGCTGCGCAGGCGCAACACCAGGAACGCAGCCACCATCGCGAACAGGATGATGTCGAAATAATGCGGAAGGTCTTCCATCATATCCTGCCGTGATTCGGGCGCTTCCCAGCCCGCGATCGTTTTCTCGTGCCATTATACATAGGGGTTCGCCTGCTCGGCGGCAAGAAAGCCCGCGCGACGCCCCGCCAAGGGCCGGCTTGCCGCCGCCGGTTGCGGCCACCGGCCGATCCGTGTTAGCGGGATCGTCACGACGACGTAGCGGGGCGACGATGGCACAGATGACCGCCGGCAACGGCCACGAGGCGACCCCGGGCGCCACCGCGAACACGGCGCAGCGGCTGATCGTAAACGCCCAATACATTAAAGATCTGTCGTTCGAAAACCCCCGCGCACCGCAGAGCCTGTCGCATCAGGCCTCGGCCCCGTCGGTCGATATCAATGTCGATGTCAAGGCGCAGCCACTAAGCACGGACACGTTCGAGGTGGTATTGACGGTCAAGGCCAACGCCACCCTCAACGGCGAGGCTCTGTTCATCCTCGAGCTGGTCTACGGTGCGGTAGTAACCGTGCGCAACATGCCGCGGGAGATGCTGCCGCCGGTACTGCTGGTCGAGACGCCAAGGCTGATGTTTCCCTTCGCCCGCAACATCGTCGCCGACGCGACACGCGACGGCGGTTTCCCGCCGCTGATGATCAATCCGATCGATTTTACCGATTTGCTGCGCCGCAACGCGGCTGCGACGCCGGACACACCGTCAAGCGAGCCGCTATCAGCCGGGTGAGTCCCACATCGCGTTGCTGATTGTGGCGATCAGCGCGCGGTGCGCCGCGAGTTCCTCGGGGGTGGCTGCGTGCGGCCGGGGCGGCCGGATCGGACGATTGCCAAGCATTCCCGCGGCGAAGACCGTGGCAGCTTCGGCGATGGCCAAATCAAGTCCTGGCTGCCGGCCGCCGAGCAACTCGACATAGACCTCGGCTAGAAGCCTGCAATCGATCTCGGCGCCATGTTTATCCCGCGCGGAGAGATCGATATCGAAGCGGCGACACAAGGCGTCAAGGCTTGCCGGCGCACCAGGGAAGCGGCGGCGCGCCATGGATAGAGTGTCGACGTGGCTCGAAGCCAAAAACGGACGGCCGGCGCGGGCCAGCTCGGCGTTGAGAAAGGCGAGGTCGAACTCCGCGTTGTGAATGACCAGCGGTGCATCGCCGACAAACGCCAGGAACTCATCCACCACAGCCGCGAACGCGGGGTGTCCCGCCAAAAATTCCTCGCTCAGTCCGTGCACCGCATGCGCGTCGACCGGTATGTCGCGCTCCGGGTTGACGTAGCGGTGGAATTTCCGTCCGGTAGGCACGTGGTGCATCAACTCGATGGCCGCGATCTCGACGATGCGATGACCCGTCTGCGGGTCGAGCCCCGTCGTTTCCGTGTCGACGACTATTTCCCGCACGCCGTCCTCCCCCGCAGGCGCCGCAATCGGTCGCTCCGCCTCCACTCCCCCTGTCGCACACGACGGACAATCGCCGCAAGCTGCCGGGCGGCAGCGGCGCGGTTCAAGGCCGTGCTGACGACAAAATCGGCGCGGCGGCGCTTTTCCCCGTCGGCAAATTGCGAATCGAGGATCGCTTCGAACCGTTCAGCGTTCATTCCGGCGCGCCGCATCACGCGCTCACGCTGCAGCCGCTGGGGCGCCGAGACAACGATGACCCCATCGACGCGATCGATCCGGTCGGTCTCAAACAGCAGCGGGATGTCGAGCACCACAAGCTTTTCGTTTCGCGCACGCTGCTGCGCTATCCAGCGGCGTTCGACGGCGCGCACCCTCGGGTGCAGGATGGCTTCGAGCCGGCGCAACTCGCCGGGTTTGCCAAAAACGCGCAGACCGAGCTTGCGGCGGTCAATGCCGCCGTCCTCGCCACGCACCCCAGGAAACGCCGCCGCGACCGCCGCGACCGCCGAGCCCCCCGGCCCCGTCATCTTGTGGATTTCGGCATCGGCATCATAGAGCGGCACACCAAGCCGGCGCAGCACGGCGGCGGCGGTGCTTTTGCCCATGCCGATCGAGCCGGTGAGGCCGAGGACGATCATCCGCCGATCAATGCGCCGGAGCAAAGGTGGCTAGCATTGCGTGACGCAATGCCGGCGTGACTTGCGGCGCCGAGCCGAACCAGGCGGCAAAGCCCGGCCGGCCTTGGTGTAGCAGCATCCCGAGCCCGTCCACCGCTTGATTACCGCGGCCCCGCGCCGCGGCCAGCAACCCGGTCTCTAGCGGCACATAGACGATATCGACAACAATTGCGCTCGCCGGTAGCGCGGCAAGATCGATCTCCAGCTGCGGCTCGTGCTCCATGCCGAGGCTGGTGGTGTTGACGAGGATTCCGGCGCCTGAAAGGGCTTCGCCGCGCTGTTCCCAAGGACACACCGTGATCCGGGCCTCCGGCACGGCGAGATCACGAGCCAACGACGACGCGCGATCGCGGGTGCGGTTGGCCAGCCTGATTTCAGCAATGCCGGCGGCGGTCAGCGCGGCGACCACCGATCGCGCCGCACCGCCCGCGCCGAGGACGACAGCGGGTCCCGATGCCGCGCTCCAGCTCGGCGCCTGCTCACGCAAGTTCTCGCGAAAGCCGAACACGTCGGTGTTGCTACCTTCCAGACTACCATCCGGCGCGATGACGACCGTGTTCATCGCACCGATGCGCTGCGCGAATTCGTCGACCCGGTCCATGATGCTGAGAGCGGCTTGCTTGTGCGGAATGGTCAGATTGCAGCCGCGAAAGCCAAGTGCTGGCAAGGCGCGAAGGGCCTGTTCGAGCTTCTCCGGAGCAACCGCGAGCGGCACATAGGCGCCGTCAATCCCGTACTCCTGCAGCCAAAAACCGTGCAGCGCCGGCGAGCGCGAATGCGCGATTGGCCATCCCATAATGCCGGCGAGCCGCGCCGCCCCGGTGATCGGCATGGTCTATCCCTACTCCGCCAGGATGCCGCGCTCGCGCAGGAATTGCAGCAGCTCTATCAACGGCAGGCCAAGGATCGCAAAATGATCGCCCTCGATGCGCGCAAAAAGCTGCGCTCCTTTGCCCTCGAGCCGGTAGGCTCCGACCGAGCTGAGCACGGCCTCCCCTTCTTCCGCAATATATCCGGCGAGAAAGGCTTCGCTAAAGCGCCGCATCGTCAGCCTTGGCATTGCGATTGTTCGCCAAAGCAGCTCTTCGCCGCAAAACACGCAGGCGGCCGTGACGAGAACCTAGTCGCGTCCGCACAACCGGCGCAGTTGCGCCGCCGCATCGTCAAGATCGATGGGTTTGTCGAACCATTCGCCGTCAGCGACCAGAAGTTGATCAGCGCCAAGAACCAGGGCTTTGGGATGCCGCGGAGCGACTGTGCGCGCCTTCGCCTCGGCCAGCGCCGAGGCACAGACGCATGCATCGGAGCCGGCCGCCCGGCACTCACGCTTGATGGCTGTCTCATCAACGGATGCCGGCTCGACCGAAAACTCGACCCCCGCCGCTCGTAAGATCTCCGCACGGGCCGTGCTTGCCGAAGCGAGGATCAGCCTTTCAGGCGTCAAAACCATGCCGCCGCACGAGCAGCTTGTGGATCGCCGCCGCAGTTTCCTCGATCGAACGGCGAGTCACGTCGATCACGGGCCAATGCTGCTCGGAAAATACGCGGCGCGCTTCGCGCACCTCCGCGCGCACCGCTTCGAGGTCCGTGTAATCGGTCTCGCCATTGTGATCGAGCATCGACAACCGGTTGCGGCGCAGATGAATGAGCCGCTCTGGGTCGTTGGTCAGACCGACGATCAGCGGTTTTGTCGCCGCCAGAAGTTCCGGTGGCAGCGGCACACCCGGCACAAACGGTACGTTCGCCGCCTTGATGCCGCGGTTGGCGAGATAGAGGCTGGTCGGCGTTTTCGAGGTTCGCGATACCCCAACGAGGCAGACGTCGGCGTCGTCGATGCCCCAACTTGATTGCCCGTCATCGTGGTTGATGGCAAAGGTCATTGCGTCAATGCGGGCGAAATACTCGTTGTCGAGCAAGTGCTGCTTGCCCGGAAGCCCGCGGCTTTTACTGCCGAGAAACGCCGCCATCGCGCCGAGCACCGGATCAAGGATCGGGATCGTCGTGACGCCCAGCCGACGGCAGCCTTCCTGCAAAGCCTGCCGCAGCGCATCATTGACCAGCGTATACAGCACGATCCCGGGATTGGCCTCGACCCCGGCGATCACGCGATCAAGCTGACCCTGAGTTCGCACCATGCTCCAGACATGCTCAATCGCTTGCGCCTCGTCGAACTGCACAAGGCAGGCGCGCGCCACGGAATGCACTGTATCGCCTGTCGAATCCGAAACGAGATGAAGATGAAACCGCGTCAGCACAAGGCCAGCCCCTTTGTCTCGATCTTTCCCACCTGCTGTGGTGACTCAATTAGCGCGGACTGAGGATAAGGTTGCCGTCCGTCCTCGTAGCCAAAAATCGCGGTCGATTTGCTCTCGTATTCCGAAATCCGCCAACCCCTTTTTAACACGGGGACCTTTTTCCGGTGTGGCTACAAAAATCGGGGATAACAAAACGCTTTTCACTTTTCTCGTTTTTCACGCTCACAAAAACCGCATGGATTCTGCTTTTTTGACCTTAAACCTTGTCTTTTTCCGCCCGCAAACAGTTCGGCGTTTCCCGCTATAACTAATATATCGAATCGATATTGCGATTAATCCTCGCTTTACCCTGCACCAAACTACCACCTCATCAAAAGACTCCTTTATGAAGGAGATGGGAGGAATGGAGGTGATGTCCGGTATAGACACTCGACCGTCAGACAAGCCGCTGCTGCGCGCGCTCGCGGGCGAGACACTTGATCGCCCGCCATGGTGGCTGATGCGACAGGCTGGTCGTTACCTGCAAGAGTACCGCGCCGTGCGGGCGAAGGCAGGCGATTTTATCACGTTGTGTCTTGCTCCAGACATGGCGGCCGAGGTGACATTGCAGCCGGTTCGGCGGTTCGGCATGGATGCCGCGATACTGTTTTCGGACATCCTGTTGGTGGCGCGTGCACTCGGACAGTCTCTGTCGTTTGAACACGATGGGCCGAAGTTGAAACCGGTATCCGATGTGGGCGCATTACGGGCGCTCGACACCGCGATGCTGGCGCCCGTGGCCGAGGCCGCGCTGCGGGTTCGCGCCGGCTTGCCGGAGTCTACCGCGCTGATCGGTTTTGCCGGTGCGCCGTGGACGGTCGCGACATACATGGTCGAAGGGGGCACAAGTCGCGATTTTCAACGGGTGCGGGCTTGGTCGTACCGTGATCCAGTCGGGTTTAATGCACTGATCGAGTGCATCGTCGAGGCGACGTTTGAGTTTTTGGCCTTGCAGATCGAAGGTGGCGCCGAAGCGATACAGCTTTTTGATTCCTGGGCGGGAGCGTTGTCGCCGGATGGTTTTGAGCGCTGGGTGATCGCACCCACCAAACGGCTGGTGATGGCATTGAAAGCGGGCTATCCGCAGATTCCGATCATCGGATTTCCGCGCGGCGCCGGAATTTTCTATCAGCACTACGCGATGGCAACCGGGATCGACGCGGTCAGCCTCGACACGGCGATGCCGCCAGCCTTTGCCCGTGATCGATTGCAGTCTCGCGTCACGGTGCAGGGAAATCTCGATCCTGTGCTGCTGCTGACCGGCGGCGCCGAGATGCATCGGGCGGTGGACGAGATGCGTACGACGCTTGGCAATGGGCCGTATATTTTCAATCTCGGGCACGGGATCCTGCCGGAAACTCCGCCCGAGCATGTTGCCGAGCTAGCGAATCTGCTGGCCGAACCGTTGCGTTAGCAGATGGCGCGCGTCGCGGTCGTGTTGATGAACCTCGGCGGCCCCGACTCGCCCCAGGCCGTGCGGCCATTTCTCGTTAATCTGTTTAGCGATCCGGCGATCATTGGATTGCCGCAGCCGTTGCGCTGGTTGCTGGCACGGCTGATTGCATCGCGGCGGCTGACGGCCGCGCGCGACATCTATAATTACCTCGGTGGCGGATCACCGCTTTTGGCGAATACAGGGGCGCAGGCCGAGGCTCTCGAAAGCGAGCTCGGCGCAGACTGTCGTTGTTTCATCGCAATGCGGTACTGGCACCCGATGACGGACGAGACGGTCGCTGCGGTCAAAGCCTGGCAGCCCGATAAAGTCGTTTGCCTGCCGCTGTACCCGCAGTTTTCAACGACGACGACAGCATCATCCCTGGCCAAGTGGCGAGACGAAGCGGGGCGGCAGGGCCTTATCTGCAAGACGGGGGTCGTGCAGCCCTACCCGACCGCGACGGGGTTTGTTGCAGCGCTCGCCGGGTTGATAAAACCGGTGCTGCAAAAGGCGATGGAATCGCACCGCACAAGGCTGCTGCTGAGCGCGCACGGGTTGCCGCTGAAGATTGTCAAGGCTGGTGATCCGTATCCTGGGGAGGTCGAACAAACGGCTTGCGCGGTAGTAGCGGCTCTTGATTGCCCTGATCTCGACTGGGCAGTGTGCTACCAGAGCCGGGTTGGCCCGTTAGCTTGGCTCGGTCCGGCGACCGATGACGAGATTCGCCGCGCGGCACGTGATGGGGTAGCTGTTGTGGTCGCGCCAATCTCGTTCGTCTCCGAGCATTCCGAAACGCTCGTCGAGCTCGATCGCGACTATCGCCGGCTGGCGGAATTCAGTGGAGTGCCCGGATATTATCGGGTGCCGACGGTCGGCGCCGACCCGCGCTTTATAGCCGCTCTCGCGGAGTTGGTGCGGGATGCGGCATGACCGACTTCCTCCTAGCCGCCTACCCCTGGATAAAGGCGCTGCACATCGTCAGCGTCGTTGCCTGGATGGCGGGACTGCTCTACCTGCCGCGACTTTTTGTCTACCACGCCAACGCGGCGGTGGGCTCCGACAAGGCGGAAACCTTCAAGATCATGGAGCGACGACTGTTGTATGGCATCATGAACCCGGCGCTTGCGGCGGTCATTATTTTGGGCGCGCTGCTGGCAGCGACCCCGGGTGTCGTCGACTGGCAGCAAGGCTGGATCTGGGCCAAATTGGTTCTGGTGGCGGGGCTTTTTGGCTTCCATAACGGGTTGGCGCGCTGGCGCAAACAATTCGCCGCGGACAGGTGTCCTCACACGGCCCGCTTCTTTCGCGCCGTCAATGAATTGCCGATGCTGGCGCTGATCGCTATCGTCATTCTCGTGGTCGTCAGGCCGTTTTGAAGAAAAAATTGAGCAATAGCGGCACTTTGCCCTTGCAAAGGTGTTTGACTCGCATATCTCCATTGGGTAAGGGATGAATTGAGTCGGCCACCGGCTTTTCTTCACACTTCCCCCTAATACTCAGGCAACTATCCGCCCGGCCCACGTCGCGCCGGGCTCCCGCAGACGGGACAGACCTGTCCAAACCGCCCGACCACCATCGCCCTTGGGCCCCATCGTGACGAAAGCTCCATGAACCTCGACGAACTGAAGCGGAAAACACCCGCGGAACTCCTAGCCTTTGCCGAAGAACTCCAGATCGAAAACGCATCATCTCTGCGCAAGCAAGAGCTGATGTTCGCGATCCTAAAGCAGCTCGCGGAAAACGATGTGCCGATCTCCGGCAACGGTGTGCTGGAAGTCCTTTCAGACGGCTTTGGTTTCTTGCGTTCGCCCGAAGCTAACTATCTAGCCGGGCCCGACGACATCTATGTCAGTCCGAACCAGGTGCGTCGGTTCGGCTTGCGCACCGGCGATACGGTCGAAGGCCAGATCCGCAGTCCGCGCGACGGCGAGCGCTATTTTGCCCTCGTCAAGGTCGAGCGGATCAACTTCGAGGAACCCGACCGGTTGCGGCACCGGATCAATTTCGACAACCTCACCCCGCTCTACCCCGAAGAGAAAATCCAGCTCGAGCTGGAGGACCCGACTCGCAAGGACCTGACGACACGGGTTATCGACCTCATCACCCCGCTCGGCAAAGGCCAGCGGGCGTTGATCGTGTCCCCGCCGCGCGCCGGCAAGACAGTGCTGATGCAGAACATCGCGCACGCGCTGGCGGCGAACCATCCCGAGGTTTATCTGATCGTCCTCTTGATCGATGAGCGGCCCGAGGAAGTTACTGATATGGCGCGCACGGTGCGCGGGGAGGTGGTCAGCTCGACGTTCGACGAGCCGGCGGTTCGGCACGTCCAGGTTGCCGAGATGGTGATCGAAAAAGCAAAGCGCCTTGTCGAACACAAGCGCGACGTCGTGATTCTCCTGGATTCGATTACCCGCCTCGCACGTGCCTACAACACCGTCGTGCCGTCCTCCGGCAAGGTGCTGACGGGCGGTGTCGACGCCAACGCGTTGCAGCGGCCCAAGCGCTTTTTCGGTGCTGCCCGCAACATCGAGGAAGGCGGCTCGCTGACGATCATCTCGACGGCGCTGATCGATACCGGATCGCGCATGGACGAGGTGATTTTCGAGGAGTTCAAGGGCACCGGCAATTCGGAAATCGTGCTCGACCGCAAGGTCGCCGACAAGCGGACCTTTCCCGCCCTCGACATCACCAAATCCGGCACCCGCAAGGAGGAGCTGCTGGTCGAACGCGGCGTGCTGGCAAAGATGTGGGTACTGCGCCGCGTGCTGATGCCGATGGGTACGGTCGATGGGCTTGAGTTCCTGATCAACAAACTTAAGGAATCGAAGAGCAATTCCGAATTTTTCGATCAAATGAACACATAGCCGAGCCGAAGACTCACCGGGAGCACTCTGCGACCTACACTGCGCAGGTTGTCCCGCCTGCGACGTCACATTTCTGCTTCGCTGCCTCCCCGGCCGCATCCTTTGTCTTACCGAGGCCCCAAAAGCCGTCGGGCGCGTCGCTCGCCGCGACCGCACCGCATTGGTTCTTGTACCAGACGATCGATTCGCAATCGTCGCATTCTGTCGAGATTATACGGTAAACACCGTCTGACCCGTCGTCTTGCGCGCTTCGAGGTCGCGATGCGCCTGCGCCGCGTCGCGCAGCGGATAGGTCTGGTTGACCATGATCTTCACCGCGCCGCTTTTCACGACCGAGAACAGATCGTTGGCTGCGGTCAGCAAATCCTCTCGCGTCGCGGTGTAATTGCCGAGCGTCGGCCGGGTCACGTAGAGCGAGCCTTTGCCGGCAAGAATGCCGAGGTCGACGGGCGGTACCGCGCCCGAGGATTGGCCGAACAGGGCCATCAATCCCAGCGGTGCCAGGCAATCCAGCGATTTGTAGAACGTGTCCCTACCCACCGAGTCATAGACGACCGGGAGCTTCTTGCCGCCGGTGATCTCGTTGACTCGTGCGACGAAGTCCTCGCTCCGGTAGAGGATCGGATGGTCGCAGCCATGGGCCTTGGCGGTCGCCGCCTTCTCCTCGCTGCCAACCGTGCCGATTACCGTCGCGCCGAGCGATTTCGCCCACTGGCAGGCGATTAGCCCGACCCCGCCGGCGGCGGCATGGACGAGGATCGTCTCTCCCGCCTTCACCACGTGGGTGCGGCGGATCAGATACCAGGCGGTCATGCCCTTCAGCATCATCGCCGCGGCTTCCTGGTCACTGATGCCGTCCGGCACTGGCACCAGACGGTCGGCCGGGAAGACGCGCTCCTCGCTATAGGCGCCGAGCGGCCCGCCGGCATAGGCAACGCGGTCGCCGATCTTAAGACCGCTGACGTCAGGGCCGACCTCTTCGACCACGCCACATCCCTCGCCGCCGAGTCCGCTCGGCAGCGGCACCGCGTAGAGCCCGCTGCGCTGGTAGGTGTCGATGTAATTGAGTCCGACAGCCTTGTGTCTGAGCTGCACCTGGCCAGGCCCCGGTTTGTCGACACTGATCTGCTGCCAGGTCAAGACTTCCGGACCGCCGGTCTTCTCGAAACGGATCGCCTGCACCATGTCTGTCTCCCTCGATTCCCTAGGGAGGCGTTTTAGAGGTGAGAAGCGGAAAAGCGAAGCGTCTTCCACTGATTTGGCTAGACGAGCGACGGCTGCGCCGTTAGCGCTCCTTCGACTCCGAGCAGAGCCTGTTTCGTCTTGAGCCCGCCCTCGCCGCTATACCCGCCCATCCAGCCTTTGCCCAGCACCCGATGGCAAGGGATCACGATGGGAATCGGGTTTCGCCCACAAGCGCGGCCGACCGCGCGCGGCGCCGAGCGGGTCGCTGCGGCAAGATCGCCATAGTTGCGGGTCTCGCCATAGGGGATGTCACGCATCGCCGCCCATACCCGCTGCTCGAAATCCGAGCCGGCGGGGCGCAGCGGCAAATCAAAATCCCGCAGCCGTCCCGCAAAATACGCGTCGAGCTGCTGCGCCGCCTCGGCCAAAAGCGGGCTGCTATTACCAGCCGGATCGTTACCCCAGCGGATAGAGACGATAGCCCCTGCGGCTTCCTCGCACACCAGATTGCCGACTGGGCTTGCTATCAATAACGACGCCATTGCAGCGCCTCTTGCGCGAACATTTGCGGAACGCTAGCGCAAATCGGCGAGCGCGTCGACCAGTTCTTGAAACGCTACGATCGGCAGCGAACAGACCGCGCCTTCGCAGACATACGCGGTCGCCTTGCCGCCGACCATCGTCTTGCCGCGCGCCGGATGCGCTGGTGGCAGCGCCTCGTTCGGTGCGAGAATCTGGACGACACGTCGCGGCAGCGACGCCGCATAGACGGCGCGCCGCAAGGCGGCCAAGCCGGGATCGCCCGCCGCGCCGACCAGTACGATCTGCACCGGCTTTGCTGCCAGCTCGGCATTGTTGATGAAGGTGGCGAGGGGGAAAAAGTTTCGGCCCACCTCGCCGGCGAAGGCGCGGATGATCTCCGCGGCGCGTTCGCGATACGTCTCGTTGCCGGTCAGGATCGCCAAACGAGTCAGCACGCCGACCAGTGTGCCGTTACCGGCCGGCACCGCGGCGTCGGCAGCCGTTTTGGCGCGAGCGATGAGACCTGGCGTATCGTCCGCGGCAAAAAAATACCCGCCCCCCGCACCATCCCGGTAATGCCGGTCGAGCACCGCGACCCAGCCTTCAGCGGCGCTGAGATAGCGCTGGCTTTGCGTCGCCTCGAACAGCGCCAGCGCCGCGCGGCAGAGATTGGCGTAATCGTCGACGCTCGCCGGATGGCGCGCTTGGCCGCCGCGCCAACTGTGGAACAGCCGGCCGCCTGGCGCGGTCATGTCGCGCTCGACAAAAGCGAAGGCGCGCTCGGCGCGCGCCAGCCAATCCGGCCGCTCGAATACCGTTCCCGCCTGCGCGAGGGCCGCGATCATGAGGCCGTTCCAATCGGCGAGCACCTTGTCGTCGAGGGCCGGCCGTACGCGCGGCGCGCGCACCGCGAAGAGCTTCTCGCGGCACCGCGCCAATAGCGCTTCCGTCTCCTCGTCAAGCAGCGCCGGGTGATGCAGACGATTGAGGATGGTGTGGCCTTCCCAATTGCCGCCTGGGGTCACGTCGTAGGTTTCCTTGAAAACCGCCGCGTCATCACCCAGCGCCGCGTCGATCACGGCGGCCGACCAGACATAGAATTTGCCTTCTTCGTGCTCACTGTCGGCATCGAGACTGGAGGCGAACCCGCCGCCTTCGGTCACCATCTCGCGCTCGAGCCAGCCGATCGTCTCGGCGACCCGCTGGGCGTAGAGCGGGTCGCGCACTTCCTGCCACACCGTCGTCAGCAGATCGACCAGTTCGGCATTGTCGTAGAGCATCTTTTCGAAATGCGGGGCAAGCCAGCGCGCATCGACCGAATAGCGGGCAAATCCTCCGCCAAGATGGTCGTAGATGCCGCCCTGGCAGATCGTCGTCAGCGTGCGCAGCGCAGCGTCGCGAAACGGGCCCTGGCGGGTGCGCTTCCAGCCGCGCCACAGGAGCTCGAAGATGCCGCATTGGGGAAACTTGGGCGCGGTGCCGATGCCGCCGTTGAGTGGATCGACCTCGCGCAATAGACGCTCGGCGATACGGTCGAACAGCGCCGGGTCGAATCCCTCGCCTGCTTCGGGTTGTCCGAGTCGCGCCAGCGCCTCGCGCAGGATAGTGACGTTCTTTGCCACCTTCTCGGGCTCGCTGCGGTAGGTCGCGGCGATGCCCTGAAGCACCTGGGCAAAGCCGGGCCGGCCCCAGCGCGGCTCGGGCGGGAAATAGGTGCCGCCCCAAAACGGCTCACCGTCGGGAGAAAGAAACATCGTCAGCGGCCAACCGCCCTGCTCGCCGAGCAGCGCCAGCGCATGCTGATAGATCGCGTCGAGGTCGGGGCGCTCCTCACGGTCAACCTTGATATTGATATAGAGATCATTCATCAGCCCGGCAATGGCGGGATTCTCGAAGCTTTCATGCGCCATTACATGGCACCAATGGCAGGCGGCATAGCCGATCGACAAAAGGATCGGCTTGTCCTCCGCCTTCGCAGCGGCGAGCGATGCCTTGCCCCAAGCCTGCCAGTGGACGGGATTGTCCTTGTGCTGCAGCAAATAGGGGCTGGTTTCATCGCCGAGGCGGTTGCGGTCCATGGGCTGCTCCTGGAGGCCTTGCGACGCGCGGCAGCGTTGCCGCGCCGTGACTTCACGGGGTAAGGTATCGCTCGTATCTTAAACGCAGTTTGGCGGATCGCCTCCGCCATTTACCGCTGAGACCCACGCCCGAGGGCAATCCGGAGATTCGAATGGCAGACGATCCGCGGCTTTTCTACGATCGCCACATTTTCATGTGCAACAACGTGCGTCCCGAAGGCCATCCTCGCGGCTGCTGCATGGCGCGCGCGGAAGCCGCCGGCGGCTTTGATAAACTGCGCGGCTATGCGCGCGAGAAAGCGCGGCAGATGGGCATCCAGAATGTGCGCTTCAACGCTGCTGGTTGCCTCGATCGCTGTGAGTTTGGCCCCAACATGGTGATCTATCCGGAAGGCGTCTGGTATACGTTCAAGTCGCAGGCCGACATCGACGAAATTCTTGAGACGCACCTCAAGAACGACGGTCGCGTTGAGCGGCTGATGCTGCAGCCCGATCAGCTGCCCCCGAAGCACTGAGCGAGGGTTCCGCGCCGCCCGTCCCCACGCCGCCCGCCTTTGCGGAGACGATCTTCGCTCCGGCGACCGCGCCGGGGCGCGCGGCGATCGCGATCGTTCGCATCAGCGGGCCCGCAGCTGGGCAAGCGCTGATTGCGCTGATTGGGACCCTGCCGCAGCCACGCCGGGCGCGGCACGCGCGGCTTTGCGATCCCGGCAGTGGAGCACCGATCGACGACGGCATCGCCCTGTGGTTCCCGGCGCCGCACAGTGTCACTGGCGAGGACATCGCCGAACTGCAGATCCACGGCAGCCGCGCGGTCATTGCCGCGTTGACCGATGTGCTGCGGCGACTGGGACTGCGCCTCGCCGAACCTGGCGAATTCACCCGCCGCGCGTTTTTCAACCACAAGCTTGACCTCGTGCAGGCCGAGGCAATCGCCGATCTCACCGCCGCCGAGACCGAGGTCCAGCGTCGCCAGGCGCTGCGCCAGCTCGATGGCGAGCTCGGCACGATCTACCATGGTTGGTCGGCGCGGCTGCTTCATGTGCTGGCGCATCTCGAGGCGGCGATCGATTTCCCCGACGAGGACCTGCCGCTGGCGATCGACGCTGAGGTAGGAGCGGAGACCGCCGCGCTCGTGGCTGAAATCGATACGCATCTTGTCGATGGCCGCCGCGGCGAGCGGCTGCGCGAAGGTATCACGATCGCTATCGTCGGCCCACCTAATGCAGGAAAATCGAGCTTGCTCAATGCGCTGTCTCAGAGAGAAGCGGCAATCACCTCGCCGATCGCCGGTACGACGCGCGATGTGATCGAAGTTGCGATCGATCTCGCCGGGTTTCCGGTGGTGCTCGCCGATACGGCCGGGCTGCGGGAGAGCGCCGACATTGTCGAGCAGGAGGGGTTGCGCCGTGCAGTCGCTCGCGCCGAGACCGCGGAGATGCGGCTCTTTGTGTTTGACGCCCGCCGGCCTGAGGATGCAGTCGGCGCGAGCGCATGGCCTGGTCGTGACACGCTGCTTGTCGCCAACAAGATCGATCTTGCAAACGACCCTGCCCTGCCGCACGGCGCGCTTCCGGTATCGGCATTAACCGGTGTAGGACTCGGCGATCTCGTCGCAACTCTCGCCGGACGGGTCGCTGCGGATTACGACACCGCCGCCCCGCTCCTCACGCGCGCACGACATCGCGCATCGCTCGAAGACACGCGCGAAGCGCTGGGTCGTTCTCTTGCGGCATCGGATCCCGAGTTGCGCGCCGAGGATCTACGGATCGCGTGGCGCAGCCTCGGCCGAATCACCGGCTCGGTCGATGTCGAGGATTTGCTCGATGTGATCTTTGCCGATTTCTGTATCGGCAAGTGATGTTTCACGTGAAACATGGACACCGCCGGGCGCGCTTCTTACATTCCGCCGCCATGAGCGAAACGCGGACGAGATATGACGTCGTCGTGGTCGGCGGCGGACACGCCGGCTGCGAGGCGGCTGCGGCTGCAGCGCGGGTTGGCGCTCGCACCGCGCTTGTCACACACCGCCGCGATACGATCGGCGAAATGTCGTGCAACCCGGCGATCGGCGGCCTCGCCAAGGGGCATCTCGTCCGCGAGATCGACGCGCTCGACGGGCTTATGGGCCGAGCAATCGATCGGGCCGGGATCCAATTCCGGCTTCTGAACCGCAGCAAAGGTCCGGCGGTGCGCGGGCCGCGCGCCCAGGCCGATCGCAAGCTTTACCGCGGTGCAATGGCGGATTTGCTGGCCGAAACTCCCCGCCTCGACATTATCGAAGGGGCTGTCGAGGATTTGACGCTCGATCGGAGCGGGCGCGTTGCGGGCCTTGTTTTCGGCGATGGCCGGAAAATTCGCGCCGGCCGCATTGTGCTGACGACGGGGACGTTTCTCGGTGGGCTTATCCATGTCGGCGCGGAGAAAATCCCGGCGGGGCGCGTCGGCGAAGCGCCGTCGCTCGGTCTGTCGCTGACGCTGCGCCGTGCCGGCTTCGCTCTCGGCCGGTTGAAGACCGGGACGCCGCCGCGGCTTGACGGCAGCACGATCGATTGGGCCGGGCTCGATATCCAGCATGGCGACGACCCGCCGCTGCCCTTTTCGTTTATGACCGAGCGCATTACCACACCGCAAATCGCCTGCCATATCACCGAAACCACTCCGGCGACGCATGCTGTCATTCGCGATAATCTCGGCCGATCTCCACTTTATGCGGGCGATATTACCGGCGTCGGTCCGCGGTATTGCCCCTCGATCGAAGACAAGGTGGTACGGTTCGCGGCACGCGAACGGCATCAGATCTTTCTCGAACCCGAGGGGCTGGACGACGATACGATCTACCCCAATGGGGTGTCGACATCGTTACCGCGTGATGTCCAGGCTGCATTCATTGCGACGATCCCGGGACTTGAGCGCGCGGTGATGCGGCGGCCGGGCTATGCGATCGAGTATGATTACGTCGATCCCCGCGAGCTGCACCCGAGCCTGGAAACACACCGCCTGCCCGGCCTCTACCTTGCTGGTCAAATCAATGGCACAACGGGCTACGAAGAGGCGGCGGCGCAAGGGCTCATCGCCGGGATCAATGCAGCGCTGGCCCCTGGGGGCTCGCCGCCGCTCATTCTCGACCGCGCGGACGCTTATATCGGCGTGCTGATCGACGATCTGGTGACGCGCGGCACCAGCGAGCCTTATCGCATGTTCACCTCGCGCGCCGAATACCGCCTGATTTTGCGGGCCGACAACGCCGATCAGCGGCTGACGCCGATCGGCGAGCGGGTCGGTGCCGTCAGCGTGGCGCGGGCGGCATCGTTCGGGCGAAAGCGTGCGGCATTGCAAGACGCGCGCGACCTCGCACGGGACTTGCGTGCTAGCCCCTCGGCGTTGGCGCGGCAAGGGCTGACGGTCAATGCTGATGGGGTGTCTCGTTCGGCCGCAGAGCTATTGGCGCACCCTGACATCGATGTCTCGCGACTTGCCGCGATCTGGCCGCAGCTCGCGACTATTTCTACGGATATAGCCGAACAGTTGGAGATTGACGCCCGTTACGCCGGCTATCTCGAACGGCAGGAGCGAGACATCGCGGCTTTCCGCCGAGACGAGGCGCTGGCGCTGCCCGATACGCTCGATTATGCCCAGATTGGTGGATTGTCGGCAGAGGTGCGCGGAAAGTTGTCAGCGGCGCGGCCAGCGACGCTCGGCGCTGCGGTGCGCATTTCGGGCGTAACCCCGGCGGCGCTGGCGGCGCTGCTGCAATATGTGAAGCGGCGCCCGGAAGCGGCATGAGCGGAACCGAGCCGCTCGGTGCCGATGGATTTGCCGCGGCGGCCGGTGTTTCACGTGAAACAATGGAGCGGCTCGAAGCGTATGCCGCCCTGCTTCTGACTTGGTCCGCGCGCATCAATCTCGTCGGCCGCGCAACGCTCGACGATTTGTGGCGCCGCCATTTTCTTGATTCGGCGCAGCTTCTGCCGCTGATTCCCGCGGGCTCCAAAAGCCTGATCGATCTTGGTAGCGGCGCTGGGTTTCCTGGCTTGGTGCTGGCGATCCTCGGGATGCGAGGAGTGGAGCTTGTCGAAGCCGACAGTCGCAAAGCGGCGTTCCTTCGCGAGGC
The DNA here is from genome assembly GCA_035504235.1 of Allostellaceae bacterium. Classification (GTDB taxonomy): domain Bacteria; phylum Pseudomonadota; class Alphaproteobacteria; order ATCC43930; family CGMCC-115725; genus DATARH01. The sequence goes on along the minus strand of DATJSH010000096.1, from coordinate 1,457 downwards.
TGCGCGAGTGACCGGCGCATCGGTCAGCATTCGGGGATGCCGAATCGAGGCTGTGGCGCCGCATGCGGCCGATGTCTTGACGGCGCGAGGTTGCGCGCCCCTCTCCCGGCTTTTGAAACTTGGCGAGCGGTTTATCGGGCCACGGACGATCTGCCTTTTCCCGAAGGGCACGCGCGCCGAGGAGGAATTGACCGAAGCCGGCAACGCCTGGACAATGACCGCGGCGCGTCATCCGAGCCGCGCCGACCTAGGCGGAAGCATCCTTCTGTTGCAAGAGGTGGCCTCCCGTGAGCTACGCCGAAACTGAGCCGGCAGCCCGCGCTGTGCCGCGCGCGCCGGCCCGCATTGTCGCCGTCGCCAACCAGAAGGGTGGCGTCGGCAAGACCACGACGGCGGTCAATCTGGCGACAGCCTACACGGGGCAGGGGCGACGGGTGCTGGTCGTCGACCTCGATCCGCAGGCGAATGCGACCACGGGTCTGGGTGTCGAGGAGGGGTTATCCGCGACGAGCTACGAGCTGCTGCTCGGCGAAATCGGTCTCGGCGACGCGGTTGTCCCGAGCGCGGTTCCAGAACTGGCGGTGGTGCCGGCATCGCCCGACCTGGCCGCGGCGGAGATCGAGCTCGGTGCGCGTCCGCGCCGGGAATTCCTGTTGGCGCAGGCGCTGCGGAGCGGCGTCGCCGACTACGATGACGTGTTGATCGATTGCCCACCGTCTCTGAACCTATTGACAATTAATGCATTAGTGGCGGCCGATAGCATCCTTGTGCCACTACAGTGCGAATTTTATGCGCTGGCAGGGCTCGCCCAACTGATGGGCACGATCAACCGCGTGCAACGCTCGCTGAACCCGCGTCTGGTGCTGCAGGGCGTGGTGCTGACGATGTACGACCGCCGCAACAATCTTTGCGAACAGGTCGCCGCGGATGTCCGCGGCCATTTTGGCGACAAGGTCTACAAGACGGTGATTCCTCGCAATATTCGCGTGTCGGAGGCGCCGTCGCACGGCGTACCGGTGCTGGTTTACGATCAGCGCTGTATGGGTGCGCAGGCCTACATCCAGCTTGCCGCGGAAATCCGCGCTCATGAATAGCGTGCGGCGGCAACCGCTCGGCCGCGGCTTGGCGGCACTGTTCGGCGAAGCCGGTGGCGTCGCCACCGATGCCAGTGGCGCAGTACGCGAGGTCGCGATCGAGTTGATCCGCCCGGGCGCCTTTCAGCCGCGCCGCCATTTTGCCGAGGACGAACTGGAGGCGCTAGCCCAATCGGTGCGCGAGAAGGGGGTATTGCAGCCGCTTCTGGTGCGCCCTGTGGGCGAGGCGGCATTCGAGCTGATTGCCGGTGAACGGCGCTGGCGCGCCGCCCAGCGGGCCGGACTGCACCGGGTACCCGTTCTGGTACGGGCGCTCGGCGACGCCGAGGCGCTGGAAATCGCGCTTATCGAGAATCTTCAACG
>DATJSH010000095.1:0-3411 GCA_035504235.1 Allostellaceae bacterium | reverse complement strand
ATGCAGCAATGGCTCGCGGTGCAGAATGTCGCGCTGGTGTTCCTGACCGCAGTGCTCGGCAGCGCCATCGCCTATGGCCTGTTGCCGTCGCTCTTCGCCTGCCTGGCGAGCGTGCTGGCCTACAATTTCTTTTTCCTGCCGCCGATCTACACCTTCACCATCGCCGACCCGGAAAACGTCGTCGCGCTGTTCTTCTTTGCGGTGGTCGCGGTCATCGCCAGCAATCTCGCCGCGCGCGTGCGGGCCCAGGCGGTTTCCGCCCGGCAGCGCGCCAAGACGACGGAAGATCTCTACCAGTTCAGCCGCAAGCTGGCGGCGGTGGTAACCCTCGACGAGCTTCTCTGGGCGACCGCGTATCAAATCGCGCTGATGCTCAAGGTGCGCGTGGTGCTGCTGCTGCCCGAGGGCGAGAGCATCGCGGTGCGCGCCGGCTATCCGCCCGAGGACCTGCTCGACGAGGCCGATCTCGCCGCGGCGAAATGGTGCTGGCAGAACAATCGCCCGGCCGGCCGTGATGCCGACACGCTGCCCGGCACAAGGCGGCTGTTCCTGCCCATCCGCACCGGGCGGGGCGCGGTCGGGGTGGTGGGCATCGACAATGACGACCCTGGCCCGCTCCTCACCCCCGACCAGCGCCGCCTGCTCGACGCGCTGAGCGACCAGACCGCGCTCGCTATCGAGCGCGTCAACCTCGCCGAGGACCTGGACCGCGCCAAGATCGCCGCCGAGACCGACCGCCTGCAATCGGCGCTCCTGACTTCGCTGTCGCACGATCTGCGCACGCCGCTCGCCTCGATCCTCGGCGCCGCGACGAGCCTCGACAATTACGGCAAGCGGCTCGACGAAAAGGCCATGAAGGAGATGACCGGTACGATCCGCGAGGAGGCCGAGCGGCTCAACCGGTTCATCGCCAACCTGCTCGACATGACCCGGCTCGAGTCGGGCGCGGTCACGCCCCTCATCGCTCCCGTCGACCTCGCCGACCTCATCGGCAGCGCGCTCGAACGCACCGCCAAAATCCTCAGCCTCCACCACGTCACGCTCGACATTCCGGCCAACCTGCCAATGCTCGATCTCGATCCCGTGCTGTTCGAGCAGGTGCTGTTCAACATCCTCGACAACGCGGCCAAATACGCGCCGGCCGGCTCGCTGATCCGCATCGCCGCCGAGGAAGATTCCGGCCCCGTGCGGCTTTCGATCAGCGATGAAGGCCCGGGCATCGCCGCCGGCGATCTAGAGCGCATCTTCGACAAATTCTATCGCGTCCACGCCGGGGACCGGCAGCGCGCCGGCACCGGGCTGGGTCTGGCGATCTGCCGCGGTTTTGTCGAGGCGATGGGCGGCGCGATCGCGGCGCACAATCGGCCCGACCGTTCTGGCGCGATCTTCACCTTGTCGCTGCCGGTGTCGGTCGAGGCGCGCCAGCCCAAGGTCGAGGCCGCGAAATGAGCGCCTCATCATGACCGCGTCCGGGCCGCTGCGCGTCCTTGTGGTCGACGACGAGCCGGCGATCCGCCGCTTTCTGCGCACCAGTCTACGCGCCGAGGGCTACGACATCGTCGAGGAGGAGACCGGCGAAGCGGCGCTCGCCGAAATCCGCCGCCGCGCCCCCGATCTGGTGATGCTCGACCTCGGCCTCCCTGGTATTGACGGGCTCCAGGTGATTCGCCGCGTGCGCGACAACGGCTCCTCTGTGCCGATCATCGTGCTGACCAGCCGCGCCGACGAAGCCGGCAAGGTCGAAGCGCTCGATCTCGGCGCCGACGACTACGTGACCAAGCCGTTTGGCGTCGACGAGCTCCTGGCGCGCATCCGCGCCGCTCTGCGCCACCGGTTGCAGCAGGAAGGCGAGAAGCCGCTGTTCCACAGCGGCGACCTGACCGTTGATCTGGTGCGCCGCATCGTCACGGTACGCGGCGGCGAGGTGAAGCTGTCGCCGCGCGAATACGACATCCTGCGCCTGCTCGTGCAGCACGCCGGCAAGGTGCTGACTCACCGCATGATCTTGCGCGAGGTGTGGGGCGGCGACGCCGATGTGCAGTACCTGCGCATCTACATCCGTCAGCTGCGCCAAAAAATCGAGCCTGACCCCGAGCGCCCCACTCATATCCTCACCGAGACCGGCGTCGGCTACCGGTTGCGCCTGCTCGACTGAGGGCAGCCCTGCGCGCAAGCATCTACTGATCGCGGCGGTGCAGGGCTACCATCGCCGAAAGCCTTAAGCGGGAGGACGCGATGCCCGAGCTCAACATCCGCAAGCTGCACCCGGTGATCGGCGCCGAGGTGACCGGCATCGACCTCGCCGAGCCGGTCGACGCCGAGACGCACGAGAAGCTGTCGCAGGCCTTGAGCGAGCATCTGGCGCTGGTCTTCCCCGGCCAGCAGCTGACACCCGAGGGCTACCTCAACGCCGGCAACGCCTTTGGCCCGGTGATGCGCCAGCATTATTCGCAGAACCACATGCCCGGCCATGAGCTGATCGGCCTCGTGCTGCACACCGAGGGCCGCAAGGTCGCCGAGGACTGGCACACCGACCACACCAACCACGAAAAGCCCCCGCTGGCGACGATGCTCTACGGCGTCTCGGTGCCCTCCTCGGGCGGCGGAACCAGCATTTGTTCGATGCGCGCCGCCTATGACGCGCTCGACGAAGCGGAGCGGGAGCGGCTATGCCGCATGCGTTCGGTCAACATGCTCGATATCGACCGCATCGGCACCCGCCGGGAAGACGAGGAGCGCTACGCCAAGCCGGTGGTCCACCCGATGGTGCGCACCCACCCGGTGCATGGCACCCGCGCGGTGTGGTTTCACCCGACCAAGGTGCAGCACATCGAGGGCATGAGCCCCGACCTCAGCCGTGCCTATATGGAAGACCTGCTGCGGCGGATGATCACGCCGGAGATCACCTATCACCACACATGGCGAAAGGGCGATGTGCTGATCTTCGACGACCGCGCGACGCTCCACCGCGCCCACGGTGACTACGACCGCAGCGAAAGCCGGGTGCTGTGGCGCATCCTCGTCGAGGGCGATAAGCCGCGGCTTATTTAGAGCGTCATTGCGAGGAGCCCGCAGGGCGACGCGGCAATCTCTCTCGGTAGATGGAAAGGCGGCCGGAGATGGCTTCGCTACGCTCGCAGTGACAGCTAGGCGAGTTGCGCCCTTCCCCGGATCATATCCGCCGCCTTTTCGGCGATCATGATGGTCGGCGCGTTAATGTTGCCGCCGACGAGGTCGGGCATCACCGAGGCGTCGACCACCCGCAGCCCTTCGACCCCGCGCACCCGAAGCTGCGGGTCGACCACCGCTTGTCCGTCGCCGTCCGGCCCCATCTTGCAGGTGCCGAGCGGGTGGTGCGCGGTCGCGGCGGTGGCGCGGATATAGGCGTCGAGCGCGTCGTCGCTCTCGACG
>DATJSH010000094.1:0-31175 GCA_035504235.1 Allostellaceae bacterium | reverse complement strand
GTCGAGTTCACCGACGGGTTTGTCCGCCGGCCCGATGTGCAGGCGCTGATGCGGAAGGTCACGGTCGCGACCAACCAGAATTACGATCCGGAGATTTCGGGCGCCGCGGTCTACGACCAGGTGCGCATCGAGCTCACGAGCGGCGAGATGCTCGAAAGCGCCCAAGTGACACGCGCACGCGGCGCCGCGGAATTGCCGCTATCCGATCATGAGCTGTTCGTGAAGTTCGGCACCTGCCTCGAAGCCGGCCACGCCGGTATCGCGCCGGAGGTGCTGTTCGGCCGGCTGAAAAACCTCGAACGCCTGTCGGCGCGCGAGCTGACCGCGATCGGCTAGACATGCGGCACTGGTTGCTCGTCCCGGTTCTGGTTCTTGCCGCCGCCGGTCCGGCGCTGGCCGACCCGCCGGCACCAACCGTGCTACACTTGACGCAAACTGCCGAGAAGAAGCTGACCCGCGACGTGCTGCATGTCGAGCTGCGGGCGGAGAAGACCGGGTCCGACGCGCAGACGGTGCAATCGGCGATCAACCAACAGATGGCGAAGGCGCTGGAGCAGGCGCACCGGGCGCAGGGCATCGAGGTCGAAACCGGCTCCTACTCGGTCAATCACATCGAAACCCAATCCGAGTGGTCCGGTTTTCAGTCGCTCTATCTCAGCGGTGGCGATGCGGCGGCGGTGCTGAAGCTGGCCGGTGCGTTGCAGGGCCAGGGGCTGGTGATGTCGACCATGGGGTATGAGGCCTCGCACAAGGTGTTGAACGGGGCGCAGGATGAGCTGACAAGCGAGGCGCTGGCGGACCTCGACAAACGAGCCGCCGCGATCGCGCGGCAGATGCGCCTCTCCGTGGTGGGCTATCGCAACCTCGATGTCGGCAACGCGCAGACCCAGGGCGCGCCGATGCCGCGCTTCGCGGCGATGGCGGCGGGCGCAGTGGCGGGGATTCCGCCGCCGGTCGCCGCGCCGGGCGAGGCGACGGTCAGCGTCACGGTCAACGCCGACATCCTGCTCGGCCAGAAGCAGCCGTGAGTTGCGTCGCGCTTCCCTCACCGCCGCTCCTCGTCATTTCCGACCGCGGCCAGGCGCAGGCGTCGTTGATTGAGATCGCCAAGGCGGCGTTTGCCGGCGGCTGCCGCTGGTTCAGCCTGCGCGAGAAGGATTTGCCGGCAGGGGAACGGCGTGCGCTGCTCGCCGAGCTGGTGGCGCTCGGCCGGCCTTATGCGGCGATGGTGATGGCGCATGACGATCTCGACGCGGTGGTCGCGACCGGTGCCGGCGGGGTGCATCTGCCCGGCGGCAGCGACCCCAAGGCGGCGCGCACCCGGCTGCCGCATGGGCTGATTGGCGTTTCGGCGCATAGCCCGGCCGAGGCCGTTACGCTGATAGCAGCGGGTGTGGATTACGTGACGATCAGCCCCACCTTCCTGACCGACAGCAAGCCGGGCTACGGCCCGGCGCTGGGCTTGGCCGGGCTGGCGCAGGCCGCCGCCATCGCCAACGGCCCGGTCGTCGCGCTCGCCGGGATCAATCCGGGCAATGCCCGTGTCTGCCTCGAGGCCGGCGCCGCCGGGATCGCGGTGATGGGCGAAGTCATGCGCGCCGCTGATCCGGAAGCGACAGTGCGCGCGCTCATAAAAGCCATGAAATAAGGTGTCGTCCCGGCGAAGGCCGGGAGCCCCCTGTCAACGGATAAGTGGGTCCCAGCCTGCGCCGGGACGACATGTGAAATTTTCTTCCACGTCCCCCGCGGCGCCGTGCTCAAATCGCCGGAACGGGAGGAAAACGATGGCGGATGCGGACTACATCGTGATCGGCGCCGGGTCGGCTGGGTGCGTCGTCGCCAGCCGGCTGTCGGAGGACGGGTCGAAGGTGGTGCTGCTCGAAGCGGGCCCGCGCGACACCAATATGTGGATCCATATTCCGGCGGGTGTGCTGAAGGTCCTCAACGTGCCGGGGATCAACTGGAATTTCCTGTCCGAGAGCGAACCCGGCACCGACGGCCGCCAGCTGCAATGGCCGCGCGGCAAGGTGCTGGGCGGGACGAGCTCGATCAACGGCATGCTTTATGTCCGCGGCAATCCGATGGATTACGACAACTGGGCGCAGATGGGCTGCCGCGGCTGGAGCTACGAGGAGGTGCTGCCCTTCTTCAAGAAGTCGGAGACCTATCGCGGCGGCGGCGATCCGGAATTCCGCAACAAGGGCGGGCCGCTGATCGTCGAGGATTACCGCACGATCCTGCCGTTGACGCATGCCTATGTCGAGGCGGCGCAGCAGGCCGGCTTCCCGTTTACGCCGGACTACAACGGCAGGCAGCAGGAGGGCGTGGCGTACTCGCAGATGACGCGGCGCGGCAAATGGCGCGGCTCGACCGCGCAGACCTTTCTGCGCGAGGCGCGCGGGCGCGGCAATTTGCGCGTCGAGACCGACGCCACGGTCACCGGGCTCACCTTTGACGGCAAGCATTGCACCGGCGTCGCCTTTCGCCAGGGCGGCGCCGACCGCCAGCTCGCCGCCGGGCGCGAGGTCATCCTCTGCGGCGGCGCGGTCAACTCGCCGCATGTGCTGCAGATTTCCGGCGTCGGCCCGGCGGCGCACCTGCACGCGATCGGCGTCCCGGTGGTGCACGATTTGCCGGGCGTCGGCGCCAACCTCAACGACCATTACGTGATCCGTCTGTCGCACCGGGTAAAGAATGCGGTCTCGATCAACCAGCTCGCACGCGGCGCGCGGGCCGTCCGCGAGGCGATCAAATTCGCCACGGTCGGCAATGGCGCGCTGACCTTTGGCGTGACCTCGGCGATGGTGTTCTGCCGCAGTCGCGAGGGGCTCGCCGCGCCCGATCTGCAGCTGCTTTTTACCCCTGGCAGCTACGCCCAGGGCGTGTTCCGCCAATTGGAGCGCGAGCCGGGGATGACCGTCGCGGTCTGCCCGGTGCGGCCGGACAGCCGCGGCACGATCATGGCGCAGTCGCCCGACCCGTTCCAATACCCGGCGATCCGCCCGAACTATCTGTCGGCGCCGTCGGACGTCCGCGTGCTGATCGCCGGGGTGAACCACACCCGCCGCATCTTTGCGCAGCCGGCTATGGCGCCCTACAGCGTCGAGGAGACGGTGCCGGGGCCGGCCATCGCGAGCGACCGGCAAATCGAGGATTACGCCAAAAAGGCCGGCACCAACGTGTTCCACCCGGTCGGCACCTGCAAGATGGGCACAGACCCGACGGCGGTGGTCGACCCGCGGCTTCGGGTGATCGGGATCACCGGACTGCGCGTCATCGACGCGTCGGTGATGCCATGCGTCACCACCGGCAACACCAACGCGCCGACGATCATGATCGGCGAGAAGGGCGCGGCGATGATCAAGGAAGACGCCCGCGCCCAGCCGGCAAAGGCGGCATAGCTATCCTCGTCGCCGAATGGGCGCGGCGATCAGCGCGCCGACGATCAGCGACACGCCGCCCAGCATCAGCGCCAGCGAGAAGCTGCCGGTCGCGCTCTTCAGCACGCCGAAGAAATAGGGGCCGACCGTGCCGCCGAGATTGCCGGCGCCGTTGATGAGCCCGATTCCCACCCCAGCGACAGTGACTGGCAGAATTTCGCTCGGCAGCGTCCAGAACGGCCCGAACCGGCCGAGGAACGCGCCGACCGACAGCGTCAGACAGCAGAGGATCGCCAGCGTGCTCTGCTGCGGCGCGAGGCTGGCGATGATGAGGAACACGCCGGAGCCCGCGGTCGCGACGATCATGTGCCATTTGCGCTCGCCGCTGCGGTCCGAGCTCCACGCCACGAGCATCATTGCCGCCGCGCCCACCGCATAAGGGATCGCCGACAGAAACCCTACCGCGACGATCGACAGGCCGGTGTCCTTGAGCACCGTCGGGAGCCAGAAATTGACCCCGTATTCCGCCGAGAGCGCGGCGAAATTATAGAGCGCCAGCAGCAGCACCGCCGGGTGCCACAAGGTCCCGAGCCAATGGCCGCGCGGCGGCGCGGCCTCGCCTTTCTCGGCATCGAGCGCGGCGACGACGCGGTCGCGCTCCGCCGGATCGAGCCAGCGCGCGTCACGCGGGTCGTCCTCCACCGCCCACCACCACACCACGCCCCACAACAGCGCCGGCAGCGCCTCGATCACGAACATCGCGCGCCAGTCGACAAAATGCAGCACCAGCCCCGAGACCGGGTTGGCGATCACCGGCCCGATCGCCAGGCTCATCAGAAACAGCGTGTTGGCGCGCGCCCGCTCCGGCTTGGTGAACCAGGCGCGGATCAAGACGATCGTGCAGGTCAAGACGCCGCCCTCGGCGAGGCCCAGGCCGAACCGGTTGAGGATGAGCTCGACGTCGTTGTTGACGAACGCCGTCGACAGCGCGACCGCGCTCCACAGCATCAACTGGATGACGATGACCCGCTTGGCGCTCCACACCCCGGCGAGCCGCCCCGCCGGGATCTGCAGGATGATGTAGCCCCACGGAAAGAAGCCGAAGGCGAGCCCCATAGCCGCCGGCGACAGACCCAGCTCGGCGCGGATCGCCGGCGTCGCCATCGCGATGTTGACGCGGTCGATATACGACAGCACGTACATGATGAAGGCCACGCCCAGGATGCGCAGCCAGCGGTTTTGCAGAATGCCGCGGCCGCCGATGGCGGCGTCTCCGGCGATCGCCATAGGCTTCCTCCCTTGCCCAGTTTCGTCGCCCCGCGAACGTGGGGGCCCAGGGGCAGCCATTCCGTCGCGTGCCCTGGGTTCCCGCTTTCGCGGGAAAGATGAGGTGGATGGTTTCTTGCTACCCCTTCAGAAAATCCCTGATGCGCTCGATCTCGTCGAGCGCATCGAACGCCGAACCGATCAGGATTTCGTCAAAGCCCCGCGCCTCGACTTGCTTGATGCGGCGGCGCGCCTCCTCGGGCGGACAGATGAAATTGACCGAGGCGAGCTTTGCCAGTTCCACCGATTCCGGGCGCTCCTTGAGATCGATCGAGCAATTGGCGAGCACGGCGTTGGTACCGCCCTGCTCGCGATAGGTCGTCATGCCGAATTCGAGGTCTTCAAGGCTGCTGTAGCGGCCCGACGGGGTCCAGCCCTGCGCCTCCTTGGCGGCGTAGGTGATCCAGCGCGGGCTGCGCCAGGCGCCGATGAGGATCGGCGGCCCGCCCTTGCAGCCCGGCCAGGTCGACAGCGTGCCGCCATTGACCGCCTCGCCGTTCCACACCTTGGCCATGATCTCGAGGTCTTGCCGGAAGGTGCGGAAACGGTGGTCGTAATCGTAGCCGAGCAGCTCGAAATCGTCGCGCGTCGAGCCGCTGCCGACGCCGAGGATCAGCCGGCCCCCCGACATCGCCATCAGCGATTGCGCCCGGTGCGCCAGCTCGATCGGGTTGCGCAGCGGCAGCTGCAGCACGCTGATGCCGATCTCGATCTTCGAGGTCACCGCCGCGACGGCGGTCAGCACCTGCAACGAGTCGAGCGTCGGCCGGCCGCGACCCAGGGAATCGCCGATCCACAGACCGGGAAAACCGCGCGCCTCGACCTCGCGGGTAAAGTCGGTGATGCGATCCATCAACCCGGGCTGCGAGTTGATCCGGATCATCGTGCTGACGCGCATGCTTGCCGACCCTCTTAGTTGTAGACGGCCTTTACCCCCGGCACCGGCGAATGGCCGAAGCTGCCGAGGTTGAGGATCGCCTCGCGCCCGCCATAGGCGGCGATGCGGGCGCGCTGGTCGGCTTTGGCGAGCGCGTCGGCCCTGTCGGGGTCGACAACCGCGCACAGCTCCTTGTGGCAATCAACCACGAGCCCGGCGTAACCCGGCTCCTTCGCGAGATCGCGGGTCTCTTGCGGGTCGGCAGCGAGGTCGAAAAGCTGCGCTGGCATCCCGGTGTAATAGACGTATTTGAACGGCCCTTTGCGGACGAGGAACGCACCAGTCGCCGCGCCCGCGGCGTGGTATTCGCAAAGGATCGTGCGCTGCGGCGCCTGTTGCGCGATCTCGTCGAGCGGCAGGCCGGGCAGGTCGCGATCCTGCGGGTTCGGCGCGACCCCGGTCCATTTGACGATCGTCGGGAAGATGTCGACCAGGGTAGCGGGCTCGCGGCACACCTGCCCCTGCGGCAGACCGGGGCCGGCCATGATCATCGGGATGCCGGCCGATTCCTCGTACATCGTCGATTTGCCCCAGAGGCCGCGCGTGCCGAGATTGTCGCCGTGATCGCTCGAATAGATCACGCGCGTCGTGTCCGTGAGGCCGCTTTCTTCCAGCGCTCGCATCAGCCGGCCGACATTGTGGTCGACAAACGAGACCAGCCCGAAATAGGCCGCGAGCGCGCGCTGCAGGCTGCCTGGGTGTTCGGCGAACCCCTTCTGGTAGACCTGGCACTCGCGGATCGCCCGCACATAGGGATGGTCGGGCCAATCCTTGGGATCGTAGAGTGCCGGGATCGGCACCTTGTCTTCGGGGTAGAGCCCGTACCATTCCGGCCGCGCGATCAGCGGGAAATGCGGGCAGACCAGCGAGACGAACAGCGCCCACGGTTTGTCGCCGCGCGCCTTCGCCCGCGCCTTGATCCAATCGACCGCCGCGTCGGTGATGCGGCCGTCATAACCCTGGTAGTCGCTGTCGCCCGGCCCGGCGTCCTTCGCCAGGCGCAGCGCCGCGCGGCGCTCGACGAGCGGTTCGCGCAGCCAGCCGGCCGGGTCGCCGATCCCTTCGACGACATGCAGCGGCATCACCTCTTCGGTGAACCCGTTGTCGTCGTCGATGCTGCGGAAATGCAATTTCCCGATCGAGACGGCCTCGTGCCCGGCTTCTTTCAGCCGGTGATGCCATGATGGCACGCTGCCGTCATAGGGAATGCCGTTGTCCCAAAAGCGGATCTGATGGACGTAGCGCCCGGTCGCGAGGCTGGCGCGCGCCGGGACACAGATGGGCGAATTGGTATAGGCGTCGGAGAACCGCACGCCGCGCGCCGCCAGGGCATCCAGGTTCGGCGTCTGGATCATCTCGTGGCCGTAACAGCCGAGGACCCGCCGGCTGTGCTCGTCGGACAGGATGAAAAGGACATTTGAGGGTTTCATGGGGCTCACGATGCGAAAACGGGCGGGGCGGAAAAGCGAATAGTCCAGCGCTAAGCGCGGCGCATGGCCGCGCCGGGCCACAGCTTGGGCTGTGCGCGATGGTATTGCGGCGGGTGGAGCGCCTCGGCGCCGAGCGCTTCCGCCGCGTGCCAGCCCCAGCGCGGATCGTCGAGAAAGCCACGGGCCAGCGCGACGCAATCGGCGCTTCCCTCGGCGACGATCGCCTCGGCCTGGTGCGGGTCGACGATCAGCCCGACGCTCTGCACTGCGATCTTGCTCGCCTTTTTCACGGCAGCGGCAAACGGCACCTGGTAGCCCGGCCCGAGCACGACCCGCGCCTGCGGACTGACACCGCCCGACGACACGCAGACGTAGTCGAAGCCGATGCTGTGGAGCTCGTTGGCGAGCACACCGGCGTCGTCGGGCGTCAGCCCGCCGTCGATCCAATCGGAGCCGGTGATGCGCATGCCGAGCGCCTTGCCGCGTGGCCAGACCGCGCGCACCGCCGCGGCGACTTCGAGCGGAAAGCGCATGCGGTTGGCAAGGCGGCCGCCATAGGCATCGTTGCGACGGTTCGATACCGGCGACACAAAATTGTGCAGCAGGTAGCCGTGCGCGCCGTGCAGCTCCAAGAGGTCAAAACCGAGCCGGTCGACGCGCCGCGCCGCGGCGGCAAAGCCGTCGCGGATGCGCTTGAGCCCGGCGTCATCGAGCGCCCGCGGTACGTGCCAGCCCTCGTCGAACGGGATGGCCGAGGCAGCGTAGGTCTGCCACGCGCCCTCTTCCGGCGTCAGCGGCGAGCCGCCTCGCCAGGGCACCCGCACGGAGGCCTTGCGGCCGGCATGCGCGAGTTGGATGCCGAGCTTCGCCACGCCCCAGCGCCGGCACAGCGCGACGATCTTGGCGAGCGCCGACTCGTTGGCGTCGGAATAGAGCCCCAGGCAGTGCGGGGTGATGCGCCCTTCCGGCTCGACGCCGGTCATCTCGACGATCAACAGTCCCGCGCCCGACATCGCCAGCGAGCCCAGGTGCTGGAGGTGCCAATCGTTCACCGAGCCGTCCTCGGCGCTGTACTGGCACATCGGCGATACCGCGATGCGGTTCGCCAGCTCGATGCCGCCGAGCGAAATGGGGTCAAACAAATGCGCCATTCGGGTCTCTGCGCCTATGGTGGTCACGCGCGTGCTCTTGATCGTCCCTTGTACCGCTTCCGGCTTTGAGTCAAAGCTCAATTCGGACAGATCGGGTCGGACAAAAGGGGAGGCGACACAATGGGCAGGCTCCAGGGAAAGACGGCCTTGGTCACCGGGTCGGGACGCAATATCGGCCGCGCCACCGCGCTGAAGCTGGCGGCCGAGGGCTGCAACGTCATCGTCAACGCTCGCTCGAACCAGGCGGAGGCCGACGCGGTCGTCGCCGAGGCGCGCTCGGTCGGCGTCAAGGCGACGGCGATCATCGCCGACATCGGCGACAAGGCGCAGGTCGAGGCGATGGCGGCAAAGGCGCTCGCCGAATTCGGCCGCGTCGACATCCTCATCAACAACGCCGCGATCCGCCCGCACAAGCCATTCCGCGAACTGACCGACGGCGACTGGGAGCTGGTGCGCGGCGTGGTGCTCGATGGCGCGTTCTATTTGACGCGGGCCCTCATCGGCCCGATGGTCGACAACAAATTCGGCCAGATCCTGTTTTTTGTCGGCGACGGCGCCTATTCCGGCCGCGGCCACGGTCGGGCGCATTTGTCGGCGGTGAAGATGGCGCTGGTCGGCTTGGCGCGCGGGCTCGCCTCGGAATTCGCCCAGCATAACATCCGGGTCAACGTGGTCTCGCCCGGCAGCATCGACACCCGGCGCGACAATCCCGAATGGTACGGCAACCGGCCGCCCGACGCCGCCGGCATCCCGCTCGGCCGTCAGGGCAAGATCGACGAGATCGCCGCGACCTGCCTCTTCCTCGTCACCGAGGATGGCGGGTTCATCACTGGGCAGACCATTCACGTCAACGGCGGCGCGGCCTATTACTGAGCCGCGCCGGCGTGGGCGGGCGGCGGCTAGCGGTGGTGGCCGCCGCCGTGAAATCCGCCACCATGGAAACCGCCGCCGTGCCAGCCGCCGCCCCAGCCGCCGTGCCAGCCGCCGCCCCAACCCCAGCCCCAGCCGAATGCGACGTCGGCCGGCCAGTAATACGGGTAGCCGTAGCCATAATAGGGGTAGCCATAACCGTAGCCGTAATACGGATAGGGATACGCGTAGGCGTAGGGGTTGTAGGGATAGGCGTAAGCCGGGGCCGGATAGGCGGCCGCCGCCGGTGCGGCGGGTTGCGCGTAGCTCATCGGCGCGGCGGGCGCGCCCTGTATCTGTTGCAACTGCTGGGCATTCAGCTGCTCGGCCGATTGCGCCCATGCGGGAGCCGCCAGCGCGACAGTGGCGACGAACGCGGCCGCCTTCAGTACATGGTTCATTGAGCGATCCTTCCGACGCGATAAGCGGGAGCGATGTAATCGTGCTCCGCTACTCTACGTAGCGACCCGCTTCGCGGTTTCCCAGGTGCCGGCGCCGGTTAAATCAAACTCGGGGCACGCCCCGCATTCATCGCCGGCGCGGTTTTCGCTATGCTCGGCCGAGCAGCGGAGAGCACAGCGATGAAATCAGCCTACGGAAGACAGACGCCGCCGCCCGATTACGAGCTCACCTGCGTCGAACCCGGCAGTCCGATGGGCGAATTGTTGCGCCGCTATTGGCAGCCGGTCTGTCCGTCAGACGAGCTTACGGACCTGCCGAAAAAGGTGAAGCTGCTCGGCGAGGAGATTGTCGTCTTTCGCGACAAGAAGGGGCGGGTCGGCGCCTTGGAGCCGCATTGCGCGCATCGCGGTGCGTCCCTGGAGTGGGGCCGGATCGAGGACGAGGGCATCCGCTGCTGCTATCACGGCTGGCTTTATAACGCTGTGGGCCAGTGCATCGACATGCCGTGCGAGACCGAAGAGTTCCGCCGCAAGATGGACATCTGGCAGGAGGCCTACCCGACGCTCGAATATGGCGGGCTGGTCTTTGCCTATATGGGCCCGCCGGGCAACGAGCCGCTCTTCCCGATGTTCGACATCGTCGACACCCGCTATCGCAATGATATCGAACTGCGCGGCATGCGGGTGTGGGGCGACTACTCGGCCGGCTATGTCAAGGACTGCAATTGGCTGCAGCATTACGAGAACATCGTCGACCCGTTCCACCTTTTGATGCTGCACAAGATGATCAGCGGCGAGCAGTTCGTCGGCGCGATGATGCAGGGTTCGCCGCAGATCAGCCTCGAAAAGACCTCGCTCGGCGTGCGCTACAAGTTCATCAACGACCTGCCCAACGGCAACCGGCTGGTGCGCTTCGCCGAATGCGTCGTGCCCAATCTCTTTCTCATCCCCGACATTCATGTGCCGCCCGACGAGCCGCGGCGCCAGACCCGCGCCACCGAACTCTCCTGGGTGGTGCCGATCGACAATGAAAGCATGCGCGGCTTGAGCATCGTCTGCTGGCCGCTCGACGCCGACGGCAAACCGCAAGAAGGCTGGACGCCGCGCACCGCGGCCGAGATCCCCGAGCGCGTCGGGTCCAACGCCAACCGCTCCTACGAAGCGCGGCAACGCAACCCGGACGACCTCGAAGCCCAGGAGGGCCAACGGCCGATTGCCATCCACGCGCTCGAAAACCTCGCGCCGTCGGATATCGGCGTCGTCTGGCTGCGCGAGATGCTGCGCGACCAGGTGCGGCGGGTGCAGGATGGGGAGGATCCGATGAACACCTGGCGCGATCCTGCGGCCAACCACAAGATCACGACGCACGCCTGGAACACGGTGCTGTCGCCCGACGAGGCGCGCCGGCATCACGGCGAAGAGGTCTAAGACGTCGCATCCGGCGGTGGCGAAGGCGGGGGCCGCCCGCTCGAAGCCTGCAAAAAGTTTCTCCAGGGTTGGTCTCGTTTGATGGCGTGCTGAACGAGTCTAAATGTCACCGTATTGCCTGAAAAATGACATTTTTGGCCAATACGCAATAGATCGTCGGCTCGTTCGAGCCGCAGGGGTAGTGATTACGCAGGTTAGTCAAGTGCTGAGAACGTAAGACGATCCAGCACCGCCGCCACTCTCGCGGCTGTGTACTACCGAATAATTCGCGCTTCTTTGATGCTGGCGATCTTCATCGCGGGCAATGCTCGAATTCGGTCTCATCTTAAACAATCAGAGGGGGCGGTGCATGACTGCGCCGGCGTTGATTGCGCTGTTGATCGGGGCTGGGTTTGCCCAGCCGCAAGCCGAGGCCATCGCGGCCTATTCGCAAACCCAGGCAGGGCCGGAAATCGACCCATGCGCCAGCTCGTGGATGGGGGACGGTCTGTTCGGCCTGACCCGGGAGCTGCGCCGCGACCTGCACGTAGAAGCGGGGACACGCGGCTGCGTTTCACCACAAGAACAGGTCGCCTACGTTGCGCGCGTCTGGCCGCAATATTACCCGCACTGCGCCGCGCGCTTCGCCGCCGGCGACCTCAGGGCCTTCCGCCGCTGCTTCGGACTGGGCGAAGGAGATTAGGGTAACACCCCCTACCGAGCGATGCGCCGCTTCCCGGCTTTCGCCGGGGAGCGGCGTATCAGTTAAAACAACCGATCCGTCGCGATCTTCGCGCCATCAGCCATCGCCTGCAGCTTAGCCCAGACCACGTCTTCGGGCACGCGGCCCATACCGGCCGAGGTGTCGAAGCCGCAATCGGTCGCCGCCATGACGCGCTTCGGGTCGCCCACCGCCTGCGCGACGCGCTCCAGCCGGTCGGCGACGACCTCGGGGTGCTCGACAAAATTGGTCAGATCGTCGATGACGCCGGCGGCGATGATCTGATCGTCAGCGAGCTTATGCTTCGCCAGCACCTTGTATTCGTGCTGGTGGCGCGGGTTGCCGAAGGGCAGCACAAAGCCGCCGACATGAGCCTTTTGCAGGATTGGCAGAATGTCGTCGAGCGGCACGTCGCGATCGTGCGGGCCCTCGTAATTGCCCCAGCAGACATGGAGGCGCACCCGGTCGCGCGGCACGTTGACGATCGCATGGTTAATCGCGGTGACGACGCGCTCGACAAACCCGAGGAAGTCGGAAAGCGGCCGGTCGTTGTAGCTGAGGTGCCGCTCGAGCGCGAGATCGGGGCAATCGAGTTGGAGCAGAAAGCCCGCTTTGACGATCGCCTCGTACTCGACCTTGAGCGCGGCGGCGACCGCGGCGAGATAGGCTTCCTCGCTGTCGTAGTATTCATTCTTCATCGCGCCGACGATGATCCCCGGCGACGGCGCGGTATAAAACGGCTCGACAAAACCGTCCTTGCGCGCGTCGAGCGTGGCGCGGAAATCGGCGAGCTCGGTCTTCAGCTCGGTATCGTCGGCATAGGCGATGGGGCCGATCGTGCGCGGCGGCTCGTAATTGCCGACCGCCTCGCGCGCGGCGAGCATCTGCGTCATCTGCTCCTTCAACAGCGGGTAGCGCTCGACATCCCCGCGCGGCCAGCGCTTCCACGAGCCGCCGAACCCGGTCATCCGGTGCCGGACATAAAGAAAGAATGCCTCGCGCTGCTGCTCGCCGTTATTGCCGACATCCACCCCGGCGGCGCGCTGCTTGTCGACGATCTGCGCCACTGCGTCCTTGCCGCGCCGGACGATCTCGGCCTCGTCGACCGCCTCGCCGCGCGCACGGCGGACATAGAGCCGGGTCAGCTCGGGTGGACGCGGCAGGCTGCCGGTGTGCGTCGTCAGGATGCGCTCGGTGCTCCACTGCATGGCGGCGTCTCCTCGATCATTTCTCGTGCTGGCGTCGTTTTTCCGCGCGTTCGCTCAATTCCCCAGCTTGATGCACCAGCAGCACGACGAACAGCAGTATCGCGAGCGCCGTCTTGAGGATCGCGGCGCTATTGAGCTTGTCGGGCAGCTCGCGACAATGCTGGACGATCTCGACGACGATGCCGATGCCCAGCAGCACGTGATAGGGACGGCCGAACGTCCGGCTGAGCCATAATTCGAGATTGCGGGCGGCATTGGTAACCGCGTTAAACATGGGCCCGTCTCCCCAGCGGTGGCCGCGCTCCGAGTGCGGGCTGCATCAATAGAAGACGGGGCGGTGGCTCAGCTCAAGCTCGTTGTCGCCCGACCAGCCGAGCCACAGCTCGGCCGACCGCATCAGCGGCATCTCTGCGGGCTCGAACCGCGCCTGCGCAGCACGTGCCTGAAGAATTGATGGATCATCCCGGTTATGCCGCCCGGTCTGGCGTTGCCGTTGTCGCCCTAGCATAGTCGAAGGTGCGAATTCGCACCCGCCTCGCGCGCGAAAGGATTGTTCCGTTGTTCGGGAAATCGCACAAAATTGCTCGGCCAAAACCGCCGCGGGGCGGCGAGCGCTGGCTATACGGCCGCCATCCGGTCACCGCGGCGCTGGCCAATCCCGAGCGGCGCTGGCGGCAACTCGCGGTGCTGGCGGGACAAGAGGACGAGGCGAGAGGGCTGGTCGCGGCGGCGCGCGCCGCGCGGCGCGGCGACGGCGAGCCGATCCGCATCGTCGACCGGCGCGGCTTTGCCGCGCTCGTCGGCGAGGATGCGGTGCATCAGGGGCTGGCGCTTGAGGTCGAGCCGCTCGATGAGCCCGACCTCGACGACATGCTGCGCGCGGCCGGGCTGGCGGCGCGTGCCGTCGTCGTCGTGCTCGACCAGGTCAACGACCCGCACAATGTCGGCGCGATCCTGCGCGCCGGGGTCGCGTTCGGCGCGCTCGGCGTGATCGTCGCCGCGCATGGCGCGCCCCCGGCGAGCGGCGCGCTCGCCAAGGCGGCGTCCGGCGCGCTGGAGCTGGTGCCGCTGATCCAAGTAGTCAACTTGGCGCGCACGCTCCAGCGGCTCAAGGCGGCGGGGTTCTGGTGCTGCGGCCTCGACGAGCGCGCCCCACTTCCGCTCGCCGAACTGGAATTGGGGCCGCGCGTCGCGCTTGTCCTCGGCGCCGAGGGCGACGGGCTGCGGCGGCTGGTGCGCGAAAGCTGCGACTATCTCGCCCGGTTGCCGACCACGCCGCAAATGCCGAGCCTCAACGTGTCGACCGCCGCCGCGATCGCGCTCTACGTGCTGCAGGGAAAAGCGACCGCCTAGCCGAATTCGCTCTCGACATGGGCCAGCGCGGCCCACAGAAAAACGCCGATCCAGCCGATCAGCGTCCAGCCGACCAGGATGTTGACGAGCGTCACTTCCTGACGGCGCGGGTGTTGCCGCCCAAAGGCGATGAGGGTCGGCAGCATGTACAGCACCACGATCGCAATCAGAATGAGGATCGTCGCGGTGTTGCCGAACATGCCGTCTCCCTTTGTACGCGGACGCGCCGCTGCGCTGCTCTACCGCAATGATACGCCGGCTGCCCGACATTGCCAAATTGCGTGCCGTGCAGGAACGCCCATCGCTGACGCAGCGTATCATCAGCGGAGCAAAAGGGGAGTTCGGCGGCGTCCCACGGCGGCTGCCGGGCCGGGGTCGGTTGATCGATGCAAAGCGAAGTCTACCGGGTCGTTTATTGGGTCGCGATCGCGGCGCTCGTCGTGTGGAGCGTCTATTCCGCCTATTCCGCCTTCACCCTCTCATAAGCCGCCGCGCCACTTGGAGCCGCGCCGATAATTCGCTGCCGGCTTCGGGCGGCGCGGCCTATGATGCGCGCCTGCTCTATCCAGGAAGCGGGCGCAGCGTCATGAGTGATATCCCCCATTATATCGACGGCAAGCGCGTCGCGGGCAAAAACGGCCGCGGCGGCGACGTCTTCAACCCGGCGACCGGCGAGAAGATCCGCCGGGTCGATTTCGCCAGCGGCGCGGAAGTCGACGCCGCGGTGCAATCCGCCGCCAAGGCCTTTCCCGGCTGGGCGGCGACCCCGCCGCTGACCCGCGCGCGCGTCCTCTTCAAGTTCCTCGAATTGATGAACCGCGAACAGGACAATTTTGCCCGAATTATCTCCGAGGAGCACGGCAAGGTCTTTTCCGACGCGCAGGGCGAGATCACCCGCGGCGTCGAGGTCGTCGAGTTCGCCTGCGGCATTCCGCATCTGATGAAGGGCGACTACACCGAGCAGGTGGGCCGCGGCATCGATTCGTGGTCGGTGCGCCAGCCCTTGGGCGTCTGCGCCGGGATCACTCCGTTCAATTTCCCGGCGATGGTGCCGATGTGGATGTTCCCGATGGCGCTCGCCACCGGCAATACCTTCATCCTCAAGCCGTCGGAGCGTGACCCCTCGGCCGGTCTGCGCATCGCCGAGTTGCTCTCCGAGGCGGGGTTGCCGCCGGGCGTTTTCAACGTCGTCAACGGCGACAAGGAGGCGGTCGACGCGATCCTGCATCATCCCGGCATCGCGGCGGTGAGCTTTGTCGGCTCGACCGCGATCGCCGAGTACATCTACACGAATGCCGCGGCCGCGGGAAAACGCGTCCAGGCGCTGGGCGGCGCCAAAAACCACATGGTGGTGATGCCCGACGCCGATCTCGACCAGGCGACCGATGCGCTGATGGGCGCCGCCTACGGCGCCGCCGGCGAGCGCTGCATGGCGGTGTCGGTGGCGGTCGCGGTCGGCGGCGTCGGCGACAGACTGATGGATAAGCTCGTGCCGCGGGTGCGGGCGCTGAAGATCGGCCCCGGTACCGACCCCGAGGCCGAGATGGGGCCGCTCGTCACCGAGCAGCACCACGACAAGGTACGCTCCTATGTCGATCTCGGTGTCCAGGAGGGCGCGAAGCTCGTCGTCGACGGCCGCGGCCTGAAGCTGCAAGGCTACGAGAACGGCTTCTTCCTCGGTGGCTGTGTGTTCGACGAGGTGAAGCCCGAGATGCGCATCTACAAGGAAGAGATTTTCGGCCCCGTGCTGTCGGTGATGCGCGCAGACACGTTCGACGAGGCGGCCAAGCTGGTCAGCGACCACGAATACGGCAACGGCGCCGCGATCTTCACGCGTGACGGCGACGCCGCCCGCGAATTCGCCAGCCGCGTGCAGATCGGCATGATCGGGATCAACGTGCCGATCCCGGTGCCGATGGCGTTTCACAGCTTTGGCGGGTGGAAGCGCTCGCTGTTTGGTGACATGGCGGTCTACGGCAGCGAAGGCGTGCGCTTCTATACGCGGCTGAAAACGGTGACCTCGCGCTGGCCGACCGGGATTCGCGCCGGCGCGGAATACGTGATGCCCACCATGCGTTAAAGGGGGCGTTAAGGGTAAGGGACGCCGCCGCGCGGGGCATTGTTCGGCTTGCGAGCGCCAGTGCGACAATACGAGCCGGATTAATGCTTGCGCGAGGGGTGCAACGTCCCATCTTGTAGGTCGTAACGGTCCCGCAGGGCTAACGCTTTGCGGGAACGGCGTTCTGTTTTCTTTAGCACGGTTCGTGCTGTTCGCGGTCGAGGGTCGGACGGTTGATCGTCACCGAAGGACATGAACTTCACGCCCGGCGCAGCGTCTCGACACTCGTCAGGCTCCGCGCGCGGCTGTGGGCGCGTGCCAATATCCGCAACAGCGAATTCGGCCTTTGCGTCACCGCGGCGGTAATCGGCGCGGTGATCGCGCTCGGCGTTGCGCTGACCCGGTTCGGGGTCGCCTTCTTTCATCATCTGCTGTTTGCGGTGCCGTGGGATGGGCACTTGAGCGGCGATGTGCATATCGACCGGATGCGGCTGCTGCTCGTCCCGGCCTGTGGCGGGCTGCTTTACGGCGTCGTCGCCTATGCGCTGTGGCGTTGGAAGCCGCGCGACATCGTCGACGCGATCGAGGCCAACGCGCTGCATGGCGGCCATATGTCGCTGTCAGACAGCCTGCGGCTGACCGGGCTCACGGTGCTGTCGGCGGGGGTCGGCGCCTCGGTCGGCCTGGAGGCGGCCTATACCCAGCTCGGCGCGGGTACGGCGTCGCGGATCGGCCGCTACCTGCATCTGCGGCGCGGCGATCTGCGGACCTTTGTCGGTTGCGGCGCGGCGGCGGCGATCGCCGCCGCGTTTAACGCCCCGCTCGCAGGGGCGTTCTACGCTTTCGAGCTGATCATCGGCAGCTACACGCTGGCGACGCTGGTGCCGGTCGTGCTCGCGGCGATCTTCGCCACGCTGGTCGAGCGCGAAATTATCGGCAACGAGCCGATCTTCGTCGTCTACAACCACATGAGCCTGGCGGCATCGCATTACCTCATCCTGGCCATTGTCGGGTTCATCGCCGGGTTGCTGGCGGTCGTCGCGATGATTGGCGTCACCTTTGTCGAGCAGTGGTCGAAACGCGCCTCGCTGCCGACCGGGGCGCGGCCGGCGCTCGGCGGCGTGGTGCTCGGCAACCTGGCCTGGTTTTTCCCGGAGATTCTGGGTAGCGGGCATGGCGGCATCGAGTACACGATCTCGCACAACCCGATGGGCTACGAGCTGCCGCTCTTGCTCGGCTTGATCGCGGCCAAGATCGCCGGCTCGGCGATTTCGATTGGCACCGGGTTCCGCGGCGGCATGTTCAGCTCGTCGCTCTATCTCGGCGCGCTTTATGGCGCCGCGGTGGCGGTCATCGTACAGCGCCTGGCGCCGTGGGCCGGGGCGAGCGACACGGTTTACATCCTCGCTGGGATGGGCTCGCTCGCCGCCGGCGTCGTCGGCGCGCCGATGACGATGATTTTTCTGGTGCTGGAATCGACGACCGATTTCTCGGCGACTCTCGGCGTTACCGCGGCAGTACTCGCCTCGGTTCTCGTCGTGCGCAACTGGTTCGGCTACTCATTCGCGACCTGGCGCTTCCATCTGCGCGGCGTCGCGTTGCACAGCCCGCATGATATCGGCTGGCTGCACGACCTGCAGGTCGCCAACCTGATGCGCCGCGACTTCGCGGTCGTCCCGATCGACCAGCCATTAGGCGAAATCTGCCGGCAATTTCCCATCGACGCGTCGATCCGGGTGTTCGCGGTCAACGACAAGGGCGGCTATCAGGGCTATGTCGACCTGACCGAGGTGCATGGTGCGGCGCATCGCGAAGGCAACGCGGAGATGCGTGTCAAGGATGTCGCCCGTGGCGCCGAATATTTCCTCACGCCGGGCCAGCCGATTCGCGAAACACTCGATCAATTTATCGCCTCGGCGGCCGAGACGCTCGCTGTCGTCGACAATTCCCGCGACCGCCGCGTGCAAGGATATTTGAGCGAAGCCTTCGCGTTGCGCCGCTATTACCGCGAGTTGGAAGCCCGGCACAGCGAAGAACTCGGCGACGATGAGTTGTTTAAGCTGCACCATGCTGCGTCCGACGATTGATAATTGCGGATATTGAACGGAATCCCTATCGGGCGCGCCGAAATATGTTATCGTCCGGCGGATGCGGGGGCGGGAACTACTTCTAAGTTCGATTGTTTGCCTACTTTCGACCGCGGGGATCGGTTTCGCCGATAGTCCATTCCTGGTCGGCAGGGTGGCCGTCATTGCTGGGCCGGCGCAATACCGTGCAACGGGCGGAGAGTGGTCGGCGGCGCTGATCAACGAGCCGGTCGCCAACGGCACCGGTCTGCGTACCGCGGCCGATTCCGAAACCGAACTGCGCGGCCCTGGCGTGCGCGTCGCGCTCGGCCCGTCGAGCGAGCTTCAAGTGCTGCGCTACGATGCCAGCGCGCTGCAGATCGCGCTGACGAACGGCCGCATCGGCATCCATCTGGGTCCCGCCGACGCGGCGAAGACGGTCGAAATCGATCTACCGAAGACGGTCGAAATCGATCTACCTCAGGGCGGTGTCTGGCTCTCCGCTCCTGGCGATTACGACATCAGCGCCGGTGGCGCGCTCGCACAGGCGGCGGTCCAGGTCTTTGCCGGTGATGCGAAATTCGGCGGCGGTCTCGATGCCACTCACATCGCCGCGCCCGGACGCGACGGGTTCAGCGACTGGTGGCGCTCGCAGGACGACAATGCTGATTTGTCGGCGCCGGTAAAGCCCGTGCTCGCCGGCGCGGCGGCACTCGCCGCGGACGGGCGGTGGGAGGTCGATCCCAAGCTCGGCAATATCTGGTTCCCGAGCGACGTGGCCGCCGACTGGACGCCCTACCGCGACGGACTCTGGCGCTATCTGCCGCCCTGGGGCTGGACCTGGATCGACAACGCCGCGTGGGGATTTGCGCCGTCGCACTATGGGCGCTGGGTGCAGATCGACGGAAAATGGGCGTGGGTGCCGGGAGACCGCGTTGCGGCGGCCGATTACAGCCCGGCCGTCGTGGCGTTTCTCGGCACGGCCGGGTATGGGCTGAGCCGGCCCGGCGATATCGGCACCACCCCGGCCGTCGCCTGGTTCCCGCTCGGTCCGGGCGAGACGGTCGGCGACGCCGACGGCGCCTACCAAAACCGCCGTTTCGCCACGGCCGTGCCGCGCACCAGCTTTGCCGCGGGGCTGCCGGTTGCGACGGCGCTCGTCGGCGATGTGCCCGAGCGGCGCTTTATCGATGCCCCGGTCATTCTCAGCGGACTCGGCATAGCGCCGGCCGGTGCGCCCGCCGCGGTCGCCGGCGCCAAGCCGGTCGAGACCCCGGTCGCCGCCGTCGCAGCCGGTAGGGCCACCATGCAAGCGGATACGGCACCCGAGGCCGCGACCGTGCGCCAGCCGTTTGTCGTCGCCTTGCGCGACGCGCCGGCTCGCGTCGTGCGCGCGGTGCACGAAGTACGCAGCAAGTTGCGCCTCGCCACCGCTGCGCTGCGCGCCCATGTGTCGGCGATCCCCGACCATGCGCGTCGGCTGGCGAGCGTCTATCATTCGCCGCATAATCGCCGGCACCTCGCCGCCGCCCGCGGAGGGGCGTGACAGCGGCCGAGGATTTTCCGCCTATGATCGATTACCGCAGCGACAATACCGGGCGCGCCGCGCCGGAGATCCTCGACGCGCTGGTTCGCGCCAATAGCGGCACCGCGCTCG
This sequence comes from Allostellaceae bacterium, assembly GCA_035504235.1. GTDB lineage: Bacteria > Pseudomonadota > Alphaproteobacteria > ATCC43930 > CGMCC-115725 > DATARH01. Next base: position 11,170 of record DATJSH010000094.1, on the reverse strand, counting down.
GCTACGGCGCCGACGAATGGACCGCACAGCTGCAAGAGCGGTTTTCGGAGCTGTTCGAGAAGAGCGTGCGCGTGTTTCCAGTGGCGACCGGCACCGCCGCCAACGCGCTGTCGCTGGCGTCGATCGCCCCGTCCTGGGGACTGGTGTTTTGCAGCGCCGCGGCGCACATCAACACCGCCGAGACCAATGCAGCGGGGTTTTTCGGCGGCGGACTCAAGCTGGTTCCGGTCGCCGGCAGCGACGGCCGCGTCGATGCCGAGGAGCTGGCGCGCGCCCTTACCGGCTTCCCACCTGGCCAACTGCATCGCGGCCAGCCCGCGGCCGTCAACCTGACCCAGGCGACCGATCTCGGCGCGGTCTACCGGCTGGATGAGGTGCGCGCCGTGACCGAAGTGGCAAAATCGCGCGGGCTCAGGGTGCATATGGACGGCGCGCGCTTCGCCAACGCCGTGGCGCGGCTGCAATGCGCCCCGGCCGACCTCACGTGGCGCGCCGGGGTCGACATATTGTCGTTCGGCGCGACGAAAAACGGCGGCGCGCTGTGCGACGCGATCGTCGTGTTCTCGCCCGAGCTCGCCGACGGCCTCGCGGTGCAGCTGCGCCGTGCCGGCCAGGTCTGGTCGAAGATGCGCTTCGCGTCGGCGCAGCTCATGGCCTACATCGAAAGCGGCTTGTGGCTGCGGCTCGCGACGCAATCGAACGCCGTCGCGGGCCGCATTGCCGCGGGGATTGCCGGCACGCCGGGCCTCAAGCTGGTGGCGCCGGTCGACGCCAATGAGATCTTCCTCGAACTTCCGCCGGGCGTGATGGATTTGCTCGACGCCGACGGGTTCCAGTTCTACCGGCGCAGCGCGACGCTCGCCCGGTTTGTCTGCCGCTTCGATGTCACCAATGCCGAGGCCGACGCGCTCGTCGCCTCGCTGCGCCGGCATTGCGCGCTGCCGGCCAAAGCCGCGGAGTAACCTAAATCGGCGAGAGCTTGGCGCCGCGCATCCGCAGCAGGTCGGCGAGCCGGAAGCCAGGCGCCAGGGGCATCGATCCCCGCGTCACCGCGACGAACCAGTCGCGCACGATGATGTTCCAGAACACATCGGGATGGCTGCCAAAAGCGACGAGCAGCTCGAAGATCAGGTTGGTCAGCGCCGGGCGGCCGTGAAACGGACCGCCGTTCTGGTAGAGCGGGCTGTGCGCCCACTGCCAATCTTCGATGACATAAAGCCCGCCCGCCCGCAGCCGCGGAAAGGCAATCTCGAAGCTGGTGCGGCTGTGCTCGTAATAGTGCGAGGCGTCGTCGATCACCAGGTCGAGCGGCTCGCCGGTAAATTCCCGGTCGATGATCTCGCTGACCGCCGCCCGATTGTCTTGCGACACGCCGAAATGGAGCTTCACCCTCTCGCCGAGGTGGCGCCGGCGGAGGATTTCGTCGAGCGCGGGGTTCTTGTAGTCGCGCGCTCGCGCCGGATCGCCGAGCGCGCCCGGCGGCATATCCTTGTTGAGGTGGTCGATGGCGACGACCTTCTTCGCGTCCGTCGCCAGCCCGTAGAAGATCGGGCTGCCGCCTTGCCAGATGCCGTATTCGAAAATGTTCTTGATGTCGTGCGGGGCAAAGAATTCGAGATATTGCCGCAACAGCCGCGAATCCTTGAGGATGACAAGCCGCTCGGGAGTCGTCAGTTCCTGGTACGAGCCCAGATCGCTGGCAAATTCGAGCCCGTCGACGACGAACCTGGTCTCCGATATCCAATCGACCGGACGGATGAGCTCCACGCCGTGTATCCCGTCAGGTCTTGTCGGCGATCAGCCGCACCAGATCGCCGACATTGGCGAGCGCATCCATCTCCCGCGTCTGGAACTTGATGCCGAACTCACTCTCGACGGCGATGATGATCTCGATCTGCTTGAAGGAGTCCCAGTCCGGGACCTCCTTCGCGCTGAGCCCGGCCGACAGCACCATGTCGTCGCGCAGGAACACATCGCGAAAGATCGTCGTTAGCGCCTCGTAGATTTGCGGCTCGGTCATGCGCGCTCCTCGGCGATCTCGACAAACGTGTCTCGCGGAGCGAACGCGGCGAGGTCGAGAACGTGCCGGGTGGCCCCGTCCGGACCTGCGGTTTCGCCGCAGGTCGCAAAGCCCAGCTTCGCATAGTGGTCGCGGACCATGCCGTTCTTGGGCGTGGGGATGTAGTCGCCGACAAGGCGCCGCGCTCCCAGTTGTTTGGCCAGCGCCGCGACCAGGTTGAGCGTCGTCGGCTCGACCTGACGGCCAAGCACCCGGCAGCTCATCAGCCAGGTATCGATCACCAAATCGGCATCGTCCTCCAACCGGCCGATGACGATCGCAATGATGCCGTTGTCGCCGAACCGGTCGATGAGGCGCAGTTGCGCCCCGAAGGCGCGCCCATCCCGCATCACGGCGATGACGTCTGCCTCGCTATAGCGGCGGGTTGTCAGGTTGAACTGGTTGGTCTTGTTGATCAGCTGCACGGTGCGGGCGAGCCCGATGCGGTCGAAGCGGCGCCATAAAAGCCGCATCTCCAGCCCGCGCAGGTAGGAAGCGAGATCGGTCGCCGACGCCTTCAGCGCGTCGCGCGCGCGGTTGCTTTGGTACTGGCCGGAGCGGCTACGGTCTTCGTCGGTGATCGCCACCGCTTCGAAATAGCCGGCATCCGCGAGTGTTTGCGCGTAGCTTGCCGGATCGTCGGAGATTTCCGGCACCGCCACCATCGGCAATTCGCGGCGCACCAGATCGCGCTCGAACGGGTTGTCGTCGACAAAGACCAGCGCGTCCAGGCCGATATTGAGCTCTTCGGCCACCGCCCGCAGGTTTGCCGGCTTGTCGCTCCAATTGGCGACAAAGCTCGCGATGTCGCCGCGCTTCAACACCATTTCGGGGTGACGGTCGAAGGGCTCCAGCGCGTTCGTCTCGTCGTTTTTCGAGACCACGGCAAGGATCACCCCCCGGCGCGACAATTCACGGGCGTAGTCCTGGAAATCGGCAAAGGCCTCGCCGAGCGCGCTTCCCTGGCCGAGCACCAGACCCTCGACACCATCATCGCCGACCACGCCGCCCCAGATCGTGTTGTCGAGGTCGAAGACCAGCGCCTTGTACGAGCGCCCGCGCTGTGTCGCGATGAGGCGCATCGCCAATTCGCCGTATATCGGCGCCGCCGCCGGCGAAACCTCCTGCTTGGCGCTGTGCCACAATGCGGGATTGTGCCAGGCATGGAGGCCGTCGCGCGCGGCCCAGCGATCGAGCGCCAGGATATCGACGCCGTCCCCATCGGCCGCCTCGCGCAGCGTTGCGTTGAGCCGGACGATGAATTCGGCGCGCGAGCCGGCGAGGCGATGCTCGTTGCCGCCGATCAGCGCCGGGTGCACGGGCAGCGCCAGCTGGTGGATCACCGGACAGCCGAAATGCTCGCGCGCCAGCCGCCAGCAGCCGCGGATGCGCTCCGTGACTTCGCCGAGCGTCGCCTCGACCTCGCTCGCGCTGGAGGCCGCGCCGATACCGCTCGCGAGGTGCCGCGCGTCGAGCGCGAACAGCACCGCGTCCGGCGCGAAACGGTGCAGCGCTGAATTCCGGTCGGCCAGCTCCTGCCAGTACTGGCCGTATTCGTTCTCGTAAGTCTCGACCCACATCCGCCGCCGCAGCCCGGCGACGCGGATCGCCGGGAGAAGGTGGGCGAGGGTGCTCGACCCGAGCAACGCCAGCCGTACCGGCTTGTCGGCCGGCGACCCCGGCGGTCCGGGCAGTGCGCGATGTGCCATCGTGTCGAGCGCATTGGTCTGCGCCGCGTCGAGCCGGCTGTTTGCGAGCGTCACCGCATCGCCCCAGGCGCAGCCGCTCTCACCCAGGCGGCGAAGCCGATCGCGCCAATCCTCTATCTTCGGCAGCCAGTAAAGCTCGACCATTCCGTGCGCCCTAAACTCGTCGCCGGCCTTTGCTCTTTATATGACGCTCGTTTGTAAATCTTTACCCGGTCACGCACCATTTGCGAGCCGATGGGTCTGCCTGCAAAGCCGCTGCCACAGCTCGAAGGGCGGCTGATGGCCGCCGACAAAATCGGCCAGCCCGGAGAAATAGCCGGCATAGAGCCCGTCTTTCAAGCGCTCGACCGTCCCGGCCGGGCGGTCGGCGCGTTCCGGCCGCACATAGAGCAGCGAATTGGGCCCGTAAGCCCGCAGCGCCGCGAACAGCCGCATCATCTCCGCATTGGACCCGAAATCGTCAGTGGCGTAGACGCAGATCTTCTGCGGATCTTCGAGGTCGCGGACCAGTTTGTCCTTCAGAAACACGAGCCGGCGGCGCTGCTGCCGCTCAAAGGCTTCGCGCTTTTCGGGCGAGTACGCCGCGACCCCTTCGACAAAGGTGTGGAAGATCAGGTTGTACTTCTTCATCCGCAGGATGGTTTCGTCACCGTAACTGCCGAAGTCGGTGTCTTCGACCGTGCCAATCGCGGCGAACCGGTCCTCGAGCGCGGCCACAAGGTGGTCGAGCTTGCTCCACGCAAAGCGCAGCAGGCCGAGCGGCTCGACCCCGTAATGACGCTGTACCGCGCCGAAATCGCAACGCTCCCCGAGGCTCTCGAAGCCCAGCATCAGCTCGCGCGGCGGCATGTCGCCGTCGTCGGCGATATCGGCTGCCGGAGGCTCCGGTGCGGCGGCGAGATAGTCGCGGATTTGCGGTTCGATCATCTCGACGATCTCCGCGATACGGGTGGCGTTCTGCGGATCGCGCCGAGCGGCAGCGAGCCGAGCGGCGGCGTTCGGCCAATCTTCACGCGCCACCGCGGCCCAAATGTGCTCGATGACGAGATCCGGTTCGTCGGGATGCGCGGCAAGCGCGGCGGTCAGCATCGCCTCGCTGTCATCCAGCCGGCCTGTCATGCGCAGCGCCTGGATCAGCCGCGCCTGCGCGTCGATGCGTTCGGGACTGGCGTTGTGCACCAGGGTCCAGCGGCGCAGCGCCTGCGGCCAGTCCTCGCGCGTTGTCGCCGTCCAGCCGTGTTCCGCCATCGCCTCGATATCGCCGGGAAAGCGCCGCACGCCCTCGGCTGCAACCGTCTCCGCATGGTCAAATCGGCCCGACTGCCACAGCGCGCGTGCACCCGAGACATAGCCCTCAAGCCGCTCGGGCGCATGGCGCCGCACCGCCGCCCAACGCTCCGCTGCCTCGTCCCAGCGGCGTTGCATGGTGGCGATCCAGGCGCGCTGAACAGAAAGCTCGGGGTGGTCGGGAAACCGGGCAGCCGACTTCGCCGCCATCGCCTCGGCCTCGTCGAGGCGGCCGATCTGCCACAAGATCTGCAGCGGCCAGACATGACCGTCCGCAAGCTCCGGCGAATGCTCGCGCAGCGCCTGCCACATCTGCAGCGCCGCGTCGTGATCCTGCCGGCTCATGGCCGCCCAGGCGGCGCGTATCATCTCGTCTGGTCGGTACAACGGATATTCGATCAGGCCGTCCAACGCCCCATTCCCACCGCCAGCGAGCGCGTAACCGAAACCGCCGGCGCTTCCCGCCCCTCGGTTACCGGTCACAGATTAATCGATCTTGACTGCCGGCGCGCTGCTTTTCGGGTGCGTGGGCTGGCCGTGCCGTGCGCCGGCTGCTTATACTTCGGCCACAGGGACCCCTCCGACGGATAGGAAAGGACGAGCCATGCCGAGTTTCGACCATCACGGCGCCCATATCCATTACGAGGAGTTCGGTCAGGGCTTCCCGATCCTCACGTTCGCGCCCGCCGGGTTGCGCTCGGTGATCGCGGTCTGGGGCCAGCCTTCGGCGCCGATCAACCCGACCACCGATTTCGCCAAGGAATTCCGCGTCATCGCCATGGATCAGCGCAACGCCGGCGGCCAGTCGCACGCGCCGATCAGCGCCAAGGACGGGTGGGATGACTACACCGCCGACCACGTCGCCGTGCTCGATCATTTGCGCATCGACAAGTGCCATCTCTACGGCCAGTGCATTGGCGGGTCGTTCATCCTCAATATGCTGAAGCACCATCCGGAGCGGGTGCAGAGCGCCGTGCTGGCGCAACCGATCGGCCGCGTCGGGCCGATGGCCGGGCGCACGGCCAACTTCAACGGTTGGGCCGAGACAGTGAAGAATCGCCCCGACGCGAGCGAGGCGGTGCTCGACGCGTTCAACGCCAACCTCTATGCCCCGGGCTTCACCTATTGCTGCGACCGGGAATTCGTGCGGGGCGTCAAGACGCCGTGCATGGTGCTCGCCGGCAACGACGAGGCGCATCCCTGGGCGATCTCCGAGGAGCTGTCGCGGCTTTTGCCGAGCTGCGAATTCATCCCCGAATGGAAGACCGAGCCGGCGCTGACCCTGGCGACGGTGCGGGTCAAGGAATTCCTGCGCAAGCACACGCCAGCGCGGTAAATCGCGATCATCTAGGACGGCCTCGGGCCTCGCGCGGGTGATAAAAAGAGGACTTGCACATGTCATCGAGCCCTCCGGGCGAGCTGCGTCCTGGTGAAGAAACAACCGAGCTGCCCGAGCGTACCGACGCTGGGCTATATTTTATCGGCGTGATCCGCACGCCCTGGCGCACCCGCCAGCAATGCCCCAAACGCGGCGACCCGAGCGGCCCGGTGTGTACGATCGCGATCGACGAGCGCTGGCGGAAGGGACTCACCGGCATCGCTCGCCACAAGCGCATCCAGGTGCTCTACTGGATGCATCAGGCCCGCCGCGACCTGGTGCTGCAAACACCCTTTCAGCGCGAAACGGCGGGCACCTTTGCGCTGCGCTCGCCGCTGCGGCCAAATCCGATCGCCTCGTCGCTGGTCGAGCTCATCGGCGTCAGCGGCAATGTGCTGCGGGTGCGCGGCCTCGACTGCCTCGACGGCACCCCGCTCATCGACCTGAAGCCTGAGTTCGGCGCGCACGAATTGGCAGCGTAGCCGCTCCACGCACGGTGCGGCTGAGCGCCGTGGCGTGGTTTACGTTATATCTATGCACATATTTCGCTGCGTCACAGCGGCATGCTACGTATGCGCCACCCCCGCCCCAACCCTCCCCCGTCCAGGGGGAGGGACTAGAAGGCTGCGAACCAAAACACCCTCCCCCTCGATGGGGGAGGGCCGGGGTGGGGTGACGTTTGATCCTGCGAATTTGCGGCAACGCCGCTAGACTGCGCCCCCTCCCCTGTTCGCATGAGGTGAGGAAATGGCTAACGAAGACGAAGCCCTGTTCCAGAAGGGCATGCCGATCCGTCGCGAGGTGCTGGGCCCCGAATATGTCGATGCCTCGATGTCGCGCGCCGACGAATTCATGATGTCGTTCCAGCGCGCGACGACCGCCTGGGCGTGGGGCTGGGCCTGGGGCGAGGGCACGCTCGACCGCAAGACGCGCAGCCTGATGAACCTGGCGATGCTGACCGCGCTCAACCGCGCGCCGGAGATCAAGCTGCACGTCAAGGGTGCGCTCAACAACGGTGTCACCGTGGCGGAGATCAAGGCGGCGCTGCTGCACGCCACCGCCTATTGCGGCATCCCTGCGGGGCTCGACGCGTTCCGCGCCGCGCATGAGGTGCTGGTTGCCGAGGGCGTGCTCGGTAAAAAGTAGCTGCCTCTTTATTCCCTGTCGCGCGGCGCGGGAGGGCGGCTAGTCCGTCGGCTGCGGCAGGAAGATTGTCGGCACCCAGGCCGGGGTCGCCCCCTCGCAGTGCTCCTGGCGGTCCTGTTCGGCTTCGTTGCCGTCCTCGCCGCTCGGCTTCTCGGCCGAATTGGTCGAGGATATTTCCTCGCGCTCGCGGCGCAATTCTTCGAGCCGCTCGCGGATCACTTCGAAATCGTCTGCAGCGCGTGGCCGTTCCACCGGTCCTCCTTGAGCCTTTGCTCAACTGGGCGGCGATGTGACGCATTATGTAGGGGATAAAGCGTGCGGTGCAACTATTAGCGTGAAGCCCCGCGAGTTGGTGGCCGAACTCCCTTGCCTGCGTTATCGTGACGTCAAGAACTCGCAAGGTAGAGGCCAAGTATGAGCGACCGCCGCACGCTGGCCGTGGACATCGGGGGCACCGGAATTAAATTTGCCGCACTCGATGATTCCGGGCGAATCGCCGGCGATCCGGCGCGGGTGCCGACCCCGCCGAAACCGGTCGCGCCGGAGCAGGTGGTTGCCATCGTCGCGGAAACTTCGGCAAAGCTCGGCGAGTTTCACCGCGTTTCGGTGGGCTTTCCCGGCATGGTGCGCGGCGGCAAGGTGCTGACCGCCCCCAATCTCGGCACTGAGCTATGGGCGGGCTTCGACCTGCAAAGCGAGCTCGCGAAGCGCCTGAAGAAGCCGGTCAGGGTGATGAACGACGCCGACGTCCAGGGCTATGGCGCGATCGAAGGCAAGGGCGTCGAGATGGTGCTGACGCTCGGCACCGGCGCCGGCACGTCTTTGTTCGAGAACGGCCGCATCCTGCCGCACCTCGAGCTGGCGCATCATCCGCTCAAGGGCAACAAGACCTACGACCAGTATCTCGGCAATGCCGCGCTGGCGTTGAAGGGCAAGAAGAAGTGGAGCAAACGCGTGGCGCGCACGATCGAGATATTGCGCACCGTCGTCAATTTCGACCATCTCTATCTGGGCGGCGGCAATGCCAAGAAGCTCCAGTTCGAATTGCCGCCCGACATCACCGTGGTGCCCAACACCGATGGGCTGACCGGCGGCATCCGGCTATGGCACGACGAAGACGAGGCGCCGACCGAGGCGCCGGCGCCCTCCGCAAGGCCTGCGAGACCGGCACCGCCACCCGCGCGGACGCGCCCGCGGCCGACCGCCAAGACCACCGCAGTCGCGGCGCGCACCCTGGTCGCCTCGCAGCCCCAAAGCCCCGTCGGGTTTCGCGTGCCGCCCGGTGCTTGCGACTGTCATGTCCATGTTTTTGGCAAGGCGGATGAATTTCCCTTTGTCGCGCAGCGCGGCTATACCCCGCCGCCGGCCAGCGCCGACGAGTTGCTGACGCTGCAAACGACACTCGGGCTGTCCCGCGTCGTGATCGTCCAGCCGAGCGTCTACGGCACCGACAATTCGTGCACGCTCGATGGAATGCGCCGGCTTGGGGCCGACCGCGCCCGCGGCGTCGCGGTGATCGACGCGAAGACGACGGCGGCACAGCTCAAGGAGATGCACGCGGCCGGTATTCGCGGCGTACGCGTCAACCTCGAAACCGGCGGGGTCAGCGACCCGGCCGTGTCGCGCCGCAACCTCAACGCCGCGCTGAAGCGCGTCGCGCCGCTTGGCTGGCACGTCCAGGTCTACACCAGGCTGTCGGTGGTCGAGGCGGTGCACGACGGCGTGATGAAGGCCGACGTGCCGGTGGTGTTCGACCATTTCGGCGGGGCGCAGGCGGCGGGCGGGGTCGATCAGCCCGGCTTTGCCGCGCTCTTGGACCTGGTTCGCGCCGGCAAGGCCTATGTCAAGGTCTCGGGTCACTATCGCAGCTCGACCAAGGCGCCGGCTTTTGACGATGTCGCGCCGCTCGCCCGTGCTCTCATCGCCGCCAACCCTGATCGCATCGTCTGGGGAACCGACTGGCCGCACCCGCACCACGCCGATCCAGGCAAGGAGCTGAGCGGGCTCACCCCGTCCTTCGACATCGACGACGGCCTCGCGCTGGCGCAATTGCCTCGCTGGGCGCCGACCGCCGCGACGCGCCGCAAGATCCTCGTGGATAATCCGGCGCGGCTGTATGACTTCTAGGGTCGTCATCGCGCTTCTGCTGCTTGGACTTGTATCGGCTTGCGCGACCGCGCCGCCGGCGCCCGCGATCCCGCGCGACATCCAGATTCCGCCTTACGCCAAGAAGCCCTACGAGCCGTTCTCGCGCGAGGCGGCGGTGCAGATCGCGCTGCGCGAATGGCGCGCCTTCGGGCAGAAGATCATCCTGTCGCCGAACCAGCCGGACAGCGCCGACAGCGAGGAGCGCGACGAAGGCCTGTGGCAGCGGGTCGGCGACTATTGGTGGCAGGGGCTCGACTACGGCGCGACCGACGGAAGCTGGACCGGCAAGCACGACCAGAACGGCATCGAGTTTCCGCGCGGCCAGGACGGCAATTTCGCCTGGTCGGCGGCCTTTATCGACTACGTCATGCGGATGGCCGGCGCCGGCGCGCGCTTCCCCTATGGGCCGAGCCACAGCGACTACATCAACGCCGCGCGCACCAACCCCGGCCTGGCGGTCGCCGCGCTGCCGCTGACGCAGTACGCGCCGCTCCCGGGCGATCTCATCTGCATGTGGCGCGCCCGCCATCCGGTGACCTATGACGAGCTGCCCGCGGGGCATTTCCCGGGACACTGCGACATCGTCGTCGCGCGGCGGCCCGGCATGCTCGACGTGATCGGCGGCAATGTCGACAACGCCGTCGCGATGAAGCATGTGCCGGTCGCTGCGGACGGTCGGATGGTCGGCCCGAGCGGCGCCGTGGTCGACGCCGACTACCCGTGGTTCGTCGTGCTGCGCGTCGCCTACCAGCGCTGACCGGGCGCCCGCTACCCGAGCGGGGCGAACGCCCGCTCGCGGGTCCGCGCGACGATCACCAGCGTCACCGCCGCGGCGGCGATCACATAGAAGGCCGGCGCCGCCTTGCTGCCGGTCAGCTGGATCAGGTAGGTGGCGATGAACGGCGCGAAACCGCCGAACACCGCGACCGCGATGTTGTAGGGCAGCGACAGCGCGGTGTAGCGCACCCGCGTCGGGAAGATCTCGGCGTAGAGCGCCACCGCCGCGCCGGAATAGCAGGCGAGCAGCACCACCATCAGCAGCTGGGCGAGAAAGGCGAGGTCGGTCCGCCCCGACCCGGCGAGCAGGAAGAACGGATAGCCGAGCACGACATAGCCGACGCACGAGACGAGGAGCAGCGGCTTGCGCCCGATGCGGTCCGAGATCCAGCCGCCGAGCGGCAGCAGCGCGACGAAGATCGCCAGGCACACGGTGCTGATCCACAGCGCCGTGGTCTGCGGCACCTTGCCGACCGAGACCATGTAGCCGTTCATGTAGATGAGCGCGATGTAGTACGCCGCGGTGTTGTGCAGCGTGATGCCGAAGGCCAGCGCGATGTCGCGGGTGTGCTCGCGGAACGTCTCCATGAACGGGGCGCTCGCCACCGTGTGGGTCGTTTCGAGCTCGGTGAATTTCGGGGTGTCGTCGAGGCGCCAGCGCAGATA
>DATJSH010000093.1:0-20631 GCA_035504235.1 Allostellaceae bacterium | reverse complement strand
AGCCACTGGATCATGTCGTGGTTTTCGGCGTGGATCATCATCATCGCGCCCTCGCGCCGGGCGAGCGCCATGATGTCGAGCATCTGCCGGTCGTTGAGCTTCAACAGGTCGTAGGTCATGTAGACCTTGAAGCTTGTGTAGCCGTCCTGGATCAGCGCCGGCAGCTCCTGGCCCAGCACCTGCTCGCTAGGGTCGGAGATGATCAGGTGGAACGCGTAGTCGATGACCGCCTTGGGCTTGGCGGCGGCGTGGTAGGCCTCGACCACCTGGCGCAGCGACTGGCCGCGATGCTGCGCCGCAAAGGGGATCACCGTCGTCGTCCCGCCGAACGCCGCGGCGACCGTGCCGCTGTAGAAATCGTCGGCTGTCACCACCCCGGCGGAGGATGGCTGCTCGATATGGCAATGGCTGTCGATCGCGCCGGGAAGCACCAGCTTGCCGGCCGCGTCGATCTCGCGCGCGCCGGCCGCCAGCCCGCGGCCGAGCATCGCCACGACCCCATCCTTGATCCCGATGTCGCATTCGGTGGTGTCGGCTGCCGTCGCGACGGTGCCGTTGCGGATGACGAGGTCGTATTCGGCCATGGACTGCGCTCCCTCGCGGGAGACGCCCCGCGCCGCGACTGTAGCGCGGGGCGCGCAGCCTCTAAAGAGCTACATCCCGTGCGCTGCGGCGAAGGCCTTGCCTGCCTCCAATTCGCCGAGCGCCTGGCGGATCAAATTCTCCGCCGCGATCTTATGCCCGCCGAATACGTCGCGCGCCTCGCCGTGCAGGATGCCCAGCGCATTGTTGAGCGCGCCTTCGGCCTGATTGATAAAGCCGTAACGGCCCTGCGCGAAGGTGCCGGCGGTGAACGACACGAGCGCAATGGCGAGCGCGGCGGCGGTCAGCTTGAGCTTCGATGGCATCGTCGGTATCTCCCCTGTGGATGATTTATTGGCGACCGGAGAACGTACGGCGCGACGATTTATGCGGTTCCCAGCCCAAGAATTGCTTTCTTCGACAGCGGACGGCCCGCGCGTTACTCTAAGGCGGCCATGAACCATGGAGGCGTGTCATGACGGTGACAGCGCATCGCCCGACCATCGCGGTGACAAAGCATGCGATCGCGGCCGGGCATTATCTGGCCTCGACTGCCGGGTTCGACATCCTCCAGGCCGGCGGCAATGCGGTCGATGCCGGGGTCGCCGCGGGCATTGCGCTGGGCGTGCTGCAGAGCGATCTCGTCAATTGCGCCGGGGTCGCGCCGATCCTCATCTACCTCGCCGAGAAGCAGGAGGTCGTGACCATCGCCGGGCTCGGCGCCTGGCCAAAAGCGCTCGACCCCGACCTTTTCATGCGCGAGCACGGCGGCAAGATCCCGCTCGGCGTCCTGCGCACCGTGGTGCCGGCGGCGCCCGATGCCTGGATCACCGCGCTGCGGCGCTATGGTTCGATGAGCTTTGGCGATGTCGCCAAGGCGGCGATCCGTCTCGCCCGCGACGGTTTCCCGATGTACCCGCTGATGGCCGACAGCCTGAAGCGCCACGCCGAGCGCCATGCGCAATGGCCATCGAGCGCCGCGGTGTATCTGCCCCATGGCCGCCCGCCCGAAACGGGCGAGGTGTTTTATCAGAAGGAGCTCGGCGCCTCGCTGCAATACATGGCCGACCAGGAGAAGGCGGCGGCGGGTCGAGGCCGCGATGCCGGCCTCGAAGCGGCGCGCGACGCATTTTATCGCGGTGATATCGCCCGGAAATTCGTCGCCTTCAACAAGGCGGAAGGCGGGCTGCTGTCGGCTGAGGATCTGGCCGAGTACCACTCGCCGGTCGGTCCGCCCGAGCGGCGGCGCTTTGGCGATCTCGAGGTCTTCACCTGCGGCGCCTGGTGCCAGGGGCCGGTGCTGCTGCAGACCTTGGCGCTGCTCGAAGGCACCGACATCACCCGGTTCGGCCACAACAGCGCCGATTACGTGCACCATCTGACCGAGGCGCTGAAACTCGCCTTCGCCGACCGCGAGGCTTATTACACCGACCCGGCGACGGGCAGCGTGCCGCTGCCGACCCTCATTTCCGAGGAATACGCGGCCGAGCGCCGCAAGCTGATTGACCCGAAAAAGGCATGGGGCGAGATGCCGCCGCCGGGCGAGCTCGGCGCCAAGGGTCAGGTGCTGTCACCCAGCGCCGGCAACCCGTTCCCCGAACCCGACACCTCGTATGTCTGCGCCGCCGACCGCTGGGGCAATCTGTTCTCGGCGACGCCCAGCGACGGCTCCTACGGCTCGCCGGTCGTTCCCGGCACCGGGTTCATCCCGTCGAACCGGGGCTCGCAATCGCGGCCAGATCCGAAGCACCCGGCCGGGGTTGCGCCCGGCAAGCGGCCGCGTCTCACGCCCAACCCGGCGCTGGCGATCAAGGGCAGGGGCGCGCAGTTCCTGCCGTTCGGGACGCCGGGCGGCGACGTGCAGACCCAGGCGATGCTGCAGGTGCTGCTCAACGTCTTCGCGCACGGGATGCCGGTGCAGGACGCGATCGAGCAGCCGCGCTTCGCGAGCTACTCGTACCCGTCGTCTTTCGCGCCCTATGACTACTACCCTGGCCGGCTGAACCTCGAAGGCCGATTCCCCGAGGCAGTGGCGGGTGACCTCGCGGCGCGCGGCCACAAGATCGAGCGTTGGCGCGACTTCGAATGGCTCGCCGGCGCGGTCTGCGCGATCCTTGTCGATCCGCAACGGGGCACCCTCGAAGCCGGCGCCGATCCGCGCCGCGCCGCCTACGCGCTCGGGTGGTAGAAGTCGCGACTCAGCGCCGGTTAGCCGGAGGATAAGGCGTCCCGTCGGTATGGGTATAACCGCCGGGCTTTGCCGGTGAGGCGCCCTGCGCGACGAGGTCGATGCCGGGGTAGTAGGCCGCCTCGCCGGGTACGCGGCTGCCGATTTCGAGGATCGTCGCGTCGGCGCCGGAGCGGTTTTGCAGGTGGTGGCCGTCCGGGTCGCCCGCCTTGAAGCCGGCGCAGTCGCCGGCGCGCAAAACCTCGTCGCCGGCATCGCTCACCAGCACCACCTCGCCCGACACGACATAGATGAACTCGTCGCCGCCTGTGTGCCAATGGCGCTGGCTCGACCATGCGCCGGATTCGAGGCGCAGCAGGTTCACGCCGTACTGGGTAACACCGGCGGCATCGCCGAGCCGCGTGCGGTGGCGATTGCGGCACGGCTCGTCATAGGGCGAAGGGTAGGTCGTGCCGGTAATGACCGGCAGGGTCGCGGGGTCGATGCGCTTCGCCATGGCAGATCTCCCTCAGGTAGAGCGGGGAAAAAACTTGTGCCGCGACGCGATCGGAGTCAATCTTGATTCGTTAAATCAATATTGGATCAAGTTTAGGGTCGAGGGCCGGAGGAGATGTTGCTGCTGTCTGCGCGTGAGGCGGCCGACCGGCTCGGGGTCAAGATCGACACGCTCTATGCTTATGTAAGCCGCGGGCTGTTGCGATCAATGGAGGTCGTCGGCAGCCGCGAACGCCACTATGACGCCGACGAGGTCGAGAGTTTTCGCGCCGGGCGCGGGGCGACGCGCGCTCGCCCGGCCGAGGATCTGATCCCGGTGATCGGCTCGGCGATCTGCCTCATCGAGGATCATCGGCTTTATTACCGCGGACGCGACGCTTTGGATTTGGCTGACAACGCGACCCTGGAAGAGGTAGCGGGCATTCTTTGGGAGGCGCCAACCAGTGCCGCGGCTGTCCCGCACCCTCCCATCCCCGCGGGTCAAGCCCGCGGGCTTGCTGCTAACGCCGCGCTGGGTCCCTCCCTCTCCCCGCAGGCGGGGAGAGCGGTTTTTTCTTCTCTCTCTCCCCGCCTGCGGGAAGAGGGCCGGGGTGAGGGGCAGCAACTGCCGGGAATCATCGAGCGCTGCCAGATGCGGCTTGCCGAGATGAGCGCCGGCGATCATGCCGCCCTCGATCTGAGCCGAGCCGGTGTGGTGCGTACCGGGCGGCTGATCCTTGCCGAACTGACGGCGTGCGCCTGCGGACGAGAGCCGGCGGCGCTGCCGGTACATGAGCAACTCGCGGCGGCGTGGAGCCTAGACGAGGCAGGGGCCGGTCTGGTGCGGTGCGCCTTGGTGCTGCTTGCCGACCACGAGCTCAATGCCTCGACATTTGTCGCGCGCTGCATCGCCTCGACCGGGGCGACGCCCTACGCGGCGGTGTCGGGCGCACTCTCGGCGCTGTCGGGGTGGCGGCATGGTGGCGCGTCGTCGCAGGCGGAAGCGCTGTTCCGCGAGCTCGCCGACTCCGCCGAGCCCTGGCCGATCATGGCGGCACGCCTCCAGCGCGGCGAAGCGCTGCCGGGACTGGGACAGCCGCTCTATCCGCAAGGCGATCCGCGGGCGCTGGCCATCATCGACGCGCTGATCGCGGCGCGTCCGGAAGCCGGCCGTCGCGTCGCCAAGGCGGCGGTCGCCGGGATGGAGCTGACCGGGCAAGCGCCAAATGTCGATTTCGCGCTCGGCGCGGCGGCCACCGCGCTCGGCCTCGCGCCGGGCGCGGCGCTGGCGATCTTCCTGGTCGCCCGCTCGGTCGGCTGGATTGCGCACGCGATCGAGCAGTACGAGAGCGGTGTCCTGATCCGCCCGCGCGCCCGCTATACCGGAAGGCGATAGCGCGACCTCTGGACAGGTCCTGGCCGCACTCGCCAAACTCGCGCGCGGCACAGAGGAGCTATTGCGCGATGGCGATCATCGATTCCCAGGTCCATGTCTACGAGGCGAACACACCGAAGCGGCCGTGGCACAGCGTGCCGAACTGGCCCGATCACGTCACCGGCGACGAGATGGTGGCGGCGATGGACAAGGTCGGCGTCGATGGCGCGATCTTCATTTCCGCCTTCTCGATGTACCAGTACGATGCGAGTTACGCGGTGGAGGTGCAGAGGGCGCATCCCGGCCGTTTCGCGCTGGTGAAGCCGGTCAACCCGGACGATCCGGCGGTCGCCGATGTCATCGCCGAATGGAAGAAGGTGCCGGGCACGGTCGGCATCCGCATCATGCTGACACCGGAGGCGAACCGCGCCCCCGACGATCCCGGCCTCGACCGCATTTGCCGCGCCGCCGTGAGCCACGATTTCCCGGTCAATGTGCTGTTCTGGGGCAATGTCGACAACGGTATGAAGCTGATCGACCGCCATCCGAACACGCGTTTTATCATCGACCATCTGGCGATCCTGCAGCCGCGCGTGCCGCCCGCGCCGCCTGAGCCCTGGGCCGATCTGTCGAAGGTGCTGGAACTCGCCAAACGGCCGAACGCGGTGATCAAGGTCAGCGGCGCGTGCACGCTGTCGAAGCAGCCGTATCCGTTTCCGGACATCTGGGACCCGCTCGCCCGCGTATTCGACGCCTGGGGTTTTGAGCGCTGCCTGTGGGGGACCGACTGGACGCGGGCATTCGCGGTCGTCAATTACGAGCAGGCGGTCGAGCCGTTCCGGATGACCGATCGGCTCAACGCCAGCGAGCGCGCGATGCTGATGGGCGGCGCGACCGCAAAGGCCTACGGCTGGTCGCCGACAAAGAGGTAATCGCCAGTAGAAGCAACATCTCTCCCTTGGCCGGGCTTGACCCGGCCATCCACGAATAATTTGGAGCTATTCGTAGACCCCCGGATCAAGTCCAGGGGAGGGGAAGATAGAGACGTTTCAGCCCAGGTCGACGACCAAGGCGAGAGAAACCTGGAAGCTTACGCCGGGACGCGATGGAGCCCGACGATCTTGTTGCCGTCCGGGTCGCGCAGATAGGCGAGGTACATCTGGCCGGCCGCGCCTTGGCGGATGCCGGGCGGGTCTTCCGCGGTCGTGCCGCCATTGGCGACGCCCGCATCGTGCCACGCCTTCGCCTGCTCGGCGCTGCTCATCACAAAGCCGATCGTCCCGCCATTGGCGGCGCAGGCCGGCTGGCCGTTGATCGGCTTGGTGACCATGAACCGCGCGCCATTATGGGCATAGGCCAGCCGGCCGCGCGCGTCAGGGGTCGCGGGAGCAACGCCGAGCACGCCGAAGATCGCGTCATAGAACTTCTTCGAGCGGTCGATGTCGTTACTGCCGATCATGATATGGCTGAACATTCGCTCTCTCCTCTTCTGGGTCATCCGCGCCCGCCGCTTTCGCCTTATGGCAGAACGCGGGTTGGGGTCGGGTCCGTCTGACGGGGCGATGCTTATAGCACGCCCGCTTGCCGCTTCCAGTGCCGGCTCACGGAATCTGCGTCCCCTCGGCCGCGACCGCCTTTTGCACCGCCGGGCGCTCCAGCATCTTTGCACGATGCGCCATGAACTTGGGAAGCTTCGCCGTATCGACGCCGTCGCCTTCGAGCCAGGTGCCGATGGTGAAGAGGTAGGGATCGGCAATCGTGTAGCGCTCGCCCATGACCCACGGACCCTTGAGGAACTTGTTCTCGATGAGCTGGAAGCACTCGGTCATGCTCGACGGCACCTTGCGCTTCATCGACTCGTGGGCCGCGGCATCGTCGGACCAGCGAGAGCCGCGCCTGCCATGCGCGTGCGCGACATGCACGGTCGAGCAGAGGTAGCTGTTGAACTCCTGGATCTGCGCCAGCGCGAACGGGTCGTCGAGCGGGGCGAGCCCGGCCTCCGGGAAGCGCTGAGCGACAAAGCAGAGCAGCGCCGGCGTCTCGGTCAGCGTGCCGATTTCGGTCACCAGCGCGGGCACGCGTCCTTTTGGGTTGACCGCGAGATAGTCCGGGCTGCGCTGGGCCTGCGCGCCGAAATCGACCCGCACGGCCTCGTAAGGGGCGCCTGCTTCTTCGAGGGCGATATGGGTCGCGAGCGCGCAGGTGCCGGGAGCGTAGTAAAGCCTGTACATGAGGTGCATCCTTTCGTGCGACTAGTGTGCATCCCACCGTCTCGGAGGACACCACAAAATGCTGATCGTCGATGCGCAAATCCATCTCTGGGAAAAAGGCACGCCGTCGCCGCAGCACCAGCAGCGGCCGTTTCTCGTCGAGGAATGCGTCGCCAAGATGGACGAGGCCGGGGTGAACCGCGCCCTGGTCCACCCGGTCTATTGGGATCCGGATTCGAACGAGCTGGCGCAGGCGGCGGTGAAGCAATACCCCGACCGCTTCCGCATCATGGGCTGGTTCTGGCTCGATGACCCAAAGGGCCCGGAATACGTCGCGCACTGGCTAGAAAAGCCAGGCATGGTCGGGCTGCGCTTTTATTTCAATGACCGGCACAAGCGCGAATGGGTGACCGACGGAACGCTCGACTGGCTGTGGCCGGCGGCGGAGAAGGCCGGCGTGCCGATCAATCTCGCCGCCGCCTTATTCCTACCGACCGTCGGGCAGATCGCCGAGCGACACCCCGACCTCAAATTGACCGTCGACCATATGGCGGTGCCGCCGGCCAGCACCGGCGAGAGCGCCTATCGCTTTCAGCCGGAACTGCTTGCGCTCGCCAAATATCCGAATATCGCGGTCAAGGCGACCGGCCAGATCGGCTACGCCGAAGACGCCTATCCCTATCGCAGCTTCCACGAGCACCTGCACCGCGTCTTTGACGCGTTCGGCCCGGAACGGATGTTCTGGGGCACCGACATCACCCGCATGCCGTGCTCGTGGCGGCAATGCGTCACCGTGTTCACCGAGGAGCTGCCGTGGCTCAAGGGCCGTGACCGCGATCTCGTGATGGGCGAGGCCGTGTGCAACTGGGTGGGCTGGCCGTTGCCATGAGGCCTTATGTCATCTGCCACATGAACACGAGCGTCGACGGCCGCATCTGGCACAGCCGCTGGCGGCCGGCGGCCAATCGAGATGCCGGGCTGTTCGAGCGCATCCACCAAGAGCTCGGCAACGGCTCGTGGCTGATCGGCCGGGTGACCGGCAGCGAATACGCCAAGGCCAAGGCATACCCGGCTTATATAGGCGAGACCTTTCCGCGCGAGCCGTGGTTCGTCCGGCGCGATGCGGCGGCTTACGGCATTGCGCTCGATGCGCGGGGCAAGATCGCCTGGGGGCGATCGGATATCGGCGGCGACCCGATCGTCGCGGTGCTCACGAAGCAGGTCTCCGACGCGCACCTGGCCGGGCTGCACCGAGACGGCGTCTCCTACATCTTCGCCGGCGAGCGCGAGCTCGATCTGCGGCTGGCGCTGGAGATCCTCAATCGCGAACTCGGGATCGAGCGGCTCCTCCTCGAAGGCGGCGGCAAGTCGAATGGGTCGTTCCTGCGCGTTGCTCGGCCTTGGCCGGGCCGGCGCCGACGATCTTGTATCATCCTCGCCGATGGCAGCCCATACCCTCCCGACAAGCTCAGCCGGGATTGGCTGCGAATTGCTACGTCACGAAAATTGCCGCGAGTCATGTTTCACGCATTGCGGCACTCGCAGGTCTCCGCGCTGATCGCGGCTGGTCTCGATATCGTGGCCGTGAGCCGGCGGATCGGTCATGCAAGCCCAGCCGTCACCTTGGCCGTGTATGCCCACCTGTTCGAAAGCAAGGACGATGCGGCCGCAGCCGCGATCGAAGCGGCAATGCGGCCTAGGGGTTAGACTCCTTGGGTGCCAATTGGGTGCCAATTTCTATTTTCGTTCGCTTCATGTTCTTGACCGCTAAGTTGACCATCACCATCGAAAACACTAGAACTGGCCCGGCATACGCCGTGTACCCACTCTTCGGTGGAGGGGTGGCCGAGTGGCTGAAGGCGGCGGTTTGCTAAACCGTTATACGGTTAACCCCGTATCGTGGGTTCGAATCCCATCCCCTCCGCCACCCCCTCTTTGCGCACAGCGTCACCTGAACCAACGGGATAACGGTTGATGGCGCAAATCTCGATCGCCAAACGGTTGTGAACACGGGCAGGCCCATCTAAGCACAGGCGTCTCATCGTTCGCCGAGCTGCTCGCTCCCGTGGAGCATCGCACTGGTGACGCTGAAGCCTTCGCATCTACATAGCGGGGCGTTTCCGCTGGAATGGAACAGGGTTGCTGTGGGGGAGTTCATTCATCAACCGCAACCCTCAGCCGGTGAGGCCGCCGTGGCAGCTGAAGACGGCTACTCTTCGGGCGCTAAGCTGCGGCGCCGGGGAGAAGCCACAGGATCGCCCGCCGCCCGAGACGATCATCGTTCTGCCCCGCCGCCACGGCAACTTTATCTCGGGGATATCGAAACGCCCGGGGAGCGCGGGAAAGATGCTGCCACACCCGCCGAAATTCGCCAAAAAGGCTGGAAAGACATCGCCTTGCGGCTATATCGCAGCATCAACGATGATCGCATTCTCGCCAACGCCGCCGCGGTAACGTTCTACGCGTTGCTAGCGCTCTTCCCGGGAATTGCCGCCCTCGTTTCGATCTACGCGTTGTTCGCAAACCCTCAGAGCATCGGCCAGCATCTCGACGCGGTCTCGGCAGTCTTGCCCGCAGGCGCGATCGAGGTCATCCGAGATCAGCTCAATCGCCTTACGGCCCAGCCGCAAGGTACGTTAGGAATGAGCTTTATTGTCGGATTCCTCATCTCGCTGTGGAGCGCCAATGGCGGCATCAAGGCACTATTTGATGCGCTCAATGTGGTCTACGAAGAAAGGGAAGAGCGAAGCTTCATCCGGCTCAACGCGGTGAGCCTCATTTTTACGGTGGCGATGATCGTCTTCTTGATCGTCGCGCTCGTCTGTCTTGTCGCGCTGCCGGCGGCGCTCAAATTGCTTCCGGGATTCATCGGGATGATCCTCAGCTACGCACGATGGCCGGTGCTGCTGGCACTGGTCGCCGTCGCGCTCGCTGTTATTTTCCGCTATGGCCCGAGCCGCACGCAGCCGCGATGGCGGTGGGTGAGCTGGGGCAGCGCCGTCGCCGCCTTTGGCTGGCTAGGCGCCTCGGCGTTGTTCACCTGGTACGCGGCCCATTTCGGAAACTTCAACAAAACCTATGGCTCGCTCGGCGCGGTCATCGGCTTTATGATATGGATGTGGCTGTCGGTGATCGTGATCCTGATCGGCGCGAAACTCAACGCCGAGATCGAGCGCCAAACGGCCCGCGACCCGAAAAAAGTGGCCGACAAGCCTCTCGTCGCGGGACGCGCGACAGTGGCGGATACCGTCGGCGATCGACAACCCACCGACCGATGATAGACGCCGCCGGCTGCGGCAGGCGACGCGCGAAGCCATTCGTTCTATGTATGCAACTCGGCCTTCAAGAGCCGCCGGGCCGTGGACAATCTGCCGCGTCACCAGAGCGAACGCCCGATGATACAAGTCCCACGTGTCCGACTTTGAGAAACTCATTGTGTATGGGCTCATGCCCGCGAGCATCATCGCCCTTATCGTGGCGGTGGCCATCTTCGTGCATTAACGGAGCGGCGTGGCGACGAACAATGAGCGCCTCGCCGCCGCTTGAGCTACAGCGCCGCAAGCTCGACAGCAACCGCCTCGATGAGCCCTTGCGCTTTTGTTGATCAGCTATTTTGATTTGGGATCATCCACGGCTTAGCGCTGGCCGGTGGGACATCTGCTCGTTATTGCACCGTCGTGGAGCTCACGGGGCCGGCCTCTGGCCGCCAACTGGCTTGAACGCGTCGCTCCTACTGTCTGCGGCAAGGCGGCGCCAGCGATTCGCAAGTTCTTGCAACATAGCCTTGTTCCGCGCGTCTTCGGCCTTCGCCGCCAGCCGCTCATTTTCATCGGCCCGCGCCAGACAATATTCAGCCGATTTAACAGAGTTTTCGACGTCGTTTTGCATAAAGGGCCATCGCACAGGGGACTTGGCGTGCCGATAGACTCGGCGCCTGTACCGTAATGTTAATGGACGGTAACAGGGAGATTGGGCGCTGGCTGCTCATTGTCAATAGAAAGGGCGGCCGCGGGCCGCCCTTTTTTTACACGGGAGA
This sequence comes from Allostellaceae bacterium, assembly GCA_035504235.1. Lineage (GTDB taxonomy): Bacteria > Pseudomonadota > Alphaproteobacteria > ATCC43930 > CGMCC-115725 > DATARH01. Next base: position 9,766 of record DATJSH010000093.1, on the reverse strand, counting down.
CGGACGCTCAGCGGCGTAAAAGTCCACTCAATCGCGCTGGGATCGGCTCGTCAATGGCATCGCCGTAAAGGCCGCGGAGCAGCTCCCGTCCATCGTTATCTCCGTTGAGAAACGAGCGGATTTGAAGGTCGATCGATGAATCCAAGTCGTTCAGACCGACTGGAAGCTCAGCTTCGGCGACGATCGTCTTGAGCATGATATCTGAAAACTCCTCAGTGGCGACGGGCGCCGCGGTTGCTTTGTGCCTTGTGAACAGGGCGTAACGAAAATGTATCCCGACTGTCGCAAATTTTTTTTGCTGGGGGCTGGATGGTGGCCGAATCTGCATAAGATGCCGGCGTTGGCTCGATTGCGTCATCTGGAGACATTTCGACCTTTTGCCCGCTGGAGGATCACTGATCCAAGTGGTTCACGGGGCGCGATGAATTCCCCCATCACCGGCCCTGGGCGTGACGAAACCGCGCCACGCGACCTGAGGCGAATTGTCCGAGCTTTGTAGTCGGAACTGGCTAACCGGCGCGCCGTTTCCGTTCAGTACTGCGCATCCCGGAGACAAGATTGGCGCCGATCTTCGGTCCAGGAGCCAACCTGGTTGCCAAGCTTGTGCTCCTCGCGGCGGGAGGGTGCCTTGTGGTGGTCTTCTTCATCGGCTGGATTGGCCCGTCGACGGAATGGGCCACGCGCGTCGGCTTTCACGTCAACCAGCCAGTGCCCTTCAGCCATCAGCATCACGTCGCTGGGCTCGGGCTCGATTGCCGCTTCTGCCACACCACGGTCGAGACCTCGGCCACCGCCGGCATCCCGCCAACCTATACCTGCATGACCTGCCATTCGCAGCTGTGGACCAATGCCGAGATGCTGGCGCCGGTTCGCGCCAGCCTCGCGAGCGGCACGCCGCTCCGTTGGGTGCGGGTCAATCAGCTGCCGGACTACGTTTACTTCAACCACTCGATCCATGTCGCCAAAGGCATCGGCTGTGTCACCTGCCACGGCCGGATCGACCAGATGCCGCTCACCGAGAAGGCCGCGAGCCTCAAGATGGGATGGTGCGTCGATTGCCATCGCGACCCGCGGCCGTATCTGCGGCCGCAGGACGCGGTGTTCGACATGGCCTGGCGGCGCACAAAGGACACCCCATCGGGCGATACACTGTTCGCCCAGTACCACATCCATAGCCCCGCCGAACTTACCAGCTGTTCGGTGTGCCATCGATGACGGACTTGGACCGCCGCCGCTTGATGCAGCTGGTCGCGGCTTCGGCCGCTCTCGTGGGCCTCTCGGGGTGCGGGCCGTCGGAGACCCCCGAGCACATGACCCCGCGCGTCGACCAGGCGCCGGGTGAAACGCCGGGCGAGGCCAGCTACGTGGCAACCGCGGTGGTGCAGGAAGGCTACGCGACCGGCGTGATCCTGCAGCACCGCATGGCGCGCCCGGTGAAGCTCGAAGGCAATCCCGATCATCCGGCGAGCCTCGGCGCCGCCGATGCGCCGATGCAGGCCACGGTGCTCGACCTGTACGACCCCGGCCGCTCATCGGCGGTGATCAGCGGCGGACAGATCGCCGACTGGAACAAGCTGGCGCTGGTCCTGGCGCAACGCCGCGGGCAATGGGTCAAGGACGGCGGCGCGGGGCTGCGCATTCTGACGGGCCGCGTGACGTCGCCGAGCCTTTCGGCACAATTGGCGGCGCTGACGAAGCAGTATCCGGCCGCGCGTTGGCACCAATGGGAGAGGCTGTCGCGAGACAACGCCGCGGCCGGCGCCAGGCTGGCCTTCGGCAAGCCGGTCGATACCCTGCCGCGCTTCGACAAAGCCGATGTCGTACTCGGCATCGAGAGCGACGCGATCTCGGCTGCGCCGGGTCACCTTGGTTTCGCGCGCGCCTTCGCGGCGCGCCGCCGCGCCGTCGAAACCGGCAGCGGCAAGATGAACCGGGTCTATGCGGTCGAGGCGACGCCGACGCTCTTCGGCGCCGCTTCGGACCACCGCTTCGCACTAAAGCCGCTGGAGATCGAGATCGCGTTGCGCGCCATCGCGGCGGCTTGCGGCGCTGGGCCGGCGGAATGGCGCAGCGCCGATCGGCCGGCCTGGAGCGTTGCCATCGCAGACGATCTCGCGGCGCATAAGGGCGCGGCGCTGGTTCACGCCGGGCCGGAGCAATCGCCGGCGATCCACGCGCTGGTGCACGCGATCAACACGGCGATTGCCGCGCCGGTGCGCCACATCGACCCGGTCGCGGAGGACGCGGCGGGCCTGTCTGAATTGGCGGCGGAAATGCACGACGGCAAGGTCGACACCTTGCTGATTGCCGGGACCAACCCGGTTTACGACGCCCCGTCCGATCTCGGCTTTGCCGAGGCGCTAAAGCGCGTCGTGCTATCGATCGAGTTGGCGACCCATGTCGACGAGACCGCGCGGGCGGCGACGTTTCATGTGCCCGCGCTCCATATGTTCGAGGACTGGGCCGATGCGCGCGCGTTTGACGGCACCGCGACGATCCTGCAGCCGCAAATCCGCCCCTTGGTGCCCGGCCGTTCCGCCGCCGAGATGCTGGCGCTGTTGGCTGGGACAGACAATTTCACCACGCGCGGCTTTGTCGAGGACTATTGGCGAGAGCGAGCATCGGGTGATTTTGCCGCCGACTGGACGGGTTGGCTGCGCAAGGGCGTCATCGACGACACCACGGCCGCGGAGACCGCGGTCGCGATCCGTCCCGATTTCGCGACGGCCCTGCCACAGCCGGCGCGATCCGATCCGGGGATCACGGTACTGCTTCGCCCCGACCCGTTCCTGCGCGACGGCGCGCAAGCCAATAACGGCTGGCTGCAGGAATTGCCGCGGCCGCTCACCCGGCTGACCTGGGGCAACGCTGCGCTGCTCGCGCCGGCGACGGCGGGGCGCCTGCGCATCGACGACGGCGATGTCGTCGAGATCACGGTGGGCAACGGCAGAGTGCGCATCCCGGCGATGGGGATGCCCGGCCAGACCGAGGATGTCATTACACTGTCGCTGGGTTATGGCCGCAAGGCGATCGGCGCGGTCGGTGAAAGCGTCGGCGGCGACGCCGGGCCGCTGCGCGCCGCGGCGGCGCTATGGCAGGTTGACCGCGCCACCATCCGGACCACCGGCGGCCACGAAATTCTGGCGACGACGCAGGGGCATCAGACGATGGATGGCCGCGATATCGTCCGCACCGTCGCGGTCGATGATGTGCCAAAAGCCGCCTCGCCGCCGGAGCAGAGCTCGCTTTATTCAAAGTACCCGCCCGGCACTGACGCCTGGGGAATGGCGATCAGCCTCAGCTCGTGCATCGGCTGCGGCGCGTGCACGGCGGCGTGCCAAGCCGAGAACAACATCCCGGTCGTCGGCCGCGAGCAGGTCATAGCCGAGCGGTCGATGCATTGGATCCGCGTCGACCGTTACTGGAAAGAGAGCGCGGCAAAACCCGACATCATGTTCCAGCCCGTGCCGTGCATGCATTGCGAGGACGCGCCGTGCGAGGTCGTCTGCCCGGTCGGGGCGACGATGCATGACACTGACGGGCTCAACGTCATGGTCTACAACCGCTGCGTCGGTACGCGATTCTGCTCGAATAACTGCCCGTACAAGGTTCGGCGCTTCAATTTCTTTCCCTATGCCGCGCGCGATCCGCGGCCGGCCGTGTCGTGGAATCCCGACGTCACGGTGCGTTCCCGCGGCGTCATGGAGAAGTGCACCTACTGCATCCAGCGCATCCGCGAAGCGAAGATCGCCGGCGACCGCGATAACCGACCTCTCGCCGACGGCGAGGTCAAAACCGCCTGCCAGCAGGCTTGCCCGACCGAGGCGATCGTGTTCGGCGATCTCAAAGACTCCGACAGCGAGGTCAGGAAGCGCAAGTCCAGCCCGCTCGACTACGCGCTGCTCGAAGAGCTGAACACCCGGCCGCGCACCACCTACGCGTCGCGCGTGCTCAACCGCAATCCGGACATCGCGGAAAGCTGATGGACGCCATCGACCGCGCGCCGGTGATGCTGCCGGGACAGGACCTCGCGACCATCGACGACGCGGTCGGCGATGCGGTGCTGCGGCCGCGCGAACGGCTTGGGCCGCAGCTGTGGTGGTGGGGCGGATTCGCCATCTCGGTCGCGTTGACCGGCGCCTTCATCCTCGCGGTCGAGTACTTGTTCATCGCCGGAGTCGGCATCTGGGGCATCGACATCCCGGTCGCCTGGGGCTTTGCGATCGCCAATTACGTGTGGTGGATCGGCATCGCCAGCGGCGGCACGATCATCTCCGCGCTGTTCTACCTGACGCAGTCGCAGTGGCGCTCGGCGGTCAACCGCATCGCCGAGAGCATGACGCTGTTTGCCGCTGCGGCCGCCGGGGTCATGCCGATCCTCCATCTCGGCCGGCCGAGCTTTTTCTATTGGCTGTTCCCGATCCCCAACACGATGGGTTTATGGCCGCAGTTCAAAAGCCCGCTGCTCTGGGATTTCTTCGCGATCATCACCTATGTCTTCGCCTCGATCCTGTTCTGGTTTTTAGGACTGCTGCCCGACCTGGCGACGGTGCGCGACCGGGCGACGACGCCGCGCGGCCGGCTCTGTTACGGCATCCTGGCGCTGGGCTGGACCGGTTCGCACCGGCAATGGCGGCTGCATAAAACCGCCTATGGCCTGCTCGCCTCGCTGATGGCGCCGCTGGTCGTCTCGGTGCACTCGATCGTCGGCCTCGACTTTTCCGGCGGACTGCTGCCCGGCTGGCACTCGACGCAATTTTCGCCGTTTTTTGTGTTCGGCGCGGTGCTGTCGGGTTTCGCGATGGTGTTGCTGATGGTGGTGCCGTTGCGCCGCCTCTACCGGCTCGAAGCCTTCATCACCGAGCGGCATGTCGATCTGCTGATCATCTTCATGCTGCTGTGCAGCCTGTTGCTTGCCTATTCGTATTTCGTCGACACGCTGCTGCCGTTCTATGGCGACGACAAGTTCGAGCGCGCGACGCAGCTGCATCGTTTCAGCGGCGAGTGGGCCTGGTCGTATTGGGCTGCCTGGAGCCTTAATGTCGTCATCCCGCAACTCCTGTGGTTTCGGCGGCTGCGGCGCGGCTGGGTGATCTGTTTCATCGCGTTCGGCGTCGTCGTCGGCATGTGGTGCGAGCGGATCATGCTGGTGGCGTCCTCGCTCTACGAGGGCTTCCTCCCTTCTTCCTGGGGTCATTTCGTACCGACGCTGTGGGATTGGCTGACGCTGTTCGGCTCGGCGGGAATGGCGGCCGCGGGGTTCTTCCTGTTCCTGCGTTATCTGCCGGTCATCGCGGTGTTTGAGATCAAGGAGATTCTACCGCCCGAGGGGCGGCACGGATGAGCGGGCTCGCCGCCGAATTCGCCGCCGAGACGCTGCTGGTCAGCGCGGCGGAGCGGCTGCGCGAGGCGGGAGTACGGCAGCTCGAGGCGTATACGCCTTACCCGGTCGAGAAGCTGGACGAGATCCTGCCGCGCCCGTCGAATTTCCTGCCGGTGCTGGTCTTCGCCGCGGGGATTTTGGGTCTCATTGGCGGTTTTTTGTTGCAATGGATCGGCGCCGCCGTCGCTTACCCGCTCGATATCGGCGGCCGGCCGCCGGCAAGCTGGCCCTCCTTCATCCCGATCGCTTTCGAGATCGCCGTGCTCTGCGCGGTCACGGCCGGGTTCGTCGGCTTTTTCGCCGCGGCGCGGCTGCCGCAGCCCTATCAGCCGATTGCCGCGCTGCCCGATTTCGACCGCGCGTCGCAAGACCGCTTCTTCCTGGTAATCGACGATGCCGACCCGCGTTTCGCGGAGGCGGATGTCGCCGCCATCCTCCGAGGGTTCCCATGTCGCGTCGTGCAATGGCAGTCGTGAGCCTTGGCCTGATCGCCGCCTCGCTCGCGCTGGCGGGTTGCGACAAGGACATGTCGATGCAGAACAAGGACAAAACCTGGCATGCCGCGCAAGCGCTGCCGAATGGCCTGAAATGGCCGCTGACCCCGCCCGACGGAATGATCACGCGCGACGCGCCGGGGCCGCCGCCAAAGCTGTCGCTCGCACTGCTAGAGCGCGGCCGCGCGCGCTACGACATCGATTGCGCGCCGTGCCACGCGGCGACCGGCGATGGCGGGGGAATGATCGTCGAGCGCGGCTTCCCGAGGCCGCCGCCGTTTGACGACAAGCGCATCGTCGGCGAACCGACGCGGCATTACGTCGACGTCGTCACCAACGGCTACGGCATCATGTACTCCTTCGCCGGACGGGTCGCGCCGGGCGACCGCTGGGCGATCGCCGCCTACATCCGCGCGTTGCAGCGGGCGCGCGGCGCAACGGTCGCCGACGTGCCGGCAGAGCAAAAGGCGGCGCTGCAATGAGGCGACCGACGCGCCTCGACCTTGTGCTCGCGATCGCGCTCGGCGCCGCTGCGTTGGTGGCGCTGCTCGCCGTGCACCGTACCGCGGCTGCGGCGCAGGCCTGGCTCGCGGCGTATCTGTTCTGGGCCGGATTGCCGATCGGTGCGCTGTTCCTCGTGCTGACGCATGGGCTCACGGGCGGGGAGTGGGGGCTGACCCTGCGCCCCGGGTTGTTCGCGATGCTGCGCGCGATGCCGCTTTTGCCGTTATTGTTGATCCCCGTCCTGTTCGGCGCGCGGCACATCTACCCCTGGGCAATGGCGCACGAGCACGGCTGGCTGGCGCTGCCGCTTTTTGTCGCGCGCGCCATCGTTTATGTCGTGCTGTGGAACGCGATCGCCGTGGGCGCGATGCGGTGGATGCAGCCGGACGGCTGCTTGCCGCCGGGCGTTGCCTGGCCAGCGCTGATCGTGCTCTTCGCGAGCACGACGCTTGCTGCGTTCGATTGGCTGATGTCGCTCGAACCGCATTGGACCTCGACGATCTACGGGCTCATGGTGATCGCTGGATGGACGATCAGCGCGCTGGCCGCCGCGCTCGCGCTCGCCGCTGGCTTTGCGGCGCCGCGGATTGAAGAAGCGCTCGACGCGCCGGCGCGCATTCTCTTGGCGCTCGTTTACCTGTGGGCCTACCTGTCGGTTGTCCAGCTGATCGTCATCTGGGAGTCCGACCTCGCACACGAAATTCCCTGGTATCTGCGGCGTTCGACCGACGGGTGGCAATGGGTGGCGGTCGCCATCGCGGTCGGCGAATTCGTCGTGCCGTTCCTCACTTTGATTTGGCGGCCATTGCGCCGATCGCGGCAGGCGGTATTGGCGGTGGCGCTGGTGGTTCTCGCCGGTCACACCGCCGAAATCTGGTGGTTGGCGATGCCCGATTTCACCCGCGGCTTTGGCTGGGCCGACGTGCTGGCGTTCATTGCGATCGGCGCCGCGTTCCTTTACGTCGGCGGGCGCGACTTCGACTTTAGCCTGCCCTTGGAAACGAGGCCGCACGGTGCCGGCAAATAGAGGCCGGCGCAATCCCCCCGCTGCTGTCGCGCACAGCCGCGCGCGGTTATGGCTTTACCGGGTTCTCGCGGCTGGTCTGGCGGCAATCGCGCTCTCCGGCGCCTTCCTGCTCGCGGGTGAGCGGGACGTCACTTTCGTCTCCGGCCGGAAAGGCGGCCCCGGCAATTCGGGAGTCGCGGTCGAGAAGACCGACGCCCCGCTGTGGCTGTACGCCGCTCTTGCGAGTGGCTTGGCGGCGTTCGTCATCATGTCCGCGGTCGCGCTGCGCTTCATCTATCCGAGCTCGGTATCGGGGCCAAGCGACGCGCCGCGGGGGCAAAGCGCAAAGCCGGCGCTACAGATCAATGCCCCCGCCGATCTCGTGGCGCACCGCGCCGTCGAGCAGCAGCAATTGAGGAGCTACGGCTGGGTCGATCGGCAGGCCGGGGTGGTGCGCATCCCGATCGACCGCGCGATGCGGGATGTCGCCGCCTCCGGCATCAGGGATTGGCCGGAGGACGCCAAATGAGGCGCCTCGCGCTCGTGCTCATGGCGATGATGCTGGCGTCCTCCGCCGAGGCGACGCCGTCGGGCATTCCGGCCGCGGACTTCGCGTCGTTCGCCTTCGACCAGCATCCTGGAGCGCGGCTGCCGCTCAATGTGACGCTGCACGGCGCCGACGGCCGGCCGGTGCAGCTCGGCAGCCTGTTCGACGGCAAGCCGATGCTGCTCGACTTCGAATACGACCGCTGCGCGACCCTGTGCGGCGTGATGCTCGACCAGATCACCACGGCGCTGCGGTCGCTGCCGCTCAAGGCCGGACGCGACTACCGGCTCGTCGCGATCGATATCGATCCGGACGCAACGGCGCAGCAGGCTGCGGCCTTTGCGAAGGCACACGGGGTTTCAGGCGACGGGATGAGCGTTCTGACCGGCGACGAAGCGGCAATCCGCCGTCTTGCCGCTGCCGCCGGCTTTCCGTACCGCCGCGATCCCGCGACGGGGCAATACGCCCACCCCGCCGGCTTTATCGTCGCGACGCCGAGCGGGGCCGTCTCGCGTTATTTGCTCGGTCTCGACTGGCGGCCGTTCGATCTGCGGCTGGCGCTGACCGAGGCCGGGAACGCGACGATCGCCGCGCCGGCGCAAGCGGTGCTGCTGTTCTGCTACTGCTACGACCCGCAGACCGGGCGCTACGACCTCGCCATCGGACGGCTGCTCGACCTTATCGGCGCGGTGACATTGCTGGCGATCGCTGGCGTTGTCTGGGCCGCATCGCGACGACCTAGAGGAAAGCCGGCGACATGAGCGGCAGTCTTCCGTTCCTGCCGCCAAGCGCCAGCTCGGTCGCCGGCGAGTTCAACATCCTGTTCGCCGCCCTTCTGGCGATCGCCGGCGCAGTGCTAGGCCTCGTCGTACTGCTGATGTTTCGCTTCTGCGCGCACTATCGAGGTAACAATCGGTCGGTGGACCGCGGCCATCAGACCGAGAAATCCTGGCGCTGGGAGGTCAGTTGGACGGCCGCCTCGTTCGTCGTCTTTCTCGGGCTTTACGCCTGGGGCGCCGACATCTATCTGCGCGAGCACCACCCGCCGGGCGACGCCCTGGACATCTATGTCGTGGGCAAGCAATGGATGTGGAAAATCGAGCATCCGGGCGGCCAGCGCGAGATCAACGCGCTGCACGTCGCGGTGAACCGCCCGGTGCGGCTGGTGATGACGTCCCAGGATGTCATCCACGGGTTTTTCGTGCCGGCCTTTCGCCTGAAGCAGGACGTTCTACCGGGACGCTACGTGACCCTGTGGTTCGATCCCGACCGACCCGGCCGCTACCGGCTCTACTGCTCGCAATTCTGCGGCACCGAGCACTCGGAAATGGGCGGCATGGTCACGGTCATGGCGCCGGGCGATTTCGAGAAATGGCTCGCCGCCAACGCCTCCGACGCGACTCTCGCCGGAGAGGGGGCGGTGCTGTTTCACAAAGTCGGCTGCGACGGTTGCCATGGCGCCGGAGCCACGATATCGGCGCCGCCTCTTGCCGGGATTTACGGCCACGCCGTGACCTTGCGCGGCGGCGGCAACGCCGTCGCCGATGAAGACTTCATCCGCGGTGCGATCCTTCAACCGGCGGAGCATGTGATCGCGGGTTACAAGCCCGTGATGCCGTCCTTCGCCGGCCAGCTCGACGAGGAGCAGATCGTGTCCCTCGTCGCTTACGTCAAATCGCTGTCGGCCGGAGGTGCCACGCAATGACCGCCACCACCGTCGTCGAACTCCCGCACCCCCATGGCGACAGCTACCTGACCGACGGCACGACGATTTCATCGTGGCTCCTCACTCACGATCACAAGCGCATCGCGATCCTTTATTGCCTGTCGAT
>DATJSH010000092.1:0-27683 GCA_035504235.1 Allostellaceae bacterium | reverse complement strand
CGCCAGCACGCGCTGCGGCGTCAGCGGCGTCTCGTTGACCTCAGCCCCGATCGACGAGAGCGCGTCGCGCACCGCGTTGGCGATCGCCGCCGGCGGCGCGACCGCACCGCCCTCGCCCATCCCCTTGACGCCGTATTCGGTAGCGACCGCCGGCGTGTGCAGATGTCCGATGCGGATGTCGGGCAGCTCGAACGCACCCGGCAGATGGTAGTCGAGGAAGGTCGCCGCGAGCGGCTGACCGCTATCGTCGTAGGGGATTTCCTCGAACATCGCGGTGCCGATGCCCTGCGCGACCCCACCCCGGATCTGGCCCTCGACCAGCATCGGGTTGATCATCGTGCCGCAATCCTCGGCGACGACGAAATCGATGAGCTCGATCGCTCCGGTCTCGGGATCGACCGCGACCACCGCGCCGTGCGTCGCATAGGAATAGACTCCGGTCGAGACTGCCGGCTCATAGGTCGCGGTCGCGTCGAGCAGCGGCTCCTCGCCGGGCGGCAGCTGCTCCATGCGCAGATGCGCGACCCTGCCGATCTCGGCCAGGGTCACCGAACGCCCCCGCGGCCCGATCACCGCGCCGCCGGCGCACTGCACCTCGCCGACCTCGCATTGCAAAAGATGCGCGCCGATGCGCTTGACCTTGTCGCGCAGCATCCGGCTCGCACGCGCCACCGCGCCGCCCGCCATCACCATGCTGCGCGAGGCGAATGTGCCGAAGCCGAACGCCGTGCTCTCGGTGTCGCCATGGCGCACCGAAATGCGCGCCGGATCGATCCCGAGTTCGTGGCTTGCGACCTGTGACAGCGCCGTCTCCAGCCCCTGGCCGTGCGACTGGATGCCAACCATCAAGACGAGGCTGCCGTCGGTCAGGATGCGCGCGGTGCAGCTCTCGAAACCGGGGATCACCGACGCGCCGCGGCTCGCGAACTCCGCCGAGCCATGGCCGGTCTGCTCGGTGAAGCTACCAAAGCCGATGCCGATCAGCCTGCCGTCGGGTTCGCCGCGCTTTTGCCGTGCGCGGATTTTCGGCACGTCGAGCAATTCGGCGCAGAGCCGCACGCAGGCCGGATAGTCGCCGGTGTCGTAGCGCATCCCGGTGATCGAGGTGAACGGCATCGCCGCCGCCGGGATCATGTTGTCGATGCGAACGTCGACCGGGTCGCGCCCGACCGCGCGCGCCACCTCGTCGATTGTCCGCTCGATCGAGAAGCACGCCGCCGGGCGGCCGACCCCGCGATAGGGCCCGACCGGTGCCTTGTTGGTCGCCACCGTGACGTGCCGCGCGCGGTAATTGGCGATTCGGTAGGGGCCGGGCAGCACCCGCGCCGCCATGTTGGCTTCCTGGTAGGGGCCTTGCGGCCACAGCCCGTAGGCGCCGGCATCGACGACGATCTCCGCGTCGATGCCGAGGATGCGGCCGGCTTTGTCGGCATAGGCGATGATCTTGTGATGCTGATCGCGGGTATGCGCCGCGGTCAGGAAATGCTCGGTGCGGTCCTCGACCCAGCGCACCGGATGGTCGAGCTCGAGGGTCAGCGCGGCGAGGATCAGCTCTTCCGGATAGAGCCGCGCCTTGGGCCCGAACCCGCCGCCGACATCGGGCGCGACGACGCGAACTTGCCGCTCGTCGAGGCCAAGGATTTCGGCGAGTGCCACGCGCATCGTGTGCGGCGTCTGGCTGGAAGCGTGAACCACCACCTCGTCGAGCCGCCAGTCGCGACGGGCGAGCACCGCGCGGCCCTCCATCGGCGAGCCCGATTGCCGGTTCATGCGGAATTCGCGGCTCACGACGATGTCGGCGGCGCGCTTCGCGGCCTCGATGTCGCCCGCCTCGATCGACCGCTCCAAAAAGATGTTGTCCCCCCAGGCCTCGTGCACCAGCGCGGCGCCCTTCATCTGCCGCGACGCATCGACGACCGCGTCGAGCGGCTCGTAATCGACCGCGACCAGCGCGGCGAGGTCTTCCGCCTCGGCGCGGGTCGGCGCGACGCAGGCGGCGATCGCCTCGCCGACATAGCGCACCTTGTCGGTCGCGAGCGGAGGCCAGGCGGGCGAGCGCGCACCCGGCGATTGGTTGACGACCCGGATCGGCTTGAGGCGTGGCAGGTCGGCAGCGGTGAAGATGCGGCCCTTCGCCTCGGGCGCCACGATGATCTTGCGGATACGGGCATTGGCGTGCGGGCTGCGCACGAACAGCACCTCGCAAAGGCCGGGCATGCGGATGTCGGAGACAAATTCACCCCGGCCGCGAAGATGCCGGGCGTCTTCCTTGCGCGGCAGCGAGACCCCGATGCCGAAGCCCGCTTTGGCGGTGGCCGAAATCATCCGCGCCTCCCTGTTCGCTCGCGAGGGCGCATGAGCGTGGCACCGTGCCGGCCGCCTGGCAAGCGCGCGGCGACTTTTCGGGACTATCCCGCGGCGGCCGGTGCGTCCTCCGGCGGCTTGCGCACGAGCACCAGGGCCAGGATGCAGAGAGCCAGCGCCACCCCGATAATGTAAAAGCAGTCGGAATAGGCCATCACAAAGGCCTCGCGGCGCACAAGGCTCGCCATCTCGGCGAGCGCCTGCATATGCGTCACCGCCGTGCCCGCCGGCGTCTTCGCGGCCAGCGCCTGGGCGTAGTCGTTGAGCAGGGTTGAGGTGCGCAGGCTGTTCTGGGTCAGCACGTCGCGCATCACCGAGAAGTGGAAATGCTCACGGAAGGTGACAAAGGTCGACAGCATCGCGATGCCGATCGAGCCGCCGAGATTGCGCATGATGTTGAAGATCGCCGAGGCGTTCGCCTGTTCGCCCGGCGGCTGCCCGCCGGCGGCCAGCCCCGACAGCGGAACGATGACAAAAGGCTGACCGGCGGCGCGGACGAGCTGCGGGAAGATGAACTGCGGCAGTGCCCAGTCATGGCTCATATACGCGTCCATGAAGCAGCTGACCGCAAAGAGTCCCAGGCCGAACCCGACGATAATCCGGGAATCGACGTGCCGCATCGTCCAAGGCACGACGGGAAAGACCAAAAGCTGCGGCAAGCCGTACCACATGATCACCTCGCCGATCTGCATCGCGTCGTAGCCTTGGATTTGCGCGAGATAGACCGGCAGCAGATAGACCGTGCCATAGAGCCCCAGCCCCAGCAGCAGACCCATCGTCGAGGAGCTGGCGAAGCTCGGCTGCTTGAGGAGGCGCAAATTGATGAAGGGCCGCCGATGCATCAGCTCGATCGCGATGAACGCGGGAATGAAGATCGCGGCGGCCAAGGCGGTATCGCGGATCAGCGGATTGCCGAACCAGTCCTTTCGCTCGCCCTCTTCGAGCATCGTGATCAACGAGCCAAGGCCGATCGCCATGCACACGATGCCGGCCCAGTCTGCCCCGCGAAGCAGATCGAACCTGGTCCTGTTGCCTTTCAGCCCATAAGCGATGGCCCACATGAGGATCATGCCGGGAATAAGGTTGATGTAGAAAATCCAGTGCCACGAATAGGTATCGGTGAGGAACCCCCCGACCGTCGGCCCGATGGCCGGCGCAAAGGTCGCGGTGACGCCGAACAGCGCCAGGCCGATCGGCTGTTTCGAGCGCGGCAGGCAGCGCAGCACAATCGTCATCGCCATCGGAATAAAGACGCCGCCGGTAAACCCCTGGCCGGCGCGGCAGACGATCATCATCCCCAAATTGGTCGACAGCCCGCACAGCACGGAAAAGCCCAGAAAGAGGATGCAATTGCCGATCAGGTAGCGGCGCGTCGAAAAGACCTCGGAGAGCCAGCCCGTCAGCGGGATGGTAATGATCTCGCCGACCAGATAGGCGGTGGAAATCCAGGTGCCCTCATCGAGCGAGGCGGAAAGCCCGCCCTGGATGTATTGAAGCGATCCGTTGACGATCTGGATGTCGAGCACCGCCATGAAGGCGCCGAGGATCGCGCCGAAGACCGCGATCCAGTCGCGGAAACTGGGTTGCCGCTCGCGCTCGGCCATGCGCTTACCCTCAGGGCTCCCCCGCCGGGGCGGTCGCGACCAGCGTCTGGCGCTGGCCCGGCGGCGGCGCGGTGCGGGTGTCGACGTCGGCCTCGACCGACAGACCGGGGCGCAGCTGGTCCAACCGCTCCTGCGGCGCGCCGGTGATGAGGATCTTCACCGGCACGCGCTGCACGATCTTGGTGAAATTGCCGGTGGCGTTTTCCGGTGGCAGCAGCGCGAACTGGGCGCCGCTGCCGGGCGCGAGGCTGTCGACCTCGCCGGTGAACTTGACGCCCGGGAAGGTGTCGATGCTCAGATCGACCTTCTCGCCGCGGTACATGTCCTCGATTTGGGTCTCCTTGAAATTGGCGACGACGTAGATGGCCCGACCCATCGGCACGATCGACATCAGCCCCTCCCCCGGCTGGACATACGCGCCGAGTTCGACCGAGCGGTCGCCGACCGCGCCGTCGATCGGCGATTTGATCGTCGTGTAGCCGAGGTTGAGCCGCGCCTGGTCGATCTGCGCCTTGTCGCTATTGGCGACCCCCTGGTCGGCGGCGACCGTGGCCTTGTCGTTGTCGTATTGCTGCTGGGTGACCGCGAGCTGGTCTTTGATGATCGCTGCGTCGCGCGCAAAGTTGCGCTGGGCGTTCGCCAGATTGGCGGCGTCGCGTTGCTGGTTGGCCAGTGCCTGGTCGAGCGCCGCCTGGTAATCGCTCGGCTGGATCTGGACGAGCGTCTCGCCGGCCTTGACACGCTGATTGTCGGTGACCAGCAGCTTCACGACGTAGCCGGATACCTTTGGCGCGATGACCACCGCATCGGCCTGCGTATAGGCGTCGTCGGTCGAATAGAACCAGCGCAGCGTCGTCCACCAGTAGTAGCCAAAGCCGATCGCGGCGATCAGGATGAGCAGGCCGACGACGCCGGCGATAACCCAGTTTCGCCGCTTGCGGCGCCGCTCGGCGATAGGATCGGGCGGCGCCTTCGCTTCATCGCGCTCATCGGCGCGGCGAACTTCGTGCTCGTCTTCGTCGGGCAGCAGCAGATAGTCGTGCGGCTCCGGCCGCCGCGGCGCTCGCCTATCGTCGCGGCGGGGTCTGGTCTCGCTCGGAACGCCGCGCAGATCGTCGGGAATGAATGCCTCCGGTCAAAGTCCGATGGCCGATGGCCGACGGCCGCGCCCAAGGGGTGTGCGTGGGCGCGCCCGTGCTAGTTCGCGGCCGGGCGGTGGAACAGGCGGCGCAGGCTGTTCTTGGCGGCATCAAGGATGCCCTTGCGCCGCGGCGACAGGTTTTTGCCCGCGCGGTTCTTGTAGAAAGTCAGCATCGACATCGCGGAGCGGAACGGGCTCGACTTGCGGCGATGGCTATGCTCGGCCGAATGCTTGACCGACTTGGCGATGCGCTGCGGGCTGTCCGACTTGAAGACATCCTGCTGCAGATCCATCGCATCGCTGGTCTCGGTCACTTGCGCCGACCATTTCTTGGGCGATCGGGTTGGTTTGCGCGCCGTCGTCGATTTGCGCGTCTTCCTTGTTCCAGACTTGCTTGGTGCCGACCGGCGCGCGGCTTGTGTCTTGGCCATGGCTGTCCTCCATTCCGTATAGGGGAGAACCACCGCCCAGCCGGGCGCGTTCCGCGACCGCCGAGGGATGCAGCCTTGCTTCAAGGCGCGGTCAGGGTTCGAGCGGCGGGGTTACCGTCGAAACTCGCCGCAAGGTCACAAAGATGCCGGCGACGATCAGGGCGAGACTGACCATGACATCGAGGGTCAGCGAGCCGCCAAACATCATGAGCGACAGCACGAACCCGCCGATCGGCGTCAGGGTCAGCACCTGCCCGGCCATCGCCGCCGGCATCATCGACAGCACCTTGCCCCAAAAGAAATAGCCGAGCGCCGTGGTGACGACGCAATTGTAGAGCACGATCGCCACCACAACCGGCGACCAGTGGATCGCGCCAGGCGCGGCGACAACGACGGCCACCGCGACCGGCGGCAGGCTCACCGCGAGCTGCCAGAATGTCTGCACCCAAAATGGCGAGCGAAACTCGCGGCGGCGATAGAGGCACGAGCCGAGCGCCCACAGGATCGCGGCAAGGATCAACAGCGCATTGCCAGCGAGAATGCGCGGGTCGCCCCAATCGACGAGGCCCGGGTTCATAAACAGCACCAGCCCGGCAAAGCCGATCGCCGCGCCGATCAGCTGCGCGCGGCCGTGTGGCTCGGGCCAGAAGAAGATGCCGATCGGGATCGCCCAGAGCGGCATCGTATAGGCGAGCACGATGGCCCGCCCGGCCGGCAGGATCGAGAGGCCGATGATGCTGCAGATGAGAAACCCGGCGACCTGCAACTCGCCGACCCAGAAGAGCGTAAGCCGCTCTCCGCGATAGGGCAGCAGGCGCTGCCGCGTCGCCAGCAATCCTGGCGCGATCAGCAGCAAACTTCCGACGAGCCGCAGAGCCACGAATTTGAGCGGCGGCACCTGTCCCAACGCCAGCTTCATGAGCGGCCAGTTGCCCGCCCAGGTGAGCACGATGACTGCAAGATAGACAAAGGCGATAAACGGCACATGCGGCGCCGCGCGGCGGGCGCCGGCGGCGTTCGTCCGGTCGAACGCCGTCATCCGAAGGCCTTGAACGCCGCCTCGATCGCGCGCTTCTGGTTGCCGTCCGGGGAAATCGGCACGACGACCGGCGTGGTGATGCCGGCCTCGCGCCAGGCCTCGACCCCGTCGCGGATGCGCGACGCCGGCCCGTAAAGCGTGCAGTCGTCGAGCCAGCGATCGGTCAGCCGGTTCGGCATCTCGTCGGCGCGCCCGGCGGCGACCAGCTTCTCGGCGTCTTCCATTTCCTCGCGAAAGCCGGTTTCCTTCCAGTAGTTGCGGTAGTTCGGCAGCAGCCAATAGCTCGCCATCGACTTGCGCAGCGCGGCCTTGGCCTCGGCGATATCGTCCGAGATGCAGGTGCGGACGCGGTTGCCGAGAAAGAAACCCGGGTCGAGCCGCTTTGCCTCGGGCAGCGCCGATAGCGACTCCCGCATATAAGCACGGCTGCCGTTGGCGAAGACGAGGCCGTCGCCGAGCTCGCCGGCGAGCGTAATCATCCGCTTGCGCAAGGTCGCGACGATGACCGGCGGCAACGGCCCGTATTGCGTCTGCGCGTTGAACTTCTCGATGAAGGCGCGTGTATCGCCGAGCGGCTTGCCGGGTTTTGCCTCCCAGCGGGCATAGGATGGCGCATGCGCGATGCCGATGCCGAACTGGAAGCGGCCGCCGGAAACCTCATGGATATAGGCGGCGTTCTGCGCGAACTCGTCGACCGACTGCGCGTAGATCGGCGCGATGGCCGTGGCGAACTTGATGCTCTTTGTCGCGAAGGCGAGCCCCAGGCATTGCGACATGTTGCCAAACGAGCTCGATACCGAGATGCCGGCAAAGCCGCGGCGCTCGATTTCGCGGGCGAGGTCGAGCGCCGCCAGCCGCTCGCCGGGGTTGGCCATCAGCGCGAGGGCGGGCAGCGGCGCGGACATGGATGTATCCTTTCAAAAGCGGCGTCACGGCGATCTTGTCCCTTGGGCTTGACCCTTGGCAACCGGCGCGCCTATATCGACGCCACCTCTGATCCCCGGTAGCTCAGTGGTAGAGCAAGCGGCTGTTAACCGCTGGGTCGCTGGTTCGAATCCGGCCCGGGGAGCCATCTAGCCGGCCGTCGGCGCCGGCGCTTTTTCCCACACCCTCGCCATCGCCGGTGCACCGATGGTGTCGAGACCGGCCTCGATGCGCCGGCCCCAGCCATAGCCGCAGCTGAGCCGCAGGCAATACCGGTACCGGCCGCTCGCCGAAAAGACGTCGCCGGGCGCAAAGCAGATGCCGCGCTTTACCGCTTCCGCGAACAGCCCGCGCGTGTCGGCGGGCCGGGGCAACTCGAGACCGCGCTAGCGCTCAGACCCAAGGTGATCTCGGTCGCTTCGCTCTCCAAATGCCACGGGCGTGCCCGGCCTCGGGATCCCCTGGGCGATCACCCGCGACCGCGAGCTGCGCCGGCAACTGGTGCTTCGCAAGTTCAACACCATCGTCTCCTGCCCGCGGATAGATGAGGCGCTCGCGCTCAGGGCCTTCGAGCGCCGCGCGGTCATCCTCGACGAGCGGCGGTGCTGCTCGATGCCGGCCTGCAGCGCACCGCCGCCTGGGGGCGCGCCAATTCCGGCCATGTCGAATGGGTGCGCCCCGATGCCGGCGCGATCTGCTGCATAACGGCTTCGGCCGTCCGCCTTCGATTAGGCGAGTGTCGCCCGCTTCTTCGAGATCTCGGCGGCAAAGAGCGTCCGGGTGGCCAAAGGCGAATGGTTTGGCGCGGAAGCCCGCGTCTTCAGGCTGGGTTTCGGCTATTGTCGATGGCCGATCTCGGCGACGCGCTCGCGGCGCTCACCAAGGCCTTGAACGAGGCGGCGACAAGAGAAGGGAGGTCCTGATGCGGCGGCGCTTCGTCACGCTCGACGTGTTCACCAGCCGGCGCTTTGCCGGCAACCCGCTCGCCGTCGTTCTGGACGCCGAAGGGCTGGAAACCGAGGCGATGCAGGCGATCGCCCGCGAGTTCAATTTGGCCGAGACGGTCTTGGTCCTGCCGCCGCAAGATCCGGCGCATCGCGCGCGCCTGCGCATCTTCACGCCGGCGACGGAGTTGCCCTTCGCCGGCCATCCGACGGTCGGAACCGCGGTGCTGCTCAACCGCCTCGATGGCGGCGGCGCTCGCGACTTTGTCCTCGAAGAAAAGATCGGGCCTATTCCTTGCGCCACGGCATCGATCGATCCGGGGCGCGGACGCGCGCGATTTCAACTGGCGCGGCTGCCGGAGCCGCTCGGCGAACCCGCCGCGCGCGAGACCATTGCGGCGGCCTTGGGGCTCGCGCCCGAGGAGATCGGGTTCGACGACTTCCGGCCGTCCCTGTGGTCGGCGGGAATATCATTTACCTTTGTTCCGGTTCGCGGCCTCGATGCGATCCGCCGCTGCGAGCCTAGGCTCGAGCACTGGAAGGCGGCGTTCGCCCGCCACGAGCGCAGCTCCGCCTATGTCTTCTGCCGCGAGACCGTTGAGGCTGGCTCGGCCTTCCACGCCCGGATGTTCGCGCCGCGCCTCGGGGTCTACGAGGACCCGGCGACCGGCTCGGCCGCTGCCGCTTTCGCCGGAGCCCTCCTCCGCTTCGCGCCGCCGGGCGACGGCGAGCACGATACCGTCATCGAGCAAGGCTTCGAGTTGGGCCGCCCGAGCCTCATCACGCTTTCCGTCGCGGTACGCGACCGCCGGCTCACCGGCGCGGCGATCGGCGGCGAGGCGATCGCCGTCAGCGAAGGCACCATCGACGCCTGAACCGGTGTCGTCGTGACTGACTTCGACACCACAAGCAATCGTATGACGATCGGCCAACAACGGCCAGATTTTGCGTTAATACATAAAATTTTATACTTTGAGCCCGAGATGGTTGATCGGCCTTAACGACAACCGTCTCTTTCCGATGAGCCTCTACGTTCTGGTCTTCAAACAAAAATCGAGACTCACCCGAAGCAATTATTGACATTTCGCTAACGACGTTTATCTTTCTGTCGGGGAAGGCAATCCACGGTTGGGGAACCGTGGGCTGTGTAGGGGGTAATTGTCGTGATGATTTGGCTTTATCAGCCGCGCGACTGTGTCTCGCGGAACGGGGAACTTGTGTCTTGGCGGCGCCGTCTGGGGAGTGCCGCGTCACTGGTCGAGCGGTAAAGAGCCGTGGCTCGGACACCCCCAGTCCATACCGCAGCACCGACGGTTCGGGTCGAGCCGCAGCGCCGAGGCCGACGGCCGGCCTCGATCGAGGTCCTGCATCCGACACGGAACGCATCGCCGCGGCGGCAGGACGGCGGCGCCCGGTCGCTTGCGCATCTCGCCTCGCTGATCCTTCATCCGCTGCAGCATCGTCTCGCCCGGGTCACGGTCGAGCCGCGCTGGCGCTCGCATGGCTTCGCTGCCGGGTCGACGGCGGCGCGGATTGCGGATGCGCTGCCGGCTGAGCGCGGGGATCGAAACGCCGCGGCGGAGCATGCGGCGGCGATCGACCGCTATTGGGCCGTCGCCACCATGATTGCCGCGGCGGGCCTGGTCGTGGTGGTCTCGGTTGTCGTCGCGCCGCGCCTGCGTGACGACCGTCAGCCGGCTGACACCGAGTCGAGCGCCATGCTGCTGCAAGGCGCGGCGGTTTACGCATCGGCCTGCGCCGGCTGCCACGGCGGGGACCTTAAGGGCAGCGTCAACGCCCAGGGATTTGGCCCACCGCCGCTCGACGCGTCCGGGCATGCCTGGCTGCATTCCGACACCGCGCTGTTCCGCATGGTGAAGTTCGGCATCACCGATTGCCTGCCGGCCGCCGCGCGGGTGCAAATGCCGAGCTTTAGCGGGCAGCTCGACGACCGCTCGATCCATGCCGCGCTCGCCTTTATCAAGAGCCGCTGGCCGGCAGATTTGAGAAGTGTGCAGAACGCCTTCAACGACGGCGAGTCGGACACTGCGGAAACGCAGGAGGCGGTGCTCTGCGCCGCGATCTGCGAGCCTGCATCCCCCAGCGCGACAGGTCGATAGTCCCATGCAGCTCACGCGATTTCGCCACGGCGCCGGAGCCGCGCTTGGCGCCCTTTGCCTCGTGTGGCTCGCGACGCCGGCGAAGGCTCACGTCAAGTGGTTCAACAAGGATTATTGCGTCAGCTGCAGTCCGGACGCGCTCGACCACATCATGGACGCTCGCTGGCTTTGGCTGTTGCTGCTGTTCGCGCTGGTCAGCCTGTGTGCGTTTGTCATCGACCGATTGTGCGGCGAAAGCGCGAACGGCTGGATCGATGGTCACGTCGCGCAGTTTCAGACCCCGCCGCAGGATTATCTGCGCATTGGGCTGGGCGTCTTCTTCGTCTGCCTATGGCTGCAGCCAGGAGTCTTGCTGACCCCGGAACTGACGACGTCGAACGCGGCGATCCCGTGGTTTCAGCTTGCCTTGGCTGCGACGACCCTGTCATGGCGCACCACCTGGATCGCCAGCGCGGGTGTCGTCGTGCTGTACGCAATCGCGATCGCGCAGTACGGCGTTTTCCATATGCTCGATTATCCGATCTTCTTCGGGATAGCCGGATATCTGGCGATCCATTCGCTGCGGCCGGCGCGGCTGATGCCCTACGCGGGGTCGGTTCTCGTCTTCGCCGTGGCGACGACGCTGCTCTGGGCATCGTTCGAGAAATGGGCCTATTGGGTCTGGACGATGCCGGTGATGGCGCTGCATCCCGACATCGATCTGGGTTTCAATCCCAAGGCCTATATTGTGCTCGCCGGTTTTGTTGAGTTCTTTCTCGCCTATTTTCTGCTGGGCGGCCGGTTCTTCGGTAGGCTGGCGGCTCTTGGCCTCCTGGCAATCTTCATCGCCGCGGTCTTGGACTTCGGCAAGATTGATGCGGTTGGCCATTCGATGATCATTCTGGCGCTGATCGTGATCATCCTGCAGGGACCGCAGCCGGTCGGCAATTTCTTTACCTGGCCGCGGCTGGGGATCACGCGCGGCGCCTTTGTCAGCCTGGGCATGCTGATCGCGGTGCTGGGCACCTACTTGCTCGGCTATTTCGGGCTTCACCACCTGATTTACGGCTGAGCGGCGCTGGCTTAAGCGACCGCAAGGACCGGTTCGTTCCGGGCCGGCGCGGGATTTTCGCTCGCCGCCGGAAAGCGCAGCGAGACGGTGGTGCCGGCACCCGGTTCGCTCGCGATGTCAAAGGCCGCCTTGTGCAGGTCGGCAAGCGCCTTGGTCAGCGGCAGGCCGAGCCCAGTGCCCTCGTAGGTGCGATTGAGGCCGCTGTCGATCTGACCGAACGGGGTCAGCGCCGTCGGGATGTCCTTGGGGTCCATGCCGATCCCGGTATCGCTTACCGAGAGCAGCGGCTGGCCGTTTTTGTCGATCGCCAGCGTCACCCCCACAGCGCCGCCTTTGGGGGTGAATTTTATCGCGTTCGACAGCAGGTTCAGCAGCATCTGCCGCAGTTTGGGAGGCTCGCCCATCACCGTCACCGGATCGTCCGGCACGGCGAGCGTCAGATTGATGCCGCCGCTCGCGCGTTGCTGTTCGACCATGCGCACGCAAGCCTCGGCGATCTCCCGAAGATCGACCGGCTCGTCACGCAGCGCGGTCTGGCCGGCCTCGTATTTGGCGAAGTCGAGAATGCTCGAGATGATGTCCAGCAGGTGCTGGCCGCTGCGGGTGATGAGGCCCGCATATTCGTGGTAATGCGGGTCGCCGAGCTTGCCGAAGAGCTCCGCGCCCATGACTTCCGAGAAGCCGATAATGGCGTTGAGCGGCGTGCGCAGCTCATGGCTCATATTGGCGAGGAACACACTCTTCGAGCGGCTCGCCGCCTCGGCTTCGGCTTTCGCTTCCCCGAGGCGCAGTTCGCGTTCCTTGATGGCGCTGATGTCGCTCCAGAACAGGAAGAAGCCGCCGTCCCGCGTCGAGCCGCGGCTGACCTTGAGCCACAGCTCGTTACCGATCCGGACTTCACCCTCGGTCGACAGCGCGGTCGATGGATCGTCGACTGAACCGTCAGCGGTGCTCGCCATGCCCGGGGGCACAGCCTGCGCAATGGCCTCATCGAACCCCGCACCGGCGACCAGCGCCTCGGCCGCGAGCGGCAGGAAGCGTTTCACCTGGCTGTTGGCGATGACGATCTGACCGTCGGCGCCGACCAGCATCATGCCTTCCTGCGACCCTTCGATGGCGTCCACCAGCCTGCGTTGCGCCGAGCGACGCTGCTCCGCCTCCTCAGCCATCATCGCGCGGATACTCGATTGCATGCTGTGCATCGACCGTAGAAGGCGGCCGATCTCGTCCTGCCGTCCCGCCGGGATTTCGACGCTCAGCTCGCCATGGGCAATCCGATCCGCGACCGCCGCAGCCGCCGAAAGCGGTCGCAGGATGCGCCGCGCGAGCACGAACGTGATCATGCCGGAAACCAACAGCGCGAGCAGGGTGCAGCCGATGCCGACGACCAGCGTGGTGCCGATTTCGTCGAGCGAGCGCTCGCGCTCGCGGAAACCGTCTTCCGCGGTTAGTTCGATGAGGCGGTCGAACTGTTTGAGAATTTTCCCCGACAGGGTTGTCGTGTCGGCCGCCGCCGCGTCACCCGGGGTGCCGCGCGCTGCGGCGAGCCATTCCCGCACCAGCTGACGAACTTCGACCGCTGCCTCGGCGGCCGCGGCGGACATCGACCGCTGCTGCGCGACCGTCAAATCCTCAAAGAAATTCTGCGACAGCTGGACGAGCGGCGTCTCGTCGTCGACCGGGACGCCCGACAATTGCGACCGCAGCAGGCCGTCTTCCATTTGCGCGAAGGTAGAGCTGGCTGCACGCGCGAAGTTGATCGCCATCAGCGGCCGGTCGTAGATATCGGCCACGATGTGGCCGGCGCGCGCGGTCGCGTAGATTGCGAACGCGCCAAGGGCGCCGGTCAAGATGCTCATCGCGACAAACCCGATAAATATCTGGGCTCGGATCGTTCGCAATGCGTTGAAAATCGGAGGCATAACCCCACCAGCCGCCAAGTCTTGGCCGGTATAGGACGGGTTTGGTTTACGGAATCTTAAGTCCAGCCGCCCGGCCGCTTTCACCGCGGCTGCTCCGCGAGGGCGACGGTTCGCGCGAATGCAAATATCTATTAAGCATTTCGGGCTACATAGCGGCGTGCGGAGCGTCGCCACCTGCGGGGGAAGTGGCCGAAATGCGCAGTGTACTGGTTGCTTGCGGCATCGCCGCTTTTTTGGCGACGCTTGGATCGCTCGGTTTTGCCCTCGGCTCCGGGGCCGAGGTCAACATCTCGCAGAAAGGCCGCGCTTTCATGCCGGCATCGATCGAGATCGACAAGGGCGACACCTTGGCGATCCGCAACGATGACGAGTACATCCACCAGGTCTTTGTCGCCAGCCCCAGCTTCAGTTTCGATTCGGGCGAGCAGGAGATCGGCCAGACCGTCCGTATAACCTTCCCGACCTCCGGCACCTTCCAGGTGCTCTGCGCCATCCACCCGAAGATGCGGCTCGATGTTGTGGTCAAATAGCGCATGGGCAGCGGTGCTGCGTCCGACCTTGATCGCGCTGGCGCTTGCTGCGGCGGTGATCGGTCCCCTGCCGGCCTGGGCGGCCGATGCCGGCACGCCCGCGGCGGTGCAGGCGGCATCGCTGGCCAGCGAACTGGTCGCGGCCCTCGATCGCGTGTTCCAAGGCCCGCACCCCGGAAAGCGCGCCATCCATACAAAAGGGATCGTGCTGCGCGGTACGTTCACCGCCGATCCCGACGCGATGTCGTTGAGTTCCGCCGAGCACTTGCGCCCTGACGCTCCGCCGGTACCCATCATCGTCCGTTTCTCGGACTTCTCGGGGATTCCGACGCAAAGAGACGGGAAGCCCGGCGCCGGCCCCGCCGGCATGTCGATCAAGTTCCAGCTTCCCGGCGGTGTCGACACCGATATCGTCGCCCATGCCTTTAATGGCTTTCCGGTGGCGACGCCCGAGGACTTCCTGGGCTACCTCAACGCTTTAGCGTCGAACGATCCCCAGCTTCGCGAAGCGTTTTTCGCGAGCCATCCGGCGGCAAAGCAGTTTGCCGACGCGCCAAAGCCCACACCGGTCAGCTACGGCACCGAGACCTATTACGGCGTTGATGCGTTCCGCTTTGTCAACGCGGCCGCGGTCTCGCGCTTCGGCCGGTACCGCATCGAGCCGGTCGCCGGCAACCAATTTCTCGGCGCGGCGGCCACCGCCGACATCCAGCCCGACTATCTGCACGACGAGATGAAACGGCGCCTCGCGACAGCGCCAGTGCGCTTTCGCCTCTTGGTGCAAATCGCGGAGCCGGAAGACCCGGTAACCGATGCCACAAAGCCGTGGCCCGATGACCGGCCGGCGGTGACACTGGGCACGCTGTCGCTGGCTGAAATGGCGGACGACGAGTCGCCCGAGGTAAAGACGCTGTTCTTCAACCCGATGAACCTCGTCCCGGGGATTGCCCCGTCAGCCGACCCACTGCTGGCCGCGCGCACGCGCACCTACACGATTTCCTACCGGCGCCGCCTCGCCGGACAGTGAGATGCCGGTGTCTTGAGCCGGTTGGTCAACTCGTCAAGCGAGCCGCGTTCTCGATGGCATTTCGGGCTAGCGCCGCGCGGTCGAGCTCCGACGCGGCGGCGTAAAATCGTAGAGCTCGGCGGAATGACCAGGCGCCGGCACGCTTCGGCGCGAGCGGAGCGATGCGACCGCCGCCAAAACCCGGCGAGACGCGATCCGCACGACACCGAATGCCGCCGCGACCATGCGCTGCCGCGCGCCCGGCACCACATGCGCGACGACGATGATCTCGCTGGTGCCGATCTCGACCCGATAGCGCGGCATCATGCGGAACGAGACAAATTCGCGGCCGTGGATGACCCGGTAGCGGAAATCGTCGAGCTGGCGGGTGCTTTGCGCGCCTGCCCAGCGCAGAATGTCGGCCGGGTCGCGGACGCCAAGCCGCATCCATTTGGTTCGCATCATCGCCCAGCGCTCCAACGCGGCCGCAGCCGCTTTTCGCTCAAAGCGTAGTGCGCGATTGGTTAATTGAAACTCAACGCCGGCTGCGCCGTCGCCGTGTCTATCGCTGATCGCATAAGATAGCCGATGCCCCTAGGCCTGCTTTTGCACAAACCTTTCCAAGCAAGGAGGAGCCGATGGCCAAGACGCGCGGCACGGGCCTGTTGATGGTGTGGTCCGATATCGACCCCGAATACGAGGCCGAGTATCACCGCTGGTACGATGAGGAGCATATCGCCCGGCTGCTTTCGGTCCCGGGTTTCTTATCCGCCGGACGTTACATCGCGCTGAAGGGCGGCCCGAAAAACCTCGCCCTCTACGAGCTCGAAACCCACGAGGTGTTGCGCACCGCGGCGTTTCTCGACGAGGTGCGTTTCCGGCCGTCGGCCAAGCGGGTCGCCGCGTCGGGCGGCACGATCGGCCGCAATTACCTGATCAACGGTTATCGCCAGATCTTGCCAATGCACACGAATCCCATCGAGATGACGCAGGGCCCAGCACCGTTTCTGCAAATGGGCCGCATCGACATTCCGTCGGTCGTCGAAGACGAGTTCAACGACTGGTACAACACGGCCTACATCCCGCCTTATCTGCAAGTGCCGGGCTGCCTCGGCGCGCGGCGCTATGTGGCAATTGAGTCACAGCCCAAATATCTGACCCTCTACGAGTTCGCGAACGAAAAGGTCTCGGAGCACCCGGACTGGGAGAAGGCTCGCGATTCCAACCCGTGGTCAAAGCGAATTCGGCCTTACATGCGCCACGATGCCGGTTCGCCGGGGGTTTATCGCCGCGTTTTTCCGAAGTGACCCGAAAGCCACAACCCAAGTGGCGAAAATACTACGGCAGTATTGTGTCGAAAATCGTTGTTTGTCCGGCTCCACTTGGTACATTGTTTGCGTTAGTTTGGGGGTTGCTTAAGCAACACAAACACGGCGGGACACACCCGCTGAATTAAGAGGGGACTTGCTTTGCGTCTGTTACTGGTCGCCCTGGGGGGCTGGGGCTTGATCATTCTATCGTGTTTTCCTGCGACGGCGCGAATCGTCCATGATGTTCACGGCGGTAATTGCGTGGCCTATGCGCGCGATGTAACCGGCGTTCACCTCGACGGCAACGCCGCGGCCTGGTGGCCGCATGCGCAGGGCCGCTACGAGCGCGGCCACAAGCCGGAAGTCGGCGCCATTCTCGTTTTTAAGCCGTTCGGCCGGATGCATGTCGGGCATGTCGCGGTGGTGTCACGCGTCATTGGCTCGCGCGAAGTGCTCGTCGACCAGGCCAATTGGGTGCGCGGCCGCGTGACCAAGGCAATGTCGGTTGTAGATGCATCACCGCTCAACGATTGGAGCAGTGTCAAGGTGCAGTTCGGAGATACGCACGGCCGAGACAACCCGACCTATGGCTTCATCTATCCGGCCACGTTACCGACGAATTTCGGCGGAGCGGTTGCCGCCGCTGAAGCGGACAAGCCGCACGATGCCCACGCGGGCCATGTCGCAACACACACCAAGAAGCAAAAGGATGCGGTCGAGCCGAAGACCGCGGAAAAGCCCGATGCAACGCCGCATCATCTCGCCGGCCACGCCAAACCGCACGAACAACGCGACGAAACCCAAATCGCCTCCGCCCCCGATCCCGCGCCACCGCC
This sequence comes from Allostellaceae bacterium, assembly GCA_035504235.1. Classification (GTDB taxonomy): domain Bacteria; phylum Pseudomonadota; class Alphaproteobacteria; order ATCC43930; family CGMCC-115725; genus DATARH01. The sequence continues at coordinate 10,461 of DATJSH010000092.1, read as the reverse complement.
CGTCGCCGCGCATGGGGCGCACCACAAGACGCATCCGGCGCCCGACAAGGCCAAGACCGACGCAGCCCCGGCGGCGCACCAGGTCGCGCACGCGAAGCACCACGCGGACGCAAGCGAGCAGGAGGCCGCTGCGCAACCCGATCCGGCGCCACCGCCCGTCGGCGCGCATGAGGCGCACCACAAGACGCATCCGACGCACGACGAGTCCACGGCCGGCTCATCGCCGCAACCCGCGCAACAACTAGCCGCGGTCAGGCTGCCGGTGCACAAGCACAGGCTCCCCGACGCGCGGCTCGCCTACGTGTACTAGGCGCTCATCAATGTCGCTCGTCAACGGAGCGTCCCGCGCTAGTGCTGGCGGCGCGCTCGTGCCTATGATGTCCGGCAGCGAGGTGTGAGGGAGCGGACGATGGCGGGCGAAAAGCGGATTGTCGTGTTCGGCGCGGGGGCGATCGGCGGCTACACCGGCGGGAACCTCGCGCATAACGGCTTCGACGTGACGCTCATCGACCCGTGGCCCGAGCACATCGAGGCGATCCGCAAGGATGGCCTCGCGCTCGAAGGCGTGAGCGAAGCCGAATTCGTCCGCGCCCGGCCGAAGACGCTGCACCTGACCGAGGCGCAGGAACTCGCCAAGCAAAAGCCCATCGACATCTGCTTCATCTCGATGAAGTCCTACGACACCGAGTGGGCGGCGACGATGATGCGGCAATACTTGGCGCCGGGCGGCTACATGGTGTCGCTGCAAAACTGCATCAACGAGGAGCGCATCGCCGGTGTCGTCGGTTGGGGGAAGACGGTGGGCGCGATCGCCGCGCTGCTCTCGGCCGAGCTTTACGCGCCGGGCAAAATCCGTCGCACCGGCGCGAAAAACCCGCCTGGCCACGAGGTCTACCGCGTCGGCGAGGTACATGGCCGGGTCACCCAGCGGATCGAGGAGCTGGGCGCGATGATCCGCACCGTCGACACCTGCAAGGTCACCGATAATCTGTGGGGCGAGCGCTGGTCGAAGCTTTGCGTCAACGGTATGCACAATGGTGTATCCGCAGCCTCGGGCCTCTCGGGCAACGCGATGCGCCAGGACGACCGCATCCGCGGCCTTATCATCAAATTGGGCGGCGAGGCCGTGCGCATCGGCCAGGCGCAGGGCTACAAGCTTGAAGACATCGCGGGACAGGACGCCGAAAAGCTCGCGCGCGCATCCGAGGGCGACGAGGGCGCCCTGGAAGAAGTCGAGGCGTTGATGCTGGCCTTGCGCAATTCGCAGGGTCGCAGCGAGGCGCAGCGCCCGTCGATGGGCCAGGACATGCAAAAGGGCCGGCGCACCGAGATCGACTTCATCAACGGTGTCATTGTCGAGCGCGGCAAAGCGTTGGGCTTCAAGACGAGCACGCACGAGCAACTGATCGCCGCAGTGAAGCAGGTGGAACTCGGCAAGGCGGCGCCGAGCCCCGATCTGCTTTACGCGATTCACTGAGGCGCGAAGACATATGCGTCCGGCGCTGACGATCGTGCTGCTCTGCGTAGCGCTGGCCGGCTGCGAGCTCCCCTCGCCGTTCCAATACAAGGTACCCGACCTCGCGGCGGTAGCGCCACCCGGCGACCTCGCCGTCGACCGCGCCAAATGCGATCAGCAGTTCCCACGCCGCGCCGGCAACTATCTGGCACATGCGCAATGCGTCAACACGACGGTCGAGAAGGACGCGGTTCCTTTTGCCCGCTACCTCGACCTGGTGAAACTTGAGGAGCAGCTGCGCATCAAGTACGCGACGCTGATCGACCAGGGCACGCTGTCGCCAGCGGAGGGGGAGCGCCTGATAAGCGAGGCGGACGAGCTGGTCGACGCGGCGATCCACGATCGCGACGTCGGGCGGCAAGCGGTCGCCGAACGCCGGGTCGGCCGGCTTCAGGCGATGCTCGAATAGAAGCCTACTGCCAGGTCAGGGTCAGGGTGTCGCCGCGCATCTCGTAGCCCTGCAGCCGCTTCAAAAAACTCTGGCCGAGCAACGAGACGCCGGTGTCCTCGGGCGGTAGCACCATCGCCTCGACACCGTCGACTTCGAGCTCACCGATCCGAACGCCGCCAAGCGTCACCGGCGCGGCCTTGGCGACCCCGTTCGCAGTGGATGTCGAAACCGTATAGTTGAGATTACCGGCAACACCGGCGCGGATAGCGTCCTGCCGGGTCAGTCCTACCCAAGTGGCGCCGGTATCGACCATGAACTTGATCGGCACGTTGTTGACGGCGGCGGTCACGTACACATGCCCGTTTGGCTGGGCGCGCAGGCTCAGCGAGTTGGACACCGTGACCGACTGGCCGAGCGGCGTCAGCTTCCTTTCATCGGGAGCGCTATTGGTGGCCGCGAACGGGCCGCTGGGGCGTGCGTCGGCAGCACGCGGCGTCGCGTCCGGCGCCGACGAGCCGCCGCCGAACAGGTGGTGGTTGACCACCACGGAATAGACGATCAACCCGCCAACCAGCCAGAACGCGAGCTGCTTCACGGCCCAGCCGATCATGCCGGTGCCACGCTCGGGCTCGAGAAATTGGTTGTTGCGCGGCCTCTCCATCGCGATTCTCGCCGGAAACGAAACCGCACGAGACTACCGCGTGCCGATTAAGGCGAGGTAAAGGAAGACGGCAAACCCGCAAAGGATGGTGCTTAGATACTAGGAGGCGGCGGAATGTGCCTCGCGTTCCGCTCCGAGATTTGCGCTTCAAGGCGCCGGACCGCTTCCGCATCCGCGCAAGAGCGACCAAGTCGGGCAAAGAACTCTTTTATTTGGCGATGAGCACATGTTTCTTCTGTGATCTCAAACAATGACGAAATCCCAGCATTTTGCCGTCCGCCAACGCTCACGACACCAAGGCCGTGGCCATGATCGAATTCAAAGACCGGATAATCCTTGCGCAATAGCTCAAGCATTTCGTACACGCCAAAGCCACGCTCGCGCACGTTCGTATCGTGTAACAGCACTATCGCGCTATCCGATAGCAACGGTTTCCAAGTTGCAAAATCGTGTTGCACGGAGCCTAAACTGTGATGACCGTCGATATGTAAAAGATCAATGGAGCCTTTGGGGAAATGCTGCGCCGCTTCGTCAAAGCTCGAGCGCACAAGGCGAGAAAACCCCGAGTATAATTCGTCATTGCGAGCTTGGACGCGGGTGAAGACATCTTCGCTATAAAAGCCCGCGTGTTCGTCGCCCTTCCAATGATCGACGGCATAGCAACGTGTGGCGAGCCCCAATCGCTCAACGGCCTGACAGAATGCAAAATACGAACAGCCATTGTAGGTTCCCAGCTCAACCACCGTCTTGGGCCGTAACCGAAAGGTTAGCCAAAATGCGAATGGAATGTGTTCGAGCCAGGCCGAAGGGGCCAGGTATATCGGTCGCATAAACGCCATCGAGAAATCGGCCGTCGCTAGCAAGTTAGAGAACGACGCGACGGAAATCTGATTTGCCGATCGGTTCGAAGCCATCTTTTCGATCACCAAGCGTGGTGCTGCCGGAAAGGATTGAACTTTCGACCTCCCCCTTACCAAGGGGGTGCTCTACCACTGAGCTACGGCAGCGTCCGATTTGGCGACGCGGCGCCCGCAAGGAGCGTCCGGTACAGCGGCGTCGGACATACACGAGGGGCCGGCGATTGACAAGGCAAGCGGCCCGCTACAGCCTCCTGCCCAGGGGAAATCGACGGAAATTCACCGAGGTGGGCATGGCACGATCGCTGTGGGTGGCATTGGCGCTGTTGACGATGACGGCGCTGGGCGGTTGCGTGCCGCCGCCTGCCCCGACCGCTCCCGCGCCGCCGCCCGCGCCGGCCGCTTCCGAAGCCCCGCCGGCGCCGGTGCCCGCGCCTCCCACGGCCAAGTCCGACCAGGACTTCATCAATCAGGCGGCGGGCATGAACGCGCGGGAAATCGGCATGGCTCGGCTCGCTCATGGCAAGGGCGCGGCAAAGCGGTTGCGCCTCTTCGCACAGCATCTGGCGCTGGAATACATCGAGCTCGACAAGCGCCTCTCGGCGCTCGCCAAGCATTTAAAGCTCGATGTCGCGCCAACGCTCGACCAGCCGCCGCCTGTTCTTCTGACCACGATCGGCCCCGATTTCGACCTGCATTACCTCGATCTGGTCATCAAGGGGCAGCAGGACCTGATTTCGCTCTACCAGAGCGAGGCGGATAACGGCCGGGACGTCCGCGCCAAGCATTTCGCGCGCGAGGTGCTGCCGGCGCTGCGCCGCCGCCTCGACGAGGCGAGGGCGCACGGCCGCACAATCGGCTTGCTGGGGCCGTGACCGGCACGCCTCGCCTTACTGGGGCCCGGCAGGCCGAGCGCGCGGCGCGCGATAAGCGCCTGGCCGAGGCGCTGCGGGCGAATTTGCGCCGCCGCAAGGAGCAGGCCCGCGCCAGGGAGGGCGAAGAGCCAACGGACGAGGGCGAGATGCCGCGCGAGCGAGACGAGCGGCGCTAGCGTCGTCTTTTAGTCCCCTGGGCCGGACGTGATCCGGCCATCCACGAATAAGCGGAAGCAGTTCGTAGACCCCCGTGTCAAGCCCGGGGGAGGCGATAAATTGGATTGGTCCAATCCAACCGACGTCCTCTAGAACCCCGCGGTTTCGCGCGCCGCGTGGTAATAGATGTTGGGCTTGCGATAGACCGCGAACAGCACCGCGCCCTCCGGCGAGAAATTCTCGTGCATCGATCCCGGAATGCGCCAGATATAGTCGCCTGCGGTCGCGACCCCGTCGTGATCCTCGACCGCGCCTTCGAGGACGAGCGACTGCTCGATCTCGGGATGCTTGTGGAACGGGATGTGCGCACCGGGCTCGAGCTTCAAGAGACAGGTCATCTCGCCGCGCTCGCGGTTCTCATAGAGAACCTTAATCGAGACCTTGTCGAACCGGGTCGGCTTCCATTCCATGTCGCCCGGCCTCATATAGGTCGAGCCGCCAATCGTCGGGGTGAGCCCCTTGGGTCTGCTGCTGATGTCGTTCATGGTTGCGCTCCCTCGCCTTGCAACGCCTTGCCCGCATGATAACGGCAAGCGGCGCGGGGGAGTACTCCGTCCAGGCGTCCACCCGCAGGGTTGAGCGGCGCGTGCCGCTCCAGTAAAAGTTTGCGCGGGAGAGAAACGGCGGAAGACCGACGCATTGCGTTTATCGGAAGACGCGGTGCATGGGAGCCGTAGGTATGGACAGAATCGTGATCCGCGGGGGCCTGCCGCTATCGGGCGCGATTCCGATCGCCGGCGCGAAGAACGCCGCGCTTCCGCTGATGGCCGCGAGCCTCTTGACCGACGAGACCCTGGTGCTGGGCAATCTGCCCGAGCTCGCCGATATCCGCACGATGGCCGACCTCTTAGCGCAGCACGGGGTCGCGGTAGAGCCGGGCGGCACTGGAGACGAGCCCGCGTCGCCTGTGCTGGATTTGTCGGCGCGGCAGATCGCTTCGACAACCGCGCCTTATGATCTTGTGCGCAAGATGCGCGCCTCGTTTCTCGTGCTGGGGCCGCTGCTGGCGCGATGCGGCGAGGCGCGGGTGTCGCTGCCCGGCGGCGACGAGATCGGCGTGCGCCCGGTCGATCTCCACATCAAGGGCCTGCAGCGCTTGGGCGCCGAGGTTGAGCTGTCGGGCGGCTATATCGAGGCGCGCGCGCCGCACGGACTGAAAGGCGCCGAAATCGCCTTTCCCAGCGTCTCGGTCGGCGCCACCGAGCACTTGCTGATGGCGGCGGCGCTTGCCGACGGCGAAAGCACGCTGATCAACGCCGCGCGCGAGCCGGAGATCACCGACCTTGCCACCTGCCTCAATGCCATGGGCGCGCAGATCGAAGGCATCGGCACCGACCGGCTGACGGTGCACGGCGTCGCGCGACTGCACGGCGCCCGGCACACGGTGATCCCCGACCGCATCGAGACCGGGACCTACATCATGGCGGTGGCCGCGGCGGGTGGCGAAGTGCGCCTCGACGGCGCGCGCCTCGATCATCTCGAGTCGGTGGTGCGGGTGCTCGAAAGCGCGGATATCCGCATGCAGGAGTGTGACGGCGGCATTCTCGTGCGGCGCAGCACCGGCCGGATCGACGGCGTTGATGTGATGACCGAGCCCTATCCCGGCTTCCCGACCGACATGCAGGCGCAGATCATGGCGCTTATGACGATCGCCGACGGCGCAGCGATGATCACCGAGACGATTTTCGAGAACCGCTTCATGCACGTGCCCGAGCTGATGCGCCTGGGCGCAAACATCAACGTACAGGGCCCCTCGGCGCTGGTGCGCGGCGTCAGACGGCTGACCGGCGCGCCGGTCATGGCGACCGATCTGCGCGCGTCGGTTTCGCTGGTCATTGCCGGGCTGATCGCGGAAGGTGAGACGGTGATCAACGGCGTCCACCATCTCGACCGCGGCTACGAGCGGCTCGAGGAGAAACTTGCCGCGTGCGGTGCACGCATCGAACGGGTGCGCGGTGGCGCCTGAGGGCCCGCTGCGGCTGCGCGCCGAAGACGCGGACGACCTCGCGGTGATCTCGGCGGTGGTGCAGGACGCGCTGGTCTCGGTCAAGGACCTGACGTATGACCACCGCGAGCGGCGCTTCATGCTCGTCGCCAATCGCTTCCGCTGGGAAAGCAAGCCGGCCAATGCCGACGAAAACGGCATTGACGGCGCGGCGATCTTTGAGCGCACCTGGTGCGCGTTGTCATTCGCTCTAGTGGAGACGATCTTGTATCGCGGGTTCCGCCGGCGTGACGACGAGCGCATCTTGTCGCTCTTGGCGATCCGGCCGGGCGAGGAGGCCGGCACCATCGACCTCGAATTTGCCGGCGGCGCGGGCGTGCGTCTCGGCGTGTCTGCGATCGAGGCACACGTGACCGATATCGGCGAGGCTTGGCCAACCGTGTGGCAGCCCGACCACAGCTCCGGCGATCCGCCATGAAGACCCCGCGCGCCGCCAATGATGACAAACTCATCATGGCGCTCCCCAACGGGCGCATCCTGACCGAGGTGATGCCGCTCTTGCGCCGCGCCGGCATCGCGCCGGAGCCCGCCTTCGACGATCCCTCGGCCCGGCAATTGCGCTTTGCGACTTCCGTCCCCGGTCTCGACATCATCCGCGTGCGCAGCTTCGACGTCGCGACCTTTGTCGCTTTCGGCGCGGCGCAGATCGGCGTTGCCGGGAACGATGTGCTGATGGAGTTCGACTATTCAGAAATCTACGCGCCGCTCGACCTCGATATTGGGCATTGCCGGATGATGGTGGCGGCCCCGAAAGAGTCGATCGGCAAGGACGATCCGCGCACCTGGAGCCACATCCGTGTCGCCAGCAAGTACCCGCAGGTGACGCGCCGGCACTTTGCCGCGCGCGGCGTCCAGGCCGAGGTCATCAACCTGCACGGTGCTGTCGAGCTGGCGCCGATCATCGGGCTGTGCCGCCACATCGTCGACCTGGTGCAGACCGGCAATACCCTGCGCGCCAACGGGCTCGTCGAAATCGAGCACATCGCCGACATCACCTCGCGGCTGATCGTCAACCGCCCGGCGCTCAAGACGCGCCCCGACGAGGTCGGCTCCTGGATCGACGCATTGCGCGCCGTGACGGTGCAGCGGAAAGAGGCGCCGGCGGCTGCGCCGGGCTGAACCATGGTTCTGAAGCTCGACACGCGCGACCGGGGGTTCGAGACGGCATTTGCCGCGCTGCTTGCCGCCAAGCGCGAGACCGATTCCGATGTCGACGACGCGGTCGCCGCAATTATCGACGGCGTCCAGAAGCGCGGCGACACGGCGCTTGTCGACTACACCAACCGCTTCGATCGGGTGAACCTCACGGCGGCGCAGCTCCGTCTGTCGCCGCGAGAAATCGCCGACGCCGCCGCAAAGGCGCCGGCCGAGACGGTGGCCGCGCTCAAGCTCGCCGCCGAGCGCATCGACAGCTTCCATCGCCGGCAGCTGCCGCAATCGCTCGATTACGTCGACGGCGTCGGCGTGCGCCTCGGCATGGAGTGGCGGCCGCTCGCGAGCGCTGGGCTCTACGTGCCCGGCGGCACGGCGGCCTATCCGTCATCGGTGCTGATGAACGCGCTTCCCGCCAAGGTCGCCGGGGTCGGCCGGCTGGTTATGGTGGCGCCGGCGCCGGACGGCCAGCTCAACCCGCTGGTGATGGCTGCGGCGAGCCTCTGCGGGATCGACGAAATCTACCGGGTGGGCGGCGCCCAGGCGGTCGCGGCGCTGGCCTATGGCACGGCGACGATCGCACCGGTCGACAAGATTGTCGGTCCGGGCAACGCCTATGTCGCCGCCGCCAAACGGCGGGTGTTCGGACGCGTCGGCATCGACATGATCGCCGGACCGTCGGAGATACTGGTAGTGGCGGATAATAGCAACGATCCGGCCTGGATCGCCGCTGACCTCCTGTCGCAGGCTGAGCACGACGTATCGGCCCAGGCTATCCTTGTCGCCGACGACGTCGAATTTGCCAAAACGGTTGAGGAAGAGATCGATAATCATTTGAAAAGGCTACCACGTGCCTCGATCGCCCGGCAGAGCTGGGAGACCAACGGCGCGATCCTCATCGTGCGCGACTGGGAGGAGGCGGTGACGCTGGTCGACCGGGTCGCGCCCGAGCACCTCGAACTGGCAGTCGACCAGCCGGAAGCACTTGCCAAGCGCATCCGCCACGCCGGCGCGATGTTCCTCGGCCGCTACGCGCCAGAGGCGGTCGGCGACTACATCGCCGGCCCGAATCACGTGCTGCCGACCGCGCGCAGCGCGCGTTTCGCCTCCGGGCTCAGCGTCTTCGACTTCCTGAAGCGCACGACCTTTGTCGGCTGCGATGCCGACGGGCTCGCGGCGCTGGCGCCGGCGGCGATCCGCCTCGCCGAGGCCGAGGGCCTCGATGCGCATGCGCTTTCCCTCTCCATCCGCCTCAATCGATGAGTGTCCTTGGCGATGAGTCCTTGGCGATGAGTCCATGGCGATGCGTCCATGGCGATGAGTCCATGGCGATGAGTCCATGGCGATGAACCGCATCGCCGCGATCACGCTCGACGAGAAAAGCGTCGTGCGCCGCAGCCCCGAGATCGAGAACGAGCGCAACGCGGCGATCGCCGATCTGCTGCAGGAGAACAGCTTCGCGCCGGTCTCGGGGCAGGCCGGGCCGTTTGCGCTGCATCTCGCGATCGAGGAAAACAGGCTGCTGATCGATGTCAGCGGCGCCGATCAAACGAGGGAGACGATCCAGGTCGGGCTCGGCCCGTTCCGTCGCATCGTCAAGGACTACTTCCTCGTCTGCGAAAGCTATTACGAGGCGGTGCGCCGCCAGAACCTTACCCAGGTCGAGGCCATCGACGCCGGGCGGCGGGCGCTCCACAACGAGGGGTCGGCGCTGCTTATCGAGCGGCTGGCGGACAAGATCGCGGTCGATCACGATACTGGGCGCCGGCTTTTCACCCTCATTTGCGTGCTGCACCTGCGGGCGTGACGCAGCCTTCCTCCGCAAAATCATCTTCCCGCCATCGGACTTGATCCAGGGGTTGACCCGGGGGTCTGCGTCTTTATTGGTAAGCGCTTGAGAACGAAGATGTGGATCGCCGGGTTGGGCCCGGCCGAGGATAAAGCGAATTTGCCAACTCTTGTGCTTGCCTCCGCCTCGCCGCGCCGGCTCGAATTGCTGCGCCAGATCGGCATCGCGCCCGACGCGGTCGACCCGGCCGAGATCGACGAGACACCGCTGCCGCGCGAATTGCCGGCAGCGCATGTGATGCGCCTTGCGCGCGCCAAGGCCGAAGCGGTACGGCCGCGCCACCCCGGCGCCTTCATCCTCGCCGCCGACACCGTCGTTGCATGCGGCAGACGCATTCTCGGCAAGCCAGAAGACGAGGCGGCGGCGCGGCGTTTTCTCGGGCTGCTGTCGGGGCGACGACACCGGGTCTTTGGCGGTGTCGCCGTGATCGCGCCGAATGGGCGGGTCGCGACACGAAGGGTGGCCAGCCAGGTCGCGATGAAGCGCCTCAGTGAGTCCGAGCTTGTCGCCTATCTGGCGACTGGCGAATGGTGCGGCAAGGCCGGGGGCTACGCGGTCCAGGGCCGCGCCGCGACGCTGGTGTCGTGGCTGCAGGGTTCGTATTCGAATGTCGTCGGGCTGCCGCTTTACGAGACGGCGCAGCTTTTGGCCGGGCTCGGTTATCGATGCCAAAGGGACTGATGCCAAAGGGACTGATGCCAGAGCTGCTGATCGCCGCCGACCCCGGCGAATGGCGCGCCGCCTGGATCGAAGACGGCGCGGCCGTCGAGCTTTACGTCGAACGCGGCGATACCAAGCCGCCCGACAGCCTCCATCTCGGCCGTGTGGTACGGGTTCTGTCGGCGCTCGACGCGGCGCTGGTCGACATCGGCGACGCGCGGCCGGGCTTCCTGCCGCTGCGCGATATTCCGCCGGAGATGAAGGCCGAGGAAGGAGCGC
>DATJSH010000091.1:0-3096 GCA_035504235.1 Allostellaceae bacterium | reverse complement strand
CTGCTCGTCGTCTTCGCTCGGAGGGTCGGTAAATACCGCAACTCGCTTTGCAATGCCGCGGTGCACGAGGTCCGCTGCTTCAAGCGCCCCGGCCGGACCGGAATCGACCGATAAGACAATGATGTCGGCGGGCGCGACCGGCTCGTTTACGACAAGCGCCCATCCTGCGGCTCTTAGAGCCGCGTCTCGAAGGGCGCGAACAGCGACGACCGCGCACGCGGCTAATACGACCGTCACCACGATGGCGGACCACCTCGGCCACCGGAAGATCGTGCTCGAATTGGCTATGTTACTACGCCAGGTGCGATGTTGGCTGCCGAGGAACATCGGTTATGCTCGTCAAGATGCTTGTACTGCACTCATGGATTGGCAATTGACTGGGCCTCGGGAGTGACGCGATATTGCCAACCCCAGGCACCCGCGCGACTTTCGATAACGCGCCGGCTCCGATCTACCAATGTCATGTAGCCTGCGATACAAATACGTCGCGGTATGGAGCAAGCCACTTCCGATACGATCTGTTCGGAACAAAGCTGTCCTATCCGCCGGACGCCCGATTCAAGCGCGGCCGACCATCCGGCTCGCTGACGCAAGCCGGATGGCCGACCGTAATGAATCTGCCGTCGCGCTGCCCAAGACGGCGGAGAACGTCAGATCGGGCTTGAGCCAAAGAAGTGCGTGTACTGCTCTCGGCGGAATTGGTCCGCGAGCCGCCCCGGCGGCAGGACGACATCGTCGTAGGTGATCACGTCGTCGCGTGGGATCGATCGCAGCAACTTGCAGCCTGCCACGAGGCCTTCCGGCAGGTAGCGATTCTCCCGCATTTCGCTGGCGTTCACCGCTTCACCGTAGGTCATGTACATGCCGTAGTCATCAAGGACCTCGCCGGCGTGCAAGTCCCGCTTGGCGACGGCGCAAACCTCGACCACCGGCGGCCCGAGCGGCGTGGCCAGCCCATCGCGGAACAGCGCGACACGCGCGATCGAGAACGGCACCTCGAAGTGAACGAGGTGGTACGGCACAAAGAAACTATAGAGCGGACCATCGCCCATCTTGTAGAGGCTCAGGTAGTGTTGCTGCTTCGGATCGGGATGCTCGGCCAGGCAGTAGATCTTGGTCAGCGGCGTTCCCACCACATAGTCGACAATCCCGCCGACTTCGCGCAGCTCATCGATGTCGTAGAGCTGCCCGATCTTCATGACGTCGTCCTTGTATTCCAGGCCACGTGACATGCCCCGCGAGCGGACCTTGAAGCCGGTGGCGTTCGCGACGATCGTTTGCTCGAAGCTGATCTTCGAGCCGTCGGCAAACGACGTGACCATCGTTGGGTTCTGGCCCCATTTCTCGGCAAAGCCCGCCTGCGTCGTCGGGTTGCGATAACGGTCCTGCAGACCCTTGACGTTGCCGATCACCCGAGGCGTGAGCCCAAGGCCCTTCACCCAACGATAGAGGTTCATCTGCAGCCCCGGCTCGTCACCGTCACAGGCCGAGAAGATCACGCCATACCTTCGCGCATAGACCTGCAGGATCGGCCCGAGCGTTGCGTCGAGCTCGGCGTTCATCATGATGAAGTCCTTGCCGTGCTTCATCGCGTCGAGCGCTACATGCAGCCCGAACTCCACCGACCCGGTCACGTCGACGACGATGTCGATGTGATCGCTCCGGCAGATGAGCGTCGGATCTTCTGTGGCAATCGGCGTTCCTGCGGCGGCCAGAGTCTCGAACTGCCACGCAGTCTCCGCCATCGACGGCTCGACGCCGGCATAGCGGAACACGGCCATCGCGCGCTCGGGGCGGCGGTTCGAGATGGCCACGACCCGCATCCCGGGAACCGAATTGACGATCGTGTTGGTCAGTCCCTGGACCATGAAGCCGGCACCGATGAGACCGACCTTGATGGGGTTGTGCGCCTCGGCGCGGGCCTTCAGCGCGGTGTCCACGATGATCATTGTATTCCTCCGGATGGGTCTCTGATCAGGCGACGTTCGAGGGCGCGGTGACAGTCGGGGACATCAGCCGACGTAGCTCCGGCCCAACCTCCGAGAAGGGTTTCCAGGCCCGGTCCTTCTCAGAGATGACGTCGACCGGAAGCGGCCAGCTCAGGCCGAGGGCGGGGTCGTCATGGCGCAGGCCACCTTCCACCCCGGGCGTGTAGAACTCGCCCACCATGTAGATGGTGTCGGTGTCGTCCTCCAAAGTCTGATAACCATGTGCAAAGCGCTCGGGGATATAGATGCCGCGCTGGTTCTTGGCCGACAGCTCGACCGTGACGTGCTGCAGATAGGTAGGCGATTCCGGGCGCAGGTCCACGATGATATCAAGCACCGCGCCACGGACGCAGCGGACATACTTGGTTTCGGCCGCCGGCGGGAACTGGAAGTGCATGCCGCGGACGGTTCCCCGATAGCGGTTGGACCCGACATTCGCCTGCGCGACCAGCGGCTTCAGTCCGTGTGCCTCGAATTCCTGCTGGCAGAACACCCGGGCGAAGAAGCCCCGATTGTCCTCGTGCCGTGCGAGGTCGACGATGAAGGCGCCAGCAAGTTCTGTTTCGGTGAAAATCATCTCAGAGTCTCCAGGATGTCAGTCTTTCAGACCACGATATTGCGGGTGTCTAACGCCTCGGCGAGGACCCTTCGGCGCGTTGCGGACGATGCCAGGCAGCCTCGCGCGATTGCCATGGAGGTCTCGTCGGAGAATCAGCACGGGCCGCGCTGGATCGCGAAGTGCCGGTTCAACGGCCCAGGCCCAAATCTCGCGCTCGTCAATTCTACATATTGTTTTGCCCGACCGGGCCACACATCAGAACCGGCCAAATGATGCGCATGTCCCCGAAAGATTGACCCAGGCACTACGCGTTGCTGAAGCTGCACAAAAACGCAGTCGCGACAAACGCGGACAACCAGGCGGGGAACGGCGCAATCGAATTGAGCTGCATCTCTGCGACGCAGCCCGCGCATAGCGGCGGCATGCCGCGGTCAGCAACCTCGGCATGCCGCAGCATCGGCATTCGATGCCAGTATTCATTGACGACGGCCCGGGATGCGCCAGGATTTCGTCACACGCCGCGACACGATCCAACTCAAGCGTCGAAGC
>DATJSH010000090.1:0-12139 GCA_035504235.1 Allostellaceae bacterium | reverse complement strand
TCGATTGGGACGAGGAAGTGCGGTTGATGCTCGAGGAGCGCGCCAGCTTTTCGCCCGACTCGCTGACGGGGCTCGAGGCCAATCTCCGCTTCGCCGGTCCGGAGACAATGGAGACGCGCATCTTCGGCCGGCTGACGGCGTGGCAGAACTGGATTTTCCAGCGCCCCAATGCGGTCGGCGACAACGGCGCGCTCAAATCCTACGGCACGGGCAAGCGGCCAAGTTACGACCCGAAGCGGGTTTAAGGAGCAGACGATGGCTGAGATCGCGGTCGATTACGACGGGCTGATCCCGAACAATGTCGGGCTCAACGCCGATCCGCGGCTGCGCCGGGCGCTGGAGAACTGGCACCCGACCTATCTCGACTGGTGGAAGGACCGCGGCCCCGACGGGTTTCAGGATAACCTCGTTTATCTGCGCACGGCGGTCGGGGTCGACCAGGAGGGCTGGGCCAAGTTTGGCTTTGTCCGCATGCCCGACTACCGCTGGGGCATCCTGCTGGCGCCGCCGGTCGAAGGACGCACCATCGGGTTTGGCGCGCATAGGGGCGAACCGGCCTGGCAGGAAGTGCCGGGCGAATACCGCGCGATGCTGCGCCGCCTCGTCATCGTGCAGGGCGACACCGAGCCCGCGTCGGTCGAGCAGCAGCGCCTCCTTGGCGCGACCGCGCCCTCGCTCTACGATCTGCGCAACCTTTTCCAAGTGAATGTCGAGGAGGCGCGCCACCTCTGGGCGATGGTTTACCTGCTCCAGAAGTATTTCGGCCGCGACGGGCGCGAGGAGGCGGAAGACCTGCTGCGCCGCCGCTCGGGTGACCGCGACACCCCGCGGCTGCTCGGCGCGTTCAACGAGCGCACGCCCGATTGGCTCGCCTTCTTCATGTTCACCTTCTTCACCGACCGCGACGGCAAGATGCAGCTCCATGCGCTGGCGCAATCGGGGTTCGACCCGCTGTCGCGCACCTGCCGCTTCATGCTGACCGAGGAAGCGCACCACATGTTCATCGGCCAAACCGGGGTCGGGCGCATCGTCGAGGCGACCTGCGCGGCGATGCGGAAGGCCGGGATCGATGATCCCTACGACATTGCGCGGGTGCGCTCGCTCGGGGTCATTGACCTGCCAACCATCCAGAAGCGCGCCAATCTGCATTTCTCGCTGACCCTTGACCTGTTCGGCAGCGAGCTCTCGACCAACGCGGCCAACGCCTACAATGCCGGGCTCAAAGGCCGCTATCTCGAAGACCAGATCGATGACGACCATTTGCTCTCCGGCGCGACCTATCCGGTGCTGCGATTAAAGGCCGGCACCGTGCTGCGCGAAGACGTGCCGGCGCTTTCGGCGCTCAACATGCGGCTGCGCGATGATTATGTCGCGGATGCCGAAAGCGGGGTCGAGCGCTGGTGGAACCGCATCATCGAGCGTGCAGACATCGAGTTTCGCATCACGTTGCCGCAAGTCGCCTTCAACCGCCGCATCGGCGAGTTCGCCGCGATCGAAGCGGACCCGCAGGGTAATATCCTCTCCGCCGCCGAATGGGTGCGGCGGCGCGACGAGTTCCTGCCTTCGGCCGATGATGAGGCGTTTGTCGCGAGCCTGATGCGGCCCGAGCGCGAACCGGGACGTTTCGCGTCGTGGATCGCCCCGCCCCGCACCGGCATCGATGGGAAGCCCGGCGATTTCGAATACGTGAAACTGGCGTGAACACTACCCTGCATTCAGGGAGCGCTGATTGCCTTACAAAATAAGAACAGCATGGGGCAGTCCAGGCCCCCCACGAGACTTCCCGGCACAGACAGCCCAGGCGGTCTACGTGCTTCTCTCTGACCTCGGCCGGGATGGCGTGCGCGACTACGAAATTATTGATCCCGATGGGAATCGCATAAGCCGAACACAGTTGAGGCAAGCTCGGACAGCGGAACGAGGGCCGACCCAGCTGAAGGCTGAAGTGTCCGACCTTTCGCCCAGCGAAACCTATCTCTGTGAGACGCCGCCATTGGCGGCGCATGCCGGCACCCAGCCAGACCTATTGCTGCGCTGGAACTGCATCCCCGCGGAAGCCGCCGCGGTCGATGTCGTCGTCTTTCTGCACGGGTTTTCGCAACAGCGTGGCGAGATGCAGCTCAACGAAAAGGTCGAGCGCAGCGGGATGATCCTCACCGGCCGGGCGCGCCCGACATTGGCGCTGCTGCCGCGCGGTAACTGGATCCGGCACTATTATTACGACTTCCCGGCGCTGCTCGACGGCGGGCTCGACCTGCTGATCGCCTACGGTCTGCATCGTTTCGGAAAAATGCGCGGCGCGGCAACCGCGCTCGACCGGTTCATCTTGGGCGCACATTCGGGCGGCGGGATGCCGGCGATCGACATCATCGCTAAGAGCCAGGTCCAGCCCGACGAGCTTTACATTTTCGACGGCCTCTACGGCCGCGATCCAGCGGAAGGCAATCCGCTCGAAGGGATCGACATCGTCGAGCGCTGGCTCGCCCAACGCTTCGCCGGCGAACCGGCGCGGCCGGGCGCGCTGCGGGTGCCGTTTATCGAGCGCGAGACCGGCCCGTTCTCGCGCGCCGTCGATCGGCTGGTGACGGCGCGCCTCGACGCCGCTGACCCGGCGTTGCGGGCAGGGCTTGCCTCGCGCTACCGGGTCGAGGCGTCAGGGGTGCAGCACTCGCAGATCGCCCGCATCGCCTTACCCGAGCTGCTGGCCGATGCGAGCGTCGATATTCCCTGGTACTTGCCCTCTCGGTTCTAGCGCTCAGGACGGCAGCGAGCTGAGGTCGAGCACCTCGGCGTCGTCGCCCGCCTCCAGCTCAGTAGCATTCACCGTCATGCCAAGAAGCGTGTAGTAGCCGATCGCGGTCGTCAGCTGCACCAGCTCATCATTGCCGAAGCGGTTGTGCATCTTCTTGAACAGCGCGTCTTCGACCCGGTGCTTGCGCAATAATTGCCGGGTGAATTCGATAATCTCCAGATCGGCCGGCGGAATGCCGCGCGAATGGTTTTCGCGGATCGCGGTGATCGTCGTCTCGGGCACGCCGAGCCGGCGCGCGCCGCCGGTCTGCGCGCCCCAGACATACATCGCGTGGAATTCGCGCGCGACCGTCATCGCCGCCAGCACTCTCACCTTCATGTCGAGCGAGCCCTCGAACCGCACATAGGCCCCGAGATGCGCGACGCGCTCGGCCACCTCGGGCGAGTGCATGAACATCAGAAACGGGCCCTGCACCGCGCCACGGCTGGCGACGATCGAATCGAATGCGTCGTGGTGCTTCGCATCGACCTGATCCTTGCTGGTGATACGGGGGAGCCTTGCCATGGTTATTTCCTCCGATTTGCGGTTCTAGTGCCCCGGGCAGGACGGCACCGGCGGGGTGAAGCGGGTCCAGATCTCGCTCCGGCCAAACAGGGAAATGCCAATATATCCGTGGAGGTCGAGATTGCCATCGGGCCGCAAAGTCATCTTCGCACGGTAGGTATTGCCGCTTTCCGGGTCGTAGACCACGCCGTCGTCCCATTGGTCCGACGCGGCTGGCTTGAAGCCGTACATGAAGGCAGTGCCGCAAAGCGACCGCGAGCGTTCGGCTGGATTGGGGTTCTTCAGGTCGAGGCCTTGCGGGTTGGGGTCGTCGGGGGCGATCCGGAACCAGACGAGCTTGCCACACAGTGTGCCATCGGGCGCGCAACGTGCAATCTCGATGATGCCGTTACCGCCGGCGGTCCGCCAGTAGCCTAAGGGCGAAACATCCGGCGCTGCGGCGTACGCCGCCACGGTCGCGACCAGCAGGACAACGAGCATCGGGAGCTTGCGCATGGGAGGGACCAGGCTCATGTTGGGCGGGCGCAGCCTAAGGCCCAGGCGGGCGGTGCGCCAACAGATGATCTGCCCAACGGGCGCCAATCGGCACGAGGCGTGCATTGAGCACTTTCGTGCGCGATCGGCATCTTTGGCGCACCGATGGGCTAGCGACGCGTCTTCAACGGTCATCTAGGTGCCATGCAAGCACTGTTTATCGGTCAAGCCTATATCGACATTACGTTCGTCACCGACACGCTGCCGAGCGGCGATGATAAGACGGTGGCGCGCGACTACGCCGTATCGTTCGGCGGCAATGCGGTGACCGCGGCGTTCTGCTGCGCCAAGCTGGGCATCGCGCCGGACTTGTTGGCCTCGGTGGCCGACGATTGGCTTGGCCGCATGTTCATCGACATGGCGGCGAGGTACGGCATCTCGGTGCATCATCGGAAGGTCGCCGAATCGTCACTGTCGTTTGTGATGCCCAAGGGCAACCAACGCGCCATCGTCCGCTGCCGCGACGACAACTACCAGCATCCCTATCCGCCGCTGCACCTGACCGGCTGCCGCGCGCTGCACGTCGATGGGCACCAGGCCGATGCGGCGATCGACTATGCCAAGGCCTGCCGCGAGGCCGGCATCCTGACCTCGCTCGACGGTGGCGGATTGCGCGCGAACACCCACGAGCTGCTCGAATTCATCGACGTCGCGGTCGTCGCCGAGCGGCTCTGCGAGCAGATGCGTTTGAGCCCGCAGGAAATGCTCGCCTATCTGCGTTCGCGCGGCTGCCGGGTCGGCGGGGTCACGATGGGCGCAGGCGGCATGCTGTGGTTTGAGGGCGCGGGCGAGGAATTGTTTCTGCCGGCGCTCGCCGTGCCCGACGAGAAGATCATCGATACCAACGGCGCCGGCGACATTTTCCACGGCGCTTATGTTTACGCCTTTCTCGCCAACTCGCACGGCCGGTGGGCCGACCATTTCCGATTCGCGCGCGCGGCTTCGGCTCATGCGATCCAACACCTTGGGAATGAGGCGAGTTTGCCCACCCTGGCGCAAATAAACGAAGCTGACGTGCTTTTGGACGAGCGGCGCAAAGCCCCGTTTCTGGTCATGGCGCAACCGGGATAGCGGAGCGTTATCGGGGTGGAAGGAAGCATCACGTGAAAACCGTTGCGCGATCGCACCCGACGCCGGACGGCGAGGCGGACGACGCGATCGAGCAGTTCAAGCATGCCGTTCTGGCCAAGCTGACCCTGGCGGTCGGCAAGGACGCGAGCGCCGCCTCCGACCGCGACTGGTTTGTCGCGACGACGCTTTCCCTGCGCGACCGGGTGATCCATCGCTGGCTCGAGGTCGAGCGCGAGACGCTCGCCCGCGGCCGCAAGCACATCTACTACCTGTCGCTCGAATTCCTCATCGGCCGGCTGCTCAACGACGTTGCCGGCAATCTCCAGATCGACGATGTCGTCAAACGGGCGCTCGGCGACCTCGGCGTCAATTTTGAGCGGGTACGCTATGCCGAACCCGACGCGGCGCTCGGCAATGGCGGGCTCGGCCGGCTCGCCGCGTGCTTTCTCGAAAGCATGGCGAGCCTCGGCATTCCCGCCTACGGCTATGGCATCCGCTACGACAACGGCCTCTTCCGCCAGATCGTCAAGGATGGCTGGCAACAGGAATACCCCGAGGAATGGCTGTCCTTTAACAACCCGTGGGAGTTCGAGCGCCCGGAAGTCACCTATGACATCTTCTATGGCGGTTGGGTCGAGACGACGCCCGGCCGCGGCAATCATATGCATTTTGTCTGGCATCCCGAGGAGACGATCGAGGCGGTCGCGTACGATACGCCGGTCGTTGGTTGGCGCGGCAAGCACGTCAACCCGCTGCGGCTGTGGTCAGCGCGCGCGGTCGACCCGCTGCGCCTCGAAGTGTTCAACCGCGGCGACCATGTCGGCGCGCTGACCGAACAGGCACGCGCCGAGGCGCTGTCGAAAATCCTCTATCCCAGCGACGAGACCCAGGCCGGACGCGAACTGCGCCTGCGCCAGGAATATTTCTTCGTCTCCGCCTCGCTCCAGGACCTCATCCAGCGTCACCGCAAGGCCTACGGCTCGCTATACACGCTGCCCGAACGCGCCGCGATCCAGCTCAACGATACGCACCCGTCGATCGCGGTCGCCGAGCTGATGCGCCTCCTCATCGATCAGCACAACCTTCCGTGGGACGACGCCTGGAAGATCACCGTCGAAACCTGCCGCTACACCAACCACACGCTGCTGCCCGAAGCGCTCGAAAGCTGGCCGGTGACCCTGTTCGAACGGGTGCTGCCGCGGCATCTGCAGATCATTTATTTGTTGAACGCCCGCCACCTCGAGGCGGTCGCGAAGAAACAGCCGGTCACTGCCGACGAACTGGCCGCGGTCTCGCTGATCGACGAGCGCGAAGAACGGCACGTCCGCATGGGGCACCTCGCTTTTCTCGGCAGCGGCCGCATCAACGGCGTCTCGGTGATGCATTCGGGCCTCGTGCGTAAAACCGTGTTCCGCGAGCTCGACGAGCACTACCCCGACCGCATCGTCAACGTGACCAACGGCATCACCTTCCGCCGCTGGCTGTACCAGGCGAACCCGCGGCTGACCCGGCTGTTGAGCGACACCTGCGGCACCGATATCCGCGACAATTGCGGGGCGATCAGCCGCTTTGCGCAGCACGCCGAAGACGCGCAGCTCTCCGAAAAGCTGCGCGCGGTGAAACGGGCCAACCGGCTGGTGCTGGGCCGGGTAATCCGCGAGCAGCTCGGCCTTTCGGTCGATCCCGCGGCGATGTTCGATGTGCAGATCAAGCGCATCCATGAATACAAGCGCCAGCTCCTGAACCTGTTGGAGACGGTCGCGCTGTACAACGCGATGCGGGCCGATCCGACGCGCGAATGGGTGCCGCGGGTTAAGATTTTTGGCGGCAAGGCGGCGGCGAGTTACGCCACCGCGAAACTGATCATCAAGCTGGCGCATGATATCGCTGAGGTGGTCAACCGCGACCCCGCGGTGCGTGATCTGCTCAAAATCGCATTTCTGCCGAACTACAATGTCAGCCTCGCCGAAATGATCATCCCGGCCGCCGACCTGTCGGAGCAGATCTCGACCGCCGGCATGGAGGCCTCGGGCACCGGCAACATGAAGCTGGCGTTGAACGGCGCGCTGACCATCGGCACGCTCGACGGCGCCAATATCGAAATCCGCGACGCAGTCGGCGCCGACAACATCTTCATCTTCGGTCTTCTGGCTCACGAGGTCGCCGAGCTGCGCCAGGCGGCGCGGGAAGGAAGCCGCACGATCGTCCCCTCGCCCGCGCTCAACGAGGTCTTGGAGACGATCGAAGGCGGGGTGTTTTCGCCCGGCGAGCGCGACCGCTTCGCGCCGCTGACCCAATCGCTGCGCCATGCCGACAACTACATGATCGTCGCCGATTTCGACTGCTACTGGCGCGCCCAACGCCAAGCCGACGAAATGTGGTGCGATCCCGACCAATGGTCGGCCGCCTGCGTCCGCAACATCGCCGGCATGGGCTGGTTCTCCGCTGATCGCGCCATCGGCGAATACGCCAAGACGGTCTGGCACGCCCGGTTTTGACGGTTGCTCCGCTCAAAATTTGTTGACTTTATGTTCCATGAAACATCAGCGATGCTCAACAAAAGGCGACCGGCTGCTGAACTGGAAATGAGCGCTAGTGACGCATTGCCAGCCTGCAGATTCCCAGCAGAAGCAGGTTAAACGCTCCGGTAGTGGTGCATTTAGAGCTTCACCCTGACCCCGCCATAGACCGCGAGCGGCATAGAGGGCGCGAGGAAGCGGTTGTCGACCCCGATACCGCTTACCGGCACGCCGGGCGCGTTGACTCCGGTCGGGTCGCCGTATTCGCCAAACGTCGCGTATCTCGCGTCGGTCAGGTTGGTGATGTTGGCGAACAGCTCGATGTGATCGGTGACCTTGTACGAACCGTGCAGGTTCAGCACCACGTAGCCGGGCAGGGGCGCGTTCTGGTTCGATTCATCGCCGCGCAGGTACTGATCGCTGAAATAGGTCAGGACGCCGCCGATCGTCCATTTGTCGGTCGGGTGCCAATCGACGCCCGCCTTCAGCTGGTTCTGCGGAATGCCGGGCAGCCGGTCGCCCGGTTGGACCTGGATGTTGCCGTTGGCGTCGGCAAAGGGGTTGCTCGGCGACGGCAGGGTCAGCGGCGATTGGAAGGTGGCGTTGACCATGCTGTAGTTCACAAACGCCGACCAGGTCTCATCCTTGTAGGCGAGGCCGGTCTCGATCCCCTGGCGGCGGGTCGAGCCGATATTCTCGAAAAATCCGCTGCTGACCGTGGTCGCGACGCCGTAGATGTCATCGTCGAGATCGGTGCGGAAGAGGCCGAAATTCCAGGTGAAGCGGCCGGGCACCACCACCGGCAGGCGGAAATCGCCGCGCATCCCCGCCTCGTAGGTGTGCGAGACCACCTGCTTCAAATCCGGCGGGTCGGCCGACAGCGACGACGGCAACAGGCAGGGCTGCATCGGGTTCGAGCATTCGATCTCGCTCGGCGTCGGCACGCGGTTGCCTTCCGAATAGCCGGCATAGGCGGTGACCTGGTCGTTGATCTTGTACGTCGCGCCGAGCGCCGGGTTGAACCGGCTGTAGCGATTGTTGCCGGTGAGGTTGGTGCCGAGCTGGTCGGTAAGGTCGATCGTCGCGAGGTTGAAGCGGCCGCTCGCGGTCACCGCCAGCGCCGGGGTGACGTTGAACGTGTCGGTGCCAAAGACGCCGTAATAATTGTCGATTGCGGTGAGACCGACCGGCGTCGCGATGAAGCCGGTGTTCTCCGGCGTGTCGACAAAGAAGCCGGAATTGAGCACCTGCAGCGAGCCGTTGATGACGCCGATCTCGGCCGAGGAAGCGAAACCGACACGCGAGTGGTCGAAGCTGCCGCCGAGCACGAAATGGTTCGCGTGCCCAAACACATCGCCGGTGTAGGTCGCCTGCAACGCACCGCCGGTGGTCAGCGTGTGGATGTCCTCGAAATCGTTCTCGCCGATCGGGATCGTACCGCCATTGGACAGGTCGAGGATCGACCCGCCGGTCGCGCTGACGAGCGGTGTCGCGCCGTCCGACTGGCACAGCGTCCCGCTTCCGTCGCCGCACGCGGTGTAGTTGGTGGTGTTGCCGTTGACCACGGTCTGATGGAATTGCCGGACATAGGCGTTGGCTTGCAGCGACAGCTTGTCGGTCAAATTGTAGCTGCCGTTGACCGCGAGAAAGGCGAGCTGGTTGTCGTTGACCTGCGGCGTGGTGAAGTCGAGCTCGCGGTTGACCGCGAGCGACTGCTCCGGCGTCGTTCCCTCGCCGTAAAGCGCGTTGTCGGCGCCGGTAAAGCTGATGTCGAGCGAGCCCTTGTCGGTTCGCGCCCCGACATCGGCATAGATCTGCCGCAGCCGATCGGGCGAGAACTGGCGCCAGCCGTCGGAGTCGTACCATCGCCCGGCGATATAGGCGCCCCAAACGCCGACCTGCTGACCAAACTGGAACTGTTCGCTGCGCTGGCCGAACGAGCCGAAGGCCAGTTCGTCCTCGAAACCCTGATAGGTGAAACCGTTTTTCATGGTGATGACGGCAGCGCCGCCGAGTGCGTTGAGCCCGTAGACAGGGTTCGCGCTGATGATGTCGAACCGGTCGATCGCGATGTCGGGGATCAGGTCCCAGTCGACGGTGTCGCCAAAGGCTTCGTTGATGCGCACGCCGTTCTGGTAGACGGCAAGACCTTCGGGCGTCCCCAGCACCGGCGATGCCTCGAAACCCCGGTAGAGAACATCGGGTTGAAACTGGTCGACGAGTGTCGCGTTGGTGTTGACGCTGCCGGCTTGGTCGTTGAGACCGTTGATGAGGCTCGGGCTGCTTCCGCGGTCCAGATCGCTGGAGGTAAGGCTTTGAATATTGGCGGGAACCTTGTCGCGGTCGATCCCGACCCCTGGCAACGGTGTGGTGCTGATGATATCGATCGTGCCGAGCGTCGCCTCGGGCACCGGGGCGGTGTTACTTGGCGCTGTCTGAGCAACAGCACCGCCTGCCAGCAACGCCAAGACGGCGCCGGCAAGGATTGCCTCCCTGAACACGCAAAGTCCTCAACTGTTCTCTCAATTTACCCGTTCATTAGGACATAACGCTCTCCGATCAGCTATGGCGAGATTTCCCGATATCATCGGGAAATCTTCCCGAAACCGACAAATACCTTTGCGCGATGCGGCATCGGGTAGGAAATTGGCGGTTTGGCGTGGCATCCTCGCGCATCGGCGCGAATGCGCGCCCTTGAGGCCTCTCATGCCGCTGCGGTTTCGCCTGATCGCCCTTGTGGTCGCCGCGTTGCTGACGAGCCTAGTGCTCGGCGGCATGGCGACCCTGATCAATGCCTCGCGGTCGGTGCAGAATGAGATGCGCGCTGCGCTGCTGGTTGCCGAACAGACGGTCGACGATGTCGTCTCGCAGCTCGGCCAGTCACGCGATCCGCAACACGACCTCGCCGAGCTGGTCGCGTCGTTCAAGGGCAACCGGCATCTTCGCGTTTCGCTCACCGAAGACGGCGCGGCGGAGCAGGTCAACCCGGTCTATGACCGCCGCGTGTTCGGCGGCGTTCCGCGCTGGTTCGTGCGGCTGATCGGTGTCGTCCCCGAGACGCAGCGTATTCCGGTGACGCTCAACGGTCGGCCCCTGGGCACGGTGGTGATCGAGACGCAGCCACGCAACGAAATCCTCGAAGTATGGAACGAGCAGACCGCCAGTCTTGTCGCGCTGGTTGTCTTTGCCGGCGCGACGATACCCTTGATCTATCTGTTGATCGGCCGGGCACTGCGCCCGATCGATCGTCTCGCGGGGGCGATGGAGCAATTCGGTGACGGGGATTTCGCGATCCGCGTCGGCGACCGTTTGGCCCCCGAACTCGTGCGGCTACGTGACAGCTTCAACCACATGGCTAATCGTCTTGCCGCGACCGATGCCGACAATCGTCGCCTCCAGGAGCAGCTGCTGACGTTGCAGGAGGAGGAACGCAGCGAGATCGCGCGCGATTTGCACGACGAGATCGGCCCTTACCTTTTCGCGATCAACGTCGACGTGGCCAACATGGTCCGCCTGCTCGACGAGGGGAAAGCAACAGATTTGTCGTTCCACGCGCAGTCGATAGCCGAGGCGGCCCGGCATCTGCAGCGCCAGGTGCGTGGCATGCTCGGTCGCTTGCGGCCGATCGGCCTCGCGGAATTCGGCCTCGCCGAAGCCGTCGACCGGCTGGTCGAATTTTGGCGCCGGCGGTACTCCGAGATCGAGTACCGCGCAAGCGTCGCGCCGGACTACGAGAGCTTGAACGAGCAGGTCGACACCACGGTCTATCGGATCGTACAGGAATGCCTGAGCAATGCCGTGCGCCACGGCCAGCCGCGGCTGATCACGATCTCGATCACGCGCAATCGAGAGCGCGGCGAGATGACGGTCGAGGTTGCCGATGACGGTTCGGGGGTCGCCGACGAACCTGCACCGGGCTATGGGCTGATCGGCATGGAAGAGCGCGTCAAGGCCATTGGCGGCCGGCTTACCCTCACCAATCGGGCCAGCGGCGGCTTCACGGTCAGCGCGACACTGCCGTGCGACGAGACGGTGCGCGAGGCCGCGCGATGAAACTGCTGATCGTCGACGACCACCCGGTTGTTCGTGCCGGATTGCGGCGTCTGCTCGGGGCGGAACCGGGTCTGACGATCGTCGAAGCCGCGAACGGCCAGGAAGCCATCGCGACATTTTGCGAGGCGCGACCCGATCTGGTGCTGCTCGACCTCAACCTGCCCGGCATCAGCGGGCTCGAAGTGCTCGGCCGGCTATTGATCGAAGACCCGAAAGCGCGGGTCATCGTCATCAGCATGTACGACAACCCGGTCTACGTCGCCCGCGTCATCGAGGCGGGTGCGCGGGGCTATGTCAGCAAGAACGCTCCGCCCGACCAGATCCTCGAGGCGGTCAAGCGCGTCGCCGCGGGCCGAAGCTACGTGGAGCCGGAAATGGCCCAGGAGTTGGCGCTCGGCAACGTTCGCCCGATATCGCAGCCGCTCAGTCAGCTGTCGGCGCGCGAGATCGAAATCCTGCGCCTGTTGGCCGACGGCAGCAGCCTCATTGAAATCGCCGAGGCGGTCGGTGTCAGCTACAAGACCGTGGCCAATCAGTGCAGCCTGCTCAAGGCGAAACTAGCGACGCCGCGCATGGCCGATCTGATCCACGTCGCAATATCCCAAGGCTTTGGGCGCGGTGAGCCAAGACTAGCCGTGCCCGCGAC